>NZ_JBSFWB010000039.1:0-70245 GCF_053592635.1 Streptomyces sp. NPDC002623 | reverse complement strand
TCCGACTTCCCCCACGCCCAGGTCCACCTCACCGCGGACGAGGCGCGCGGAGCCGTCCACTCCCCCACCTGGCGGGAGCGGATCCGCTACAGCTCAGCGCAGTGGGCGCACGGCCCGAAGCTCGTCGAACACCGACCCGACGGCGAGCAGTGGCGCGGGTTCGCCGCGGCCAGGGAACTCGACACGATCGCGCCCGGCATCGTCCTGATCGCGCTCCCCGGCCACACCCGCGGCCACGCCGCCGTGGCGGTCGACACCGGTACGCGCTGGATCCTGCACGCCGGTGACGCCTTCTACCACCACGGCACCCTCGACGGCCGCTCCCCCGTCCCCGCCTCCCTGCGCGGCATGGAGACCGTCGTCGGGTTCGACCCGAAGAAGGTCCGCGACAACCACGCCCGCCTCGCCGAGCTGTATCGGCACGCTGACCCCGACCTCACGATCGTCAATGCTCATGACCCCGTCCTGTACGAGAAGGCCCGCGCGAGCGCGTAGCGAGGCGATGACGGCATGACGACCATGCGGGCGGCACGACTGCACTTCTCGAGCCGTGAGCTGCGGGTGAACGAAGTTGCCCGGCCCGTCCTCGGATCGAGAGAGATCCTGGCCAAAGTAGAGGCAGCAGGCGAGTACCTGTCCGACGCGCACCTGATCTCGGGCGAGCTCGGAGCACTGCTGGGGCGGGCCGTGGACGCCTGTCCGATCATCGCCGTGGACCCCTCCCCCCAACCGCCCCCGAACGCGCCCTGGCCTGCGGAGCGGACCCCCTCGCCCTCGACCCGGTCGACGGAGCCTTCGTGGACAAGGTCCGCGCGGCCAGCGGGGCTGCGGGCGTGAGATCGCCTTCGACTTCTGCAGTGTGAACGCCGTACGCGAGCAGGCGCTGTCCGCGCTCGGCCGTTCCGGGAAGCTGGTCCTGGTCGGGCTCAGCCGCAACCCGATCACCAACAGCACCACGTTGGGCACCGGGCCAAGGCACGCGCCAGTACTCTGCTGCGCCACCCCAAGCTGTGGCTGATGCCCACGGTCCTCACCGGGCTGCTCGCCCTGCTGAGCGCATGCGCCAGCTCAGCGACGGCGTCCGCGCGATCCTCTACTTCGACGCACGCGGCGACGCCGGCCTCACCCGCGCCTGGATCATGATCGCGAGCGGCGCGGCCATCGCCCTGCTCTTCGGCTTCGCGATGACCGCGTACTACGACCGCAAGGGCCACAAGCGCCTGACTCCGCAGCCCGCTTGAGCAATGGGCTCAGGAAGTCGGAAGCCACTCCGGACGGCTGATCCCCGAGGTACCAGGATGGGGTCCGTCCAGCGGGGCGGTGGACCGCAAGGAGGAAACCCAGTCAGTGCGCGGACGGATCGGCGGCAGCAAGTCGCCACAACCCCGAGACCAGCGAGGTCTATCACGTGACCGGCGAAAACTGCTGCGTCTGAAGGCCGTCGGCCGCCGATGCGGAGTGAATCGTGCCAGGCGCTCGGCCGGGAAACCGCGGCCGAGCGCCTGTGCCTGCTGCTTGCGGCCCGGTCAACGGGGCCGTATGTCAGACCACATTGTCGTCGGTGGGGGTCACAGTTCGTCCTTGTAGTAGGTGGGGAAGTTCAGGGCCAGGGCCGTCAGCAACAGTGCGGCGGCCTTGGGGGCGTTGTTGATGAGGCCGTAGCCGGGCAGCTCGATACTGCTCGTGTCGGAGTCCGTGCCCTGTCCCTCGCTGCTGCCGTACCAGTGCTGGACGAAGACGGAGCTGACGTTCTGCCAGTTGCGGATCAGGTTGACCTCGTTCGCGGTCAGAGTGGTCGTCGTGAAGTTCTGGTAGACCGACGCGAAACGGGTGGCCAGCGGCCTGAAGCGGGCAGGCTCCGCGACGGTGAGGATCATCCGCAGGAGTGCGCGGGACATGTCGGCGGTGCTCGCGCTCCCGGCGGTGTCCCGCAGCTGGATCAGGGAGGCCTCGACCGCGTTGGGGCCGATGGTCACGTTGGTCAGCGAGGTCTGGCCGTCGGAGGCGAGGGTGTTGTAGTTCTCGTGGCCCTGGAACCGGTTGCGGTAGACCCAGCCGCTGGGCGTGGCCGGGAGGTCCCCCGAGGCCAGCGGATAGTAGTAGGTCCTGTCCGTGTGCTCGTCTATGAAGTAGTAGGAGACGATGTAGTAGTCGCTGAGCCGCATCATGAAGTGGACTGTGTTCTCGCCGCCGTAGTTGATGGCGATGTCGACGAAGTTGGCGTCCGCGGCCTTGTTGGTGATGTCGACGGTGCCCCCGCTGGATGCAGCGCTGGTGGCCGGGTTGGACGCGTTGCGCGCCTCCGTCCGGATGGAGTTGATGAACGCGGCCCAGCCGCTCGAACCCGAGGACACGTCCCAGCTGAGCTGCGCGTAGGCCGCCAGATCGATGTCGTGCGCCCCGAGGTGGACGGACTTCGTGGCGGAGTGAGCGGTGGCCGCCGAGGAGGTGGTCGGGACCGGCGACACGCCTTGCAGCATGACCGCGCCGACCAGTGCGGTCGAGAGGACCGCCGGGATGCCGACACGGTGGATCATTCGGTTGGACATGGGGGTTTCCGTTCCTTGGGAGAAGGCGCTGATGCCGCTGGTGCGGCACCGTCGGACGCGCCGTGCAGTCCTGGCCGCAGCTCTGGGGGCAGGACATTTGGGCGGGGCGGCCGTGCCGGACGGCCAGGGGCCGGGGCACGGACGTCTGTGGGTGGTCGGTGAGCGAGCGCGGAGGCAGGCTGAGGCCTGCCTCAGGCCACCGGGAGAGCTGCGCCGCGTGGTGTTCCCGGGTTCGGTCGTCCCGGAGCGCCGGTGCTCTCTCCTGTCGGGGCCGATCTCCGGAAGAGATGGGCCCATGTCCCATGGGGCCTTGTGCCGTACCCCTATCGGACCGTGCGGTAGCCGTTCCAGAGCGTCTCGGTCACCGTGTTGCCCTTGGTATCGGTCAGCGTGGCCTTGAAGCTCACCGTGCCGGCCTTGGCCGGGTTGGTCAGGGTCAGGGAGCGTTTGCCGTTCGCGCCGGTGGTCACGGTGACGTGCTTCCAGGTGCGCCCGCCGTCGTACGACACCTGTACGGCAAGGGACTTGACCGCGCCCTTATCCGCCGCCGGGCCCTGGATGCCGATCGGCACCGTGAGGCGGGCACCGGCCTTCGCCGTGCTGGTCAGGCTCAGCTTCGGGGTGAAGCGGACCACCGACAGCGGGAAGTGCGCGAGCTCGGTACCGGGGACGTGGTCCGCGGTGAACGTCCAGACCGCCGAGGCCCTGGTTCCGACGCTGAAGTCCTTCGCGGGGCGGGTGGCGTCGATGCTGAGCCGGTAGGAGGCCTTCTTCGCCGGCAGTCCGTCCTGCACGCCCAGGTTGCAGGGGTCGTTCCGCTGGTCGGAGAGGGTAGTGCCGTCGGCGGTGAGTCGGACATGCCAGTCGGCTGCACCGCCGTTCGCGTGGCCCGCGCCGTCGGAGAGCAGCGGGATACAGATCGCGTACGACGTGCCGCTGTGCGAGGCGCCCGGGGTGCCGAGGCCGTTGGACGTGGTGGTGACGGGGGCGAAGACGCCGGTGTTGTACGTCTCCCGGTAGGTGCGCCCGGGCTCGAAGCGGCGGGAGGCGAGCGGGCTCAGGAAGGCCAGGTTGGGGTACGTGTCGTTGTCGATGTTCACGCCCAGGCTCCAGCGCAGGCCGGCGTCCGTGGAGACATAGTGCACGACGGCCACGGCAGGCACCTTGCGCGTGTTGCCCATGGGGCCGCCCACGAGACCCGACACGTCCGGCCACCCCGGCGTGGTCCAGCCGGCGTTCGGCCGCGCCTCGCTGCCCTTGGTGGTGGAGCCGATCGCCGTGACGACCTTGGCGAGGCCGCGGGTGGTGAAGGTGCGGTTCAAGCCGGTGAAGAAGGAACCTTTGCGAGTGGTGACGAGGTCGTACAGCGGGCCGGTGCCGCCGTGCTGCCAGACGCCGCCGACCTGGGCGACGAAGTCCGCGGCGGGCACGGCCGGTCCGGCCTGGGCGAGGTAGACGTGGTCGTAGCCGCTTGAGGTGCCCAGGAGTACGACGCCCGAGTAGTCGTAGGCCGACTTGGCGCCGTGGGCGCCGTAGGCGACCCGGCCGTCGGTCAGCCGGGCGCGGGCGTCCGGGGCGGTGACGTCGATGGGCTTGCCGGTGCGGGCGTCCAGGGACAGCGTGGTGGCCTGGTCCACGAGGAGGCCCGGGGAGACCAGCTGGGTCGTGTCGTCGGAGCCGTTCACGCGGCTCCTGATCTGCGCGTCGACGACGTAGCGGCCCCTGGGCACCCGGATGGTGACCTTGCCGTCCTTGACCGTTCCGTCGCCGAGGTTGCCGAAGGACCACTGCCTGCCGTTGTCCAGGCCGCCGACGAGCGCGAGGCCGGGGGTGACGGGCTTGCCGTCGCGGCCGGTGAACTTCAGCGTCAGGTTGTACGACTCCTTCTCGCGGATGATTCCGAAGGCGGTGCGCACGCTCTCGCCCATGGCCGGAGTCGCGGTGACGATTCCGGAGAAGTCGCCGTCCACGGTTCCGACGCGGGTGTCGGCGGTGACGGTGACCTGCGCGGTGCCGTTCACGGCGACCGTGACGGTGCTCGCCGACAGGGTGAACATGCCTGCCGGGGCCGCCCTTCCGTCAGGGCCGGTCGCTCCGGCGGACAGGCTCAGGGTGACGGGTGTGGTGCCGGTGTTGCGGTAGGTCAGGGTCTTGGCGACCGGCATGTCGTCGGTGTGCGGCCACTTCTGGAGGCCGAAGTCGAGCGACGGCTCGTCGGTGATCAACGTCTGGGTGACGGCGCGGGACGCGTCGACCCGGCCCGCGCCCTGCGCGTAGACCGAATACGTGCCGTTCAGCGGCACGGTGGAGTCCATCAGGGCCGCCTTGAGGCGCTGCCCGCTCCAGGTCGGGTGTTCCTGGGCAAGGATGGCGGCCGCCCCGACGGTGTGCGGAGTCGCCATCGACGTACCGCTCATGCGGACGTATCCGGCGGTGCCGGACGGGTCGCCCTCGGTGCCGTGGGCCGCCTTGGCGGCGATGATGTCCAGGCCGGGGGCGGAGATGTCCGGCTTGAGGGTGCCGTCGGCGCTCGGGCCACGGCTGGAGAAGTCGGTCAGCCGGTCCTTGCCGTCGACGGCGGCGACGGTGAGCGCGGCGGAGGCCGCGCCCGGCGAGTCGAGGGTGTTGTCGTCGGGGCCCTCGTTGCCGGCGGCGATGACGAACAGCGTCCCGGCGGAGGCCGACAGGTCGTTCACGGCCTTCTCCAACGGATCGGCTCCCGCCGAGTCGGTGGAACCGAGGCTCATGTTGACCACCTTGGCGCCCTGCCCTGAAGCCCACTGCATGGCGGAGATCAGCCAGGACTCCTGGGTGCCGCCCTTGCTGAACACCTTGCCGATCAGCAGCTTTGCGCCGGGCGCGACTCCCTTGTACCGGCCGCCGCTGCGGGCACCGGATCCGGCGATGGTGGAGGCGACATGGGTGCCGTGGCCCATCGTGTCGTCGGTGCTGCCCGAGCCGCTGAAGTCCTTCGTGGCCGCGATGGCGTTCTTCACGTCCGGGTGCGTGGCGTCGATGCCGCTGTCCAGGACAGCGACCTTGACTCCCTTGCCGTCGTACCCGGCCTTCCAAGCGGCCGGCGCGTGGATCTGGGCGGTGCCCTGCGTCGGGTCGGGGTCGGCGTCCTGCGCTTGCGGGGCCTGGACCCTGGCGTCCAGCCAGACCCGGTCGACACCGTGCTCCGTGGTCACCGCGTCGCCCTCGCCGGCCGGGCGGGTCAGCGCGTCCCACACGGTCGTGGCGTCCGGCTTGTCGGCGGTCACCGACTCTCCGTGCACCGCGGGCAGTTCGCGCTGCACGTCGGCGTCCGCCGAGCGCAGCGCCTGCTTGGCGCTGTCCGTCGCGGAGCCCTTGTAGGCGACGATCAGCGGCAGCGTCTTGCGGTGCGCGTCGTCGTAGCCGTCCGCGATGAGCCGGGTGACGTCGAACAGCCGCTGATCGAGCCGACCGCTCGCCAGCAGCGGCCCGGCGTCGGCGGGGACGGCGTACGTGTGGCCCGCGAACCGGCGCACCGAGACGGGGATGTCCGCGCGGCCCTTCCCCCGGTCGATGCCGACGACCCGGCCCGCGGCGTCCACGCCGACGGTGTCGCCGGTGATCAGGGTGACGCGGGCGGCGGCCCCGGCCAGACGGCTCGGCGAGACGGCGGCCACACTCGCCGGGGCCGCGACGGTGAGGGCGGCGGTGGCGGTGAGCCCGGCCACCGCGAGCAGAGCGGCTGTTCCGTACGTCACGTTCCGGCCGCGCTTCTTCAGTCTGTGCTTGCTGCGCAAAGGAGCTCTCTCTTCCCCGAGTCGGTGCCGAACGGCGCCGCGCGCCAGATGCGCGCGGGGCGGCCCCAGGTCAAGGGGGGACTGGGCCTGGGGCCGCGTTGGGGGTGCGGTGACGGGGGGATGTCACCGGGCTGAGAGCGAGTCTTGGGCTCCCGCGTATTGGTCAGTAGGAGGTCGGGGGCTCTGAACAATTCACGAGGAGTGCGGGTCGGAGCTGATTGCACCGGATTCGGGCGGAAACGTAACTTGGCCGCCGACCCTCTTCATGGACATGAGTGGTGAAAGGGCCCGCCAGGTGGGACGACGTGAGAAACCGCTGGACCCGGACGCCGGTCCCGTGCAGCAGCTCGCGCAGGACCTGCGCACGCTCCGCGAGAAGGCGGGGAAGCCGGCCTATCGGACGATGGCCCAGCGCGTGCCCTATTCGGCGAGCGCCCTGTCACAGGCGGCGGCCGGGGAGCAACTGCCGACGCTCGCGGTCGTACGGGCGTACGCGGAGGCACTCGATGCCGACGCGCAGGAGTGGGAGGGACGCTGGCGCGAGGCCGACGAAGCCGCCCGGGAGGCCGCGGCACACACCGGGGACGCCGCACCTCCGTACCGCGGCCTTGCACGCTTCGAGCCGCACGACAGCGATCTGTTCTTCGGCCGGGACGCACTGGTCGCGCAGTTGCTGGAGTTGGCGCACGAACACCGTTTCACGGCAGTGTCGGGCCCGTCCGGCAGCGGCAAGTCCTCACTGCTGCGAGCGGGGCTGATCCCGGCCCTGCGCACGGCGACCGGCACCGACCGCCCGGCGGTGATCCGGGTACTGACCCCGGGCGAGCAGCCCGCGCACGCCCACGCGGACGCGCTCACTCCCAAGGACGGCGAGCTGAACACGTGGGTGCTCGTCGACCAGTTCGAGGAGCTGTTCACCCTGTGCCGGGACCGCGCGGAGCGGGACCGCTTCCTCGACCTGCTGCTCGCCGCCCGCGAACCGGGGAGCCGACTGCGGGTGGTCGTCGCGGTGCGGGGCGACTTCTACGGCCACTGCGCGCAGCGGCGTGAACTGGCGGAGGCGGTGAGCCGAGCCCACCTGCTGGTCGGGCCGATGGGCCGGGACGAACTGAAGGAAGTGATCACCGGGCCGGCGACGGCAGTGGGCCTGAATGTAGAACGGGCGCTGACCGCCCGAGTCATCGATGAGGTCACCGATCGCCCCGGCGCGCTGCCCATGGTCTCGCACGCGCTCCTTGAGACCTGGCGGCGCCGACGGGGCCGGACGCTGACCGTCGCCGCGTACGAGGAGGCCGGCGGCGTGCGCGGCGCGATCGCCGCCACCGCCGAGCGGCTGTACGCCGAGCTGTCCCCGGCGCAGGCCCGCACCGCCCGCCGCGTCCTCCTGCGGCTGATCACGCCCGGATGGGGGTCCCCCCGCTCGAGCGAAGCCGAGAGTGGGGGAGGCACCGCCGACACCCGACGCCCGGCGGAACGGGCGGAGCTGGGAACCGGCGAGGACGTGTCTCTGGTCGTCGAACGGCTCGCCGCAGCCCGCCTCATCGCACTGAACGATGGCACCGTCGAGCTGGCTCACGAGGCGCTGATCACGGGCTGGCCCCGGTTGGCGGGCTGGATCGAAGAGAACCGCGAGCGGCTGCGCGAACAGCGGCTGCTCGGCGAGGCCGCCCGCTCTTGGGAGCGGCTGCAGTGCGACCCCGGGGCCCTGTACCGGGGGACGCGGCTCGCCCGCGCCGAGGAGCTTTTCGCTGTTACGACTCCTCTGGGCACCGTCGCTTCCCAGGATGACGACCTCACCCGCCCGGAGCGTTCCTTCCTCGCCGCCTCCCTGACCGCTCGCGCCGCCGACGCGGAGGCCAAGGTCCGTGCGGCGCGGAAAACGCGGAACCTGACCGCCGCACTGTCCGCGTTCCTCGCGCTCGCCCTGGCTGCCGGCTTGTTCGCCTGGCAGCAGAGCCGGGAGAGTGACCGGGAGGCCGCCAAGGCCGCTGCCCGCCGCGTCGCAGCCATGGCCGAAGGTCTGCGCGCGACGGACCCCCGCAAGGCCGCGCTGCTCGGCGTCGCAGCCTGGAAGCTCGCCCACCTGACCGAGTCCCGCGCTGCCCTGCTCAGCGCCCTGGCCCAGCCGGAACAGGACGCCTTCACCGACCCGCAGACCGGCAAGGACGCCCAGCGGTTCCTCGTCGGTGGCGGCCGGGCCCTGGTCAGCGTGGCAGGACGTCGCGTGAGCGTCTGGAACGTGACCGGTCATGACAGGACCGCCACCTACCGGCTGCCGGACGGCACGAACGTCTCCTCCGTGAGCCCGGACGCCCGCACCGTGGACCTCGCCGGCACGGACGATGACCAGGTGTGGGATCTGGCGGCCGGGAAGCCCGTGGGCGAACTTCCCAACGGCACAGCCCTGTTGGGGTACACGGCGGACAGCAAGGGCTATCTCGTCGAGCCGACGCTCGGCCCCGGTGCCGTCCAGCTGCGTCGCCTTACCGACGGCAAGGTCCTCTTCGAGACGAACCCGTCGGCGAACCTGGCGAGCGCCGACCTCGGGGCGGACGGCCGGCTGCTCGCCCTGTGCCCTGCCGACGGCCCCCTCCAGGTGTGGGACACGACGCGCGACAAGCGCCTGCCCGGCACCTGGGAGCAGGCGGGCAAGAACGTCTGCGGCACCGGAACAGGCGCCGACGCCGGCACCTTCACCGTCCGTCTCAGCCCGGACGGCAAGCGGCTGGCGGCCGTCTCCGGCACCGCATTGCGTGTCTGGGACATCCCCAGCGGACGCCAGGTTGCCGACCTCTCCAGTCTCGGCGACACAGGCTTCAACCAGGCCGCCTTCTCCCCGGACGGAGAGTTCCTGGCCAGTGCCGACGACGACGGTCTTTCGGTGTGGCGTCTGACGGACAACGGCGTCCAGGTCTTCCACCGGGCACCCGCCGACACCGAGATCCAGGACCTGTCCTGGGACCTGGGCAAGGACCGGCTGCTGCGTTATCTCGACGGCGCCACCGCCCACACCTACGACCTGACCACCAACCTCTCGCCGCGCTGGCAGAGCACCACATCCGACACAGCCGCACTCAGCCCGGACGGCACCACACTCGCCTCGCTGACCCGGACCGGCTCCCGCTACCGCTACCGCCTCGAACTGCGCTCCACCCGAACAGGCGCCACCCTCGCCCGCCGCGAGCTCGGTCCGCTCACCACAGTGAGCGACGACAGCACACCGCTGCTCACCTTCAGCCCGGACGGCATCGACCTCGCCGTCGCCGACACGTCGCCGGGCGGCTCGCGGCAGCGCTTCACCGTCTGGGACGTAAGAAGCCACCGGGTCCGCCTCACCGTCGAGCCGCCCGGCAATGCAGACGACCACCCGGTGTCCGGGCTCGCCCTCGGCCCGCACGGACGCACGCTGCTCGTCTCCCGCATCGAGGGCGACCGCACGATCGCCCGGATCTGGGACACCGGCGGTGCCCGGGCCCGCGCGGCGGGAACCCTCCCGGGCCTCGCGGGCGACGCGCTCGCCGTACGGCCCGACGGACGTCTGGCGGCCACATCCGAGGAGCAGTCCGCCGCGCTGCCATCGGGCCCCATCACGGGCCGCGCGCTGGCCGACGGCAGAAACGTCACCGCCCTGGCATTCAGCCCCGACGGTTCCCGCCTCGCCGTCGGCGATTCGACGGGCCGCGTCGTCCTGTGGGACGGAGACGTCCGTCATCGCACGGGCACGCTGACCGGCGGTTCGGACAACACGTTCCAGGGCAACGGTCAGGCAGTGGTCGCACTCGCCTTCGCCCCCGACGGCAGCACCCTCGCCGCGGGGCACACGAGCGGCACCGTACAACTCTGGGACACCGGCGCTCAGCAGCTCCTGGTCGGCGAGATCCCCACGACCGGCGACGAGATCCGTTCCGTCGCCTTCAGCCGGGACGGCGGCACGTTGTACGTCTCCGGTCCGCACGTCCCGCTGGCGACCTACCCCGTCTCCCCGGAACAAGCAGTGAAGCGCCTCTGCACACGCATGGGCTCCGGTGGCCTGACACGGGCCGACTGGAAGGCGTACGTGCCGGACGTGCCCTACCGCCCTGTCTGCGGCTAGGGGTCTCCCGATCGACCTGTGCCCGTCCCCCCCCAGGCGTAGGTGGCAGATACCGCGATCTGCCGTTCCTGGCGCGGGCGGCGGTGCGGGAACACCGCCGCTGCTGCCCCGGCCGAGGTGGACCCCCCTTTCCTGTCCGGCGACTTGCTCGTGTACAGCTCCGGTCAGTGTCCGCAGGCCGCGTGCGAGTGGCTCGGTCGGCATAGGGCACCAGTGGCACGCAACGTCTTTGCCGCGGCGGTCGAGGCGTGCGTCTTGCGCGTCGCCGCCGTGACCGAACTGGCCTCGTGGACGATCTCGCCGCCGATCATGGTGAGTTCGGACTGGGTGCCGTGGATCTCCGTTGCCTTGATCTTGAGCAGGTCGCGGTCGGTGTGGACGAGGTCGGCCTGCTTGCCGACCTCGAGGGTGCCGGTGCGGTGCTCCTGGTGCAGCTGGTAGGCGCTGTTCAGGGTGTGCATGCGCAGTGAGCTGAGCCGGGAGATGCCCTCCTCGGGGTGGAAGGCGGGGGTGCCGTCCGGACCGGTGCGGGTGATGGCCTGGTCGACCGGGCGCCAGGGGTTGAAGTCGTCGATCGGCCAGTCCGTGCCGCCGGTCAGGCGGACCCGGCCCGCTCCATCGTGCGGGCGGGGTAGATGCGGGCCTGGCGCTTGGAGCCGAGATACGGCAGCAGCGAGTCGGTGGTGTACGAGTCGTACTCCGCCCACTGGAGTTGGAGACAGGCCAGAACCCGGGCGGCGGCCATCCGGCGGATGTCGGATGCGGCGACCAACTCGACGTGCGCCAGGGTGTGCCGGTTGTCGCGGTGTCGTCCGCCATGGCGGTAGGCCGCCTCGTATGCGGTGAGCGCCGTGCGTACGGCGCGGTCGCCGATGGCGTGGGCGTGTATCTGCCAGCCGGCCGGGTCCAGTACGAGGGCGAGGCCGGTGACGGTGTCCTGGTCGAAGTAGAGGTTGCCGCGGTCGGTGCCCGGCACCCAGTGCGGGTGAGCGTCGGTGCCGGTGTTGACCAGGTAGGGGTCGAGCATCGCGGCGGTGTGCGCCGGGTATTCCATGACGCCGTCCATGAACACCTTGGCGGTACCCGTGGTGACCAGGTCGGAGCCGGCCAGGTCTTTCTGGAAGGCCCGGAGCGTGGCGAGCGCGGCGTGCGGGTCCTTGGCCTGGTCGGCGGAGAGGCGGTAGGCCAGGCGCGTGCGCAGCTTCAGCTTCTTCGCCGTGGTGAGGGCCGAGTACAGCGCGACGGAGTCGTCTCCGGTCGCAGCGTCCATGACCGACGTCACCCCGGCGGCGGCCAGCATCGCGAACGCCTCGCCCGCCGCCGCCACCTGCTCAGCCAGGGTGAGATCCGGGATGACATCCCTGACCAGGCTTCCGGCGGTGTCCTTCAGCAGGCCGGTGGGATCGCCGGAGGCATCGCGCACGATGGTGCCGCCGTCCGGGTCCGGGGTGCTCCTGGTGATCCCCGCCAGCGCCAGGGCACGGGTGTTGACCCAGGCGTTGTGGCCGTCCGCGGATTTGACGTAGATGGGCCGCTTGGTGTCGAGCGAGTCCAGGTCGGCCTTGGTCACGACGGTCCCGGCCGGCAGGACGCCGCTGGAGTTCCACATGCCGATCTGGAGCCATCCGTCGGGCTCCTGGTCGGTGGACGCCTTGAGAGCGGAGGTGATGACGGCCTTGATCTGCGCGATCGTCAGCTCGGCGTCGCCGAGCGAGACCTTGTGCAGGGAAAGGCCCGCGGAGACGGGATGGGCGTGCCCGTCATGCAGGCCTGGCATGACGAAGCCGCCCTTGAGGTCGATCGACTCGGTGTCGCGGCCGAGGAACCGGCGGACCTCGGAGTTGGAACCGACGGCCAGGAGGGTGCCGTCACGGCCGACGGCCAGTGCCTGTGAGGGGCGACAATCGTGTCTCCCGGTGAAAATCACACCGCTGTGAAGTACCGTCGCCGCCGAGCGACGCCGCGTGGGACCGGGGGCCGGCATGGCGGCGGCCGCCGGCGTGGCAGCCGTGAGGGGAAGGGCGGCGGACGCCGCCGCAGCGCCCGCGCCGACGAGGAATGTTCTGCGATTGGTCCGTTGGGTCATGACCGTCCTTTCACCAGGATGTCGCCCGGAGTTGTTGGCTCAAACGGTCATTGGTTACGTGGTTAACCACAAGTCCGACTTGGAAACGGAATCAGTCGTTAATCGCGGCCGTAACAATCGGATCCGTATATTTGGCTCATGAATGCGGTGAGAATCGTGGACATAGCGCGGACGGCCGAGGTGTCGACGGCGACCGTCTCGCACGCCATCAAAGGCACCGGCCGCATGACCGACTCGACCCGCCGCCGGGTGATGGAGATCGCCGCGCTGCTCGGCTACCCGCTCCGGAAGGGGCGCGCTCTAACCCGGACTCTCGGTCTCGCCGTGACCACGTACCGGGACGTGGCCTGGAACTTCGTCGACGTGGCCTACTACGCACAGGCCATCACCGCTGCCACGGCCGTCGCCCACCGCCACGGCTACGCTCTCAGCGTGCTGCCGTCCACACCGGACATCGGGCAGGCACTCGACCTGGACGGCGTACTCCTGCTCGACGCGCCGGCGGAGGACCCTCTCACGGACGCACTGCGCCGGGCCGGGACGCCCCTGGTCTTCGACGGCTGCCCGGTGGACGGCCGCCCCGGCGATTTCTGGGTGGACAACGACCACATTGCCGCCGTGCGTTCGGTCCTCGATCACCTCGCGGCTCAAGGAGCCCGCAGGATCGCCCTGATCGCGGGACCGAGCACCGATCACTACTCCCGCACCTGCCTCGATGCCTACCAGGACTGGTGTGCCGAGCACGGCCAGGAACCGCTCTCGGCGCCTCTCGTCCCAGGAGTGGGCTCCGACACCGCCGCACACACCCTGTTGGGGCGTGCCGACCGCCCGGACGCCGTCTACGGCATCTACAACCTGTCGGGCCGCTCACTGCTCACCGCAGCCCGGCACCACGGCCTGCGGGTGCCAGGCGATCTCCTGGTCGCGTGCATGAGCGAGGACCCCGCCTACGCGGACACGGATCCGCCGGTCACGACGCTGAGTCTGTGTCCCGGGATCGCCATGGAGGCCGCGGTCACCACGCTCGTGGGCGCCATCGAGTCACCCGGGGCCCGCTCCCCGGTCACGGTGCCCCATCGCCTGACCGTACGGGATTCGACCCATGCCGACCTGGCCAGGGAGTGATCACAGTGCCCTGGCCCCTCAGCTCCCGCCCTTCAGGGATGTGTTCGGACGGTCACCTCGCGACCGTCGATGTCGTGCCACAGCAGTGCGATCGCACCGGGGCAGAGGCGAGGGGTGCCGATCCCGAACCGGCGACCATCAACGCCCACGGCGCGACGCTGCATGAGCGAATGCGCACACCGGCGCGTAGCGCCCGGCAGGGAAACACTGTGCTGCGAGCGGTCGTCACTCACCGTCGGGGAAGTCGGCCGAGCGGGAGAGTGCTTCCCAGGCAGTGAACTCGGTGCGGAGCTGGTCGAGTTGGTCGAGGGCGAGGAAGTGTGCGAGGCCGCCGAGCAGGAGCCGGTGCGGCGGGTTGTCGGCTTCTACCGCGGTGATGACGGCGGTGGCGGCGCGGGCGGGATCGCCCGGCTCCTTGCCGGTGCCCGCGCGAAGGCTGGCTCGTTGGACGCCCGTGACGGGTGCGTAGTCGGCGATCTCGTGCTCGGGCAGGATCTCGCCCGCTGAGCGGCCGGACCAGTCCGTACGGAAGGGGCCCGGCTCGACGAGCAGGACACGCAGGCCAAGGGGTTCGACCTCCTGCCAGAGGGCTTCGGACAGCCCTTCGACGGCGAACTTGGTGGCGTGGTAGTAGCCCAGGGCGGGGAAGGCCCGCAGACCGCCGATGGACGAGAAGTTGACGATGGTGCCGGTGCGACGCTCGCGCATGCCGGGCAGAACGGCCCGGGTAACGTCCGACAGACCGAAGAAGTTGATCTCGAACATCCGGCGGATCTCGGCGTCGGTGCTTTCCTCGACAGCGGCGAAGTAGCCGATGCCGGCGTTGTTGACGAGTACGTCGATGCCCCCGAACCGCTCCTGAGCGACGGCCACGGCAGCCCGTACCTGGCCGGGGTCGGTGACATCGAGGGGCAGAGCCACTGCGTGGTCCTCATGACCGGCGACGATGTCCTTGACCTGTTCGGGGTTGCGGGCGGTGACCACGGCACGGTCGCCGAGCGCGAGCACGGCCTGGGCGAGGTGGCGACCGAAGCCGGTCGAGCAGCCGGTGATGAACCAAGTCTTCATCGTCTTCATCGGGAAGGGCCTCCTGGGCACAGCAGGGATCGAGGGCATGGCGGGCCAGGAGCCCGCCTCGTCCAGAACATCACCGCCGCACCGGGCCGCGAGCGGTGGTGTCTGGCCCTGATCTGCCAGGGAAGCCGTTGCCTGGGACGGACCGACCCCTCTTCCGGGCGTACGCGCCGGTGCCGCGTTCGGCACAATGGCGACATGTCCCGCAACGTGGATCTCAGTGAGTTCCTGCGCAGCCGCCGGGCCCGCATCAGTCCGGAGTCGGCGGGCCTGCCCGAACGCGGTGCCTACCGGCGGGTGCCAGGCCTGCGGCGGGAGGAGATCGCCCAACTGGCCGGAGTGAGCACCGACTACTACACGCGCCTGGAACAGGGAAAGCCGATCACCCCCTCGGCCGGAGTCCTGGAGGCGGTGGCCTCCGCACTCCGCATGGACGCCGCCGAACGTGCCCACCTGTTCGCCCTGGTCCGACTCAACGGGCCGAAGGGGCTCACGGGCCGCCGCGCGGCGCCGACGGTGCAGAAGGCGCGGCCGGGGCTGCACCGGATCCTGGAGTCCTTCCAGGACCAGGCGGCGTTCATCCTGGGACGGCGCACGGACGTCCTGGCCACCAATCACCTGGCTCGCGTGCTGCTGGCGGACTTCGACGCGATGCCCTACCAGGAACGCAACCTCACCCGCTGGATCGTCCTGGACGAGGCCGCCCGCAATCTGTACGTGGACTGGGACAGGATCGCCGCGGAGATGGCCGGCGCACTGCGCCTGGACGCCGGGCAGCACCCCGACGACCAGCGCACCGCCGAACTCGTCGGCGAGCTGGCCGTGAAGAGCGAACACTTCCGCCGCTGGTGGGCCGACCACCAGGTGCTGTCCCACACCTTCGGTCAGAAGCGGCTGCGCCACCCCCAGGTCGGCGAGCTGACCATCGACTTCCAGGGCTTCACCGTGCCGGGCGAGGACGACCAGACCCTCATCGTCTATCTGCCCGCCCAGGACTCGGCCTCCCAGGACGCCTGGCAGCTGCTGGCCAGTTGGAACGCCGCCACCCCCACGGCGCCGCCCGGTGCCACTCAACACACCGACACCAGCCGCACCTGAACGATCGTGGGTACGGTCCAGCCGGTTCTGCGCGCCGCAGCGTCCACCACACCGGCTCATCCGGACCCAGCGGGCCAAGTTCCGTGTGCCGGGGACGGTGAGCAGCTCACCGTCCCCGGCTCGGCCGCGCCGGATTGGAGGAACGTGGTGGGGTGATGGCTCGCCGGAGGCTCGCGGAGACGGGAGAGGTGAAGGCACAGCGGCGGACTGCGGCCTTGACGAGTTGCTGTTGCTGTTCGGCGGGCAGGCCGGCGATGTAGTCGAGGCCGGCGGCGAGGGTCGGGCCGAAAGGTGAGCCGACGGGCAGGCCGGCGGCCCGGACGATCTGGGCCGCGGCCTCGGCTTCGATCAGGAGGCCGAATGCCGGTGGGATGCCGAGCAGTTGGGCGGCATGATCGCGGTTCCCGGTCAGGGCCTCAGCTAGGGGAAAGCCGTCGTCGAGGACGCTGTCGACGATGTCCAGCCAGAGCGGCGTGGCGCGGTGGAGGCGGGTGAGGAAGTCGGCGTCGGTGAGCCAGCATCCTCGTGCCGGCGCAGGATCGGTGTCGTGCGGCATCAACCGATCCCGTTCGGCGACGGCCGTAGCGGTTGGGGCGAGTCCGGGAGCCCATACGTTCAGGTAGTCCTGGATGGCATGGCTCAGGGGCGTGAGGTGCCGCGCCGATCCAGGGTGAGGTGTCGTCGTGGTGCCAGTCCCGTATGACGCCGTACTCGTCGTGACCGGGCTGTCTGCCGAGGCGGGAGTCCCGCACGGTGAAGGTGCCGTGGTCGGCGAAGGGCAGGTACGCGTTGTCGAAGACGCCTTGATCCGGGTGGAGGATGCTCAGGCGCAGTCCGCCGTACTCACGGTGTCGGATGGTCTGGGCGAATTCGATGCGTAGGCGCAGCAGGGAGTCGGGCGAGATCACCGCGTAGCAGGCGTCGCCGATCACGCGTCGTTCGTGGACGGGTAGGTCGAGGAGTTCGGTGAAGAAGTGCTGGGCGTGCAAGGACAAATACGGTGGTGCTCCTCAGCAACGGAAACAGGGCGCAGGGAGGGTCACCTGCGGCGGCCAGCAGGAAGTCCGGGACTGGGTAGGGGTATGGGGCCGGTGCTCAGTGCCGAAGCCCCGGCGTCCGTGCGCGACGTGGCGGCTGGCGAAGGTGTCCTGGTCTCCGGCGGGGCGGGCGTCAAGGACGCCACTCAGGAAGTGCGGGGCATTGGAGAGGAGCACCATGGGCAGTCCCGGCTGGCGGGTGCGGTGCAGGATGTCGAGGACGCGGTTGGCGCAAGCTCAAGATGCTGCAGTACCGACCGGAGGTCATCAATGGCTGCCTCGCTGGCACCGGCCTGGTGCTGGAAGTGTGGACACGCCGGCTGGCCGATCAGCGATGGAGCCTGCATGGTCGGAGTCTAGAATTGCTGGTCAGATACGGTGCCGCGATGAACGAGAACCTGCCTGCCGACGTAGCCGACGTGCTTGCGGCAGTCCTGAACGGGGACACCCCGGTTCATGTCGCGCTCCAAGGGCAGGTTCCGCACCTCAGCGTGCGAGCGCGCTGCACATGCGGGTGTGGCACCGCCTACTTCGAGCTCGACACCAGCAAGGTGGAACCTGCGCCCACCGGCCCCAGCACGGTAGTGGCAGCCGAAGCGCAGCTGGTCACCGAAGCCGGCGAGTGTCCCGGTGAGGTCCTGGTCTTCACCCAGGGCGGCTACCTGTCGTGGCTGGAAGTCTGTTCATGGAGCGACGACATCGAAGTGACCCTGGCCGCCGCGCGTCACTGGTTGCAGACACGCTCTTGATCCCCAACAACCAGCGCCCAGCGGGCTCCGCGACACAGCCGACATCACGAGTTCAAGTTCAGTAGCCACGTCACCGGCCATACGGCCGACAACAGCCAGCCACACGAGCGGCCGAACTCTCTGACGTCCATCCGGTCGAGCGTCGGAGATGCGGGTGTCAGCATCGCCGACACCTACGGAAAGCCGATGACGGCTGGGACACATGACTACCCGCCAGACGTCACCTTCCCAGACAAACGTGACGGTCTTCCACACTCTCAGCTTCCCTTGAGCCGGACGGGGGTCCGGGGGTCCACCAGTCGGTGGACCTCAAGTTCAACCGGTCGCTGCTGTCGGCACCGCACCCCCGACGAAGAGCATGGACGACATGAAGAATCTTCCCGTACGCATGGCTCGTTGGAGCGCCGTCCACCCCTGGCGGGGCATCGTCGGCTGGTTCGTGTTCGTCGTCCTGTGCCTCGGCATCGGCATCTCTGTGGGCACCAACGCGGCGACCACCGAGGACTTCCGCATCGGAGAGGCCGGACGCGGCGAGGCGATCGCCGCGGAGGGCGGGCTGCAGCAGCGCCCCGTCGAACACGTCCTGATCACCGCGAACCCGGGCACCGGAAAGCTCGACATCGCCGCGGCCGACTCGGCCGCCGCCGACATCGCCGCCCGGATGGCCAAGCTGCCCGAGGTGCTCTCCGTCGCCGACCCGGTACGCAGCCCGGGCAACACGGCGGTGCGGGTCACCGTCACCATGAACGGCCCGGAGCTGGAGGGCAAGAAACACGTCGACCCGCTGATCGAGCAGACCGCGGCCGTGCAGAAGGCCAACCCCGGGCTGCGCGTCGAGGAGACCGGATCGCCGTCCATCAGCAAGGGCGTCGACAAGCTGCGCGGCGACGACCTCGCGCGCACCGAGATGATCGCCCTGCCGGTCACCCTCATCACCCTGCTGCTGGTCTTCAGCTCTGTGGCGATGGCCCTCGTGCCGCTGCTGCTCGCCCTGTCCTCGATCGCCGCGGCCGTCGGCCTGACGATGGTGGCCTCGCACGTCTTCCCCGACAACGGCATCAGCACCAACGTCATCCTGCTGATCGGCCTCGCGGTCGGCGTCGACTACACGCTCTTCTACCTCAAGCGCGAACGTGAGGAACGGGCCCGCGCCGGCGGCAGGCTGAGCCCGCAGGCCGTCGTCGAACTCGCCGCCGCCACGTCCGGCCGGGCCGTCGTCGTCTCCGGCCTCGCGGTGGCCGTCTCCAGCGCCACCCTCTACCTCGCCGACGACGTCATCTTCTCGTCCATCGCCACCGGCGCGATCCTCGTCACCCTCGTCGCCGTCGTCAGCTCCCTGACCGTGCTTCCCGCCCTCCTCGCCAAGCTGGGCATGCGTGCCGAGCGCCGTGCCGCGCGCCGGGCGGCCCGCGGGCTCGCCCCGAAGAAGCAGAAGACGCACAAGACCGGCCCCGGCCGCCTGACCGCCGCGGTGCTGCGCCCCGTCGCCAAACACCCCGTCGCCACCCTCACCGTCACCGTCGTCGGACTGCTCGCCCTCGCCGCCCCGGTCCTCGGCCTCAAGCTCACCGACATGGGCCGCGAGACACACTCCCGGTCCATCGAAGCCATGCAGGTCTACGACCGGCTGAACGCGGCCTACCCGGAGCTGAAGTCCATGCACCAGGTCGTCGTCCGCGCCGACGCCGACCGTTCGCCCGAGGTGACCGCCGCCCTGCGCGAACTCGCCGCCGACGTCAAGGACGACCCGCGCCTGAGCGGCACCTCCCAGCTGACCGTGTCGCCCGACAAGCGGATCAGCATGCTCCAGCTACAGGTCCCGCACTACGTCAGCAGCGACAAGGCCCAGTCCTCGCTCAAGGACATCCGCGACACATACCTCCCTGAGACCGTCGGCCAGGTGAAGGGCGCCGAGACCGCGGTGACCGGTGACGTCGCCCGCTACACCGACTACCCGGCCCACCAGGAACAGAAGCTGCCGCTCATCATCGGGGCGCTGCTCCTGGTGACCTTCGCCATGACCGTCTGGGCGTTCCGCTCCGTGGTCCTCGGCCTGGTCGGCATCGTCCTCAACCTCCTCTCCGCCGCCGCCTCGCTCGGCGTCCTCGTCATGGTCTTCCAGCACACCTGGGCCGAAGGCCTGGTCGACTTCACCTCGACCGGGTCGATCGGCACCCGTGTCCCGCTGTTCCTCTTCGTGATCCTGTTCGGCCTGTCGATGGACTACCAGGTCTTCGTGATCAGCCGGATCCGGGAGGCCGCCCTGCGCGGAGTCCCGACCCGCAAGGCCGTGATCGAGGGCATCGGCAGCTCGGCGGGCGTGGTGACCAGCGCCGCCGTGGTCATGGTCACGGTCTTCGCCAGCTTCGCGGCCCTGCACCTGATCGAGATGAAGCAGATCGGCGTCAGCCTCGCGGTCGCCGTCCTCCTGGACGCCTTCGTCATCCGCATGCTGGTCCTGCCGTCGATGATGCTCCTGCTCGGCGAGGCCAACTGGTGGCCCTCCCGCGGAGTGCGCCGTGCCCGCCGCACCACCGAACAGGCCCCCCGCCCCCTGGAATCGGTAGGCTGACCGACTCGACCGCCGGCCCCTCAACTCCCTTACGAACGAGGTGAATCAGCGTGAGTCAGTGGCAGCAGCAGCCGGGTGACCGGCTCACCCAGGACCGTATCCGCCGCTGGAACTCAGCAGGCTGGATCCTGTTCGGTCTGCTGCCCCCGGCCGTCGCCGTGCTCGACGCGTCGCCGGCCCGGAGGTACTGGCTGCTCGGCCTGCTCGCCCTGATCGCGCTGTGCCACACCATCGTCCTCACCCGACCGGACAACCCCGTCCTGCGTCCCCGTACCTACCTCGCCGTCCTCGCCCTCGTCCTGGGCGCGACGGCCTACCTCCTGGACGGCGGGGCCGCCTTCTACGTGGTGTCCCTGCCGCAGTTCTGGCTCTTCACCCGCGCCCCGCGGGACGCGATCGCCCTCAGCGGGGCCGGCGCGGCCCTCACCGTGTTCGGCGGCACGCTCGGCCAGGGCTGGAGCCCTCAATTCCTCACCGGGAACGCGGTGTTCACCGTCGTCGCCTACCTCGCCGGGATGGGGCTGGGGCTGTGGGTGCACCGCTTCGTCGGCCGGAGCAACGAGCGGCAGGAACAACTGACCACCGAACTGGCCGTCACCCAGGAGGAGTTGGCGGCCGCATATCAGCGGCAGGGCGCGGCCGAAGAGCGCGAACGGCTCGCCCGGGAGATCCACGACACCCTCGCCCAGGGCTTCGCCTCCATCGTGGTGCTCGCGGAGGCCGCCCGCGCCGCCACCGTCACCGACCCCATACGCTGCGCCGAGCAGCTCACCTCCATCGAGCAGACCGCGCGCGAGAACCTGGCCGAGGCCCGGGTGCTCGTCGGCTCCGCCCCCGAGAGCGGCGTCGCACCCGGCTCGCTCGCCACCACCCTGCGCAGAACCCTGAATCGTTTCGTCCAGGACACCGGCCTCACCGTCACCGCCGAACTGCCCGACATGAACCTGGACCAGCGCACCCGCGTCGCCCTGCTGCGCTGCACCCAGGAGTCCCTCGCCAACGTGCGCAAACACTCCGGCGCCTCCACCGTCGGCGTGGTCCTCACCGAACTCGCGGGAGCTGTCGAGCTGGAGATCACCGACGACGGCCGCGGCTTCGTCGTCGAGGAGTCCCATGGCTTCGGCCTCGACGGAATGCGCCGACGGCTGGCCGAACTCGGCGGCGAACTCTCCGTCACCAGCTCCCTCGGGGACGGCACCCGTGTCCTCGCCCGCCTTCCCACGCACAGTCAGGACTGACCATGACCGACACCGCGTACGACCGGATCCGTGTGGTCGTGGTCGACGACCACGCCGTGATGCGCGCCGGAGTCCTCGCCCTGCTGGCCGACGAGCCCACGATAGAGATCGTCGGCGAAGCGAGCGACGGCCGCGAGGGCGTCGGCCTCGTGGAGCGGCTCGCCCCCGATGTGGCCCTCCTCGACCTGCGCATGCCGGTGCTCGACGGGGTGGCCGCCACCACCGAGATCGTCGCCCTGCCGGAGGCCACCCGGGTGCTGATCCTCACCACGTACGACACGGACGTCGAGATCGAACGAGCCGTGGAGGCCGGCGCCGTCGGCTACCTCCTCAAGGACACCACCCGCGAGCAGCTCGCCGCCGCCATCCACTCGGCGGCGCGCGGTGAGACGGTTCTCGCGCCCAAGGTCGCGGAACGCCTGGTGGCCCGGATGCGCCGCCCCGAGCCGGTCGCGCTCACCGCCCGCGAGCGGGAGGTGCTGCGCGCGGTCGCGGACGGCCTGTCCAATGCCGAGATCGGCCGTCGCCTGGTCATCGGGGAGGCCACGGTGAAGACGCATCTGCTGCGGGTCTTCGCGAAACTCGACGTCAGCGACCGCACTCGCGCCGTCGTCGTCGCCCTGGAACGCGGACTCCTTGCGCGCTCCTGAGGCCCGGGCGCACTGGACCGCACTGATCTCCTGGAATTGGCCGTCCCTGGAGGGGCACCACGTGGCCGACGATCACCTCCAGCAGCGAGTAGCACCCCTGATGTCTCCGCTTCCCGCCTTCACCGCGAACACCGGCTGAACCGGTACGCGGGTGGGCGGGCTCTCACCCTGTGTGACGTAGCTGAATCGTTCTATGCCCATCCTGATGTACAGTCACTCTATAACGATCGTTATAGGAGGCAGTCGTGACCGTCATCACCGTGAACACCCCGAAGGGGCGCCTGAGCCTTGAGGAGCGCCGCACGCTGGCCGAGACGCTGACGGACGCGGTGCTCGTGCCCGAGGTCGGCCAGTTCGCGCCGGCCGCGCGAGCCGGCTTCCAGGTGCACTTCGTGGAACGCGAGCCGGACATGATGGCCATCGGGGGCCGTCTGCTGACAGACTCCGGAGCGGGACTGGACGTCATGGTGATCGACGTGGCGGTCATGGACGGGGACTGGCGCCGAGAGGTCCGGGCCGAGGTCATCGAACGCATCCTCGCCGCCCTTGCCGAGGCCTGCGGACTGCCTGAACCGTCACCGGCCTGGTGGGTCAACTTCCGGGTCATCGACGAAGGCAGTTGGGGCTCCAGCGGCGGCGTCCTGTCCATCCTCACCCTCTTGGCCAGCGGCGTGTTCACCGAGGCGAAGATCAAGGCGATCCGCGCGGCGATCGACGCCTGAGCCCGGAGGCCCCTCACCGTCAGGCCGGTCCGTCGAGCGCACCGACGACAAGAGTTTCGAGCTGCTGCGCGATCTGATCCAGGGGCCGCACGCTGCGCTTGGCGCGGCACATGGCGGTGGCGCCCTCGACGGAGGCCACGATGAGGGCGGCGAGCCCCGCGGCCTGCTCGGGGTCGGCGCCCCGGTCCCGTAGCGCCTGGTCGAGCAGCCTCTCCCAGCCCTCGAACGCCTCCGCGGCGGCGGTGAGCGCCGGCGGGATCTCGTCGGCCGGCGGTTCCTCGACGGAGACGGCGAGTACGGGGCAGCCGGCCCGGAAGTCGCTCTCGACGACGATGCCGCGCCACAGGGCCAGGAAGGCGCGCAGTCCGGCGACCGGGCCCGCGTCCAGTTCCTTGCGCAGGATGCGGGCGACCGCCCCGCCCGCGTACCGCACCGCCTCGGTGGCCAGTTGCTGCTTGCCCTCGGGGAAGTAGTGATAGGTCGAGCCGAGCGGTGCCCCGGCGTGTTTGGCGAGGTTCCGGATACTCGCGGCGTTCAGGCCGCGCCTGCTGATCAGGTCGGCCGCACCGGCCACGATGCGCTCACGTGACGGCGTGCTGGATTTGGCCAAGACCGTACTCCCATCTGGATATAACGCTCGTCATAGTCTAGCGTGGCCTCAGGCTATAACGATCGTTATAGACCGTGTACCCGCTGGAAGGAGACTTCCTCATGCCGATGATCCGGCTCACCGTCCCGCCCGGTTCCCTCACCGAGGAGGGCCGCAAGACCGTCCAACGCGACCTGGCCGCCGTTCTGCTGCGCTGGGAAGGGGCACCCGACACCGCGTTCTTCCGCGCCCAGGCGTGGAGCTACCTCGTCGAGCTCCCGGAAGGCGCACAGACCACCGCCGAGGACGACACGCCCCGCTTCCTCGTGGACGTCACCGTTCCGCAGGGCGCCCTGTCCGAGCGGCGCAAGGCCGGCCTGGTCGAGGACGCCACCACGACCGTGCTCGACGCGGCCGGGCTCTCCCCCGCCGACGCTCTGCGCGTGTGGGTGCTGGTGCACGAGCAGCCCGACGGCACCTGGGGCGCCGGCGGCTCCGTCATCCGCTACGCCGACCTCGTCGCCCTGGCGAAGGGACAGCAGGCCGATGCGTGAACTGACCTACGTCGCCCGGAACGCCGTCGAGTGGCGCGAGGCGCCCGACCCCAAGCTCCAGGCTGACCAGGAGGCGATCGTCGCCCCGGTCGCCGCGACCTCCTGCGACGTCGACTCCATGATCCTGGCCGGCCGGGGCTTCATCGACCCGCCCTTCGCCCTCGGCCACGAATGCGTGGCCCGGGTCGTCGAGACCGGCGACGCCGTCACTACCGTGACCCCGGGTGACCTGGTGGTGGTCCCCTGGTCCGTCAACTGCGGCGGCTGCGACCACTGCCGCGCCGGACTCACCGCCCACTGCACCGCCGTACCGCACATGGCCATGTACGGCGCACCGCTCGGCGGGAGTTGGGGCGGCCTGTTCTCCGACCTGGTCCGCGTCCCGTACGCGGACGCCATGCTCGTACCCCTGCCCGCCGGCCTCGACCCGGTCGCCATGGCCTCGGCCAGCGACAACTGGTCCCTGTCCTGGCGCCTGGTCGCCCCGCACCTCAGGAACAAGCCCGGTGCCCGCGTCCTGGTCGTCGCCCGCGGCAGCATCGGCCTCTACGTCTGCGACATCGCCCGCGCACTCGGCGCCTCCGACGTCCTCTACGTCGATCCCGACCCCGAACACCGCCGGCTCGCCCGGGGCTACGGTGCCGCCACCGCCGAGACGCTCGAACCGGTCCGGCACGGCTTCGACATCGCCGTCGAGGCCACCGGCCGCGTCGACCAGCTCGCCCTCGCCGTCAAGTCCCTTGCCCCGGAAGGCATCTGCGAATCCGCCGGCAACCACTTCCGCCCCGGCGAGCTGCCCCTGCTCGACATGTACCTCACCGGCGTCACCCTGCGCATCGCCCGCGACAACGTCCGCAACCACATCCCCGACGCCCTCGAACTCGCCGCCTCCGGCAAGGTCGACCCGGCCCGCGTCGTCTCCCACGTCTTCGACTGGGAACAACTCCCGGACGCACTGCCGGAGAAGCACCTCAAGCCCGTCTTCGTCCGCGACAACAACCCGTCCCTCAACGCAGGCTGACCCCACACCACCGGGCCGCGGTACGCGGCACAAGGACACCTAGAAATCCGATGAATTCCTCCCTGAACCACCACCCCACGACGAGCACCGCCCCTGAACGACCGGTGAAGGAAGAGCCAGAACTTGAACGGGCGGCGATTGCCGCACTCGGCCACGAACTGCGGTCCCTGGTCGACGCCACCGTCCGTACCGCAGCCTCGCCGGACACCCTGCACCGCGTGGCGGACGGAGTCCGCACGCTCACCAGGCAGCTGACCGGGCGGCGCCGCGCACGCGCGGAGATCCCGTCGGTGGACGAGTTCCCGGGAGGGGTACGGATGTACAGCCCCGTCACCGGTGCCGGCAGCCCGCTCGCACCCCCCGTGCGCGTCGCACCGGCCGACGGCGGGGTGGCGGGAACCTGCGTTCTCGGCATCGCCCACGAAGGGCCGCCCGGCTACGGACACGGAGGCATGAGTGCCATGCTCCTGGACGAGCTGATGGGCTGGGCCTGCGCCGCCGCCGGAATGCCGGGGATGACCATCTCCCTCCAGATGCGCTACCACCGTCCCGTTCCGCTGCAGACACCCCTGCGCGTGCACGCCAAGGTCACGGAAGTCGAGGACCGCAAGATCTCCGTGTCCGGCATCATCACCACCGCAGAGGATCTCTCCAGCGTCCTGGTGGCAGCGGACGGTGTCTTCGTCTCACCGGATCCCGACCGCGCCCGCGCGCTGTTCCCCAGTCTGCAAGACATGCGACGTGGTCCATCCGGGCCCTGATCCACACGGTGGCGCCCAGGACCAGGACCAGGACCGCCGACGAGGCGTTCGCCTGCCCGCCGAGGTTGCGCCGGCTCCCTCTCGGGGGCCGGCGTGTCAGTCACTGCCGTGGGTGTTCCCACTTCAGCACGGCTTGCGCCACACCCCGAGCTCCAGTCGCTTCTGCATCGACGACAGTTTCAGCCGCCGCGACTCGGCGCAGAAACGGCCCGTCGGTACGGCGTACTCGACATGGAACACCGCCTTGCCGGCCTCGACGAACGGGCTGAGCCGCGCGCACTCGTCGTACTGGGCGCACTCACTGTCGGCCCAACCATTCCTCTCGGCCGGGTCGAGGGTCATTGAGGCGACGGCACACGGAGCGCGGCGTCCAGCGGCTCCTGCATGCCGGCCACCATGCAGGCGAAGCCGGCACCCCGCCAACCGGCACACCGCGTCATTCCGAAGGAATGCGAAACTCGAATTCGGGACGGTCCCACGGCACGGCGGGCGGGTTCGCAAACGCGGTCCCGGTCCGCACCGCACCCACGCGGTGGTAGAAGTCCTCGGCGGGAAGATGCGACACGACCTTGAGGCGGTCGAGCCCGGCGGCACGGGCCTCGGACTGCATGTGCGCCACGAGCAGCCGTCCAATACCCCTTCCTTGCACTTCGTCGGCGACGAACAGCAGGTCGAGCTCCGGTGGAGCGAGGACGAGCGAGTAGAACCCGAGGACCCGGCCTTCATGCTCGTCGGCGCCGACGGCCACAAAGGCGCGGTGGGCCTCGATGTAATCAGGACCGACCCGGTAGCCCGCGACCGCGGCTGCGTACTTACCCTCGTAGGCGCCTGAGCCACGCACGAGCCGCGTGAGCCGTCTGGCATCCCGCGCGACGGCCCTCCGTATCGTGATCGACTGGCTGATCGGGGAAGTGCGTGAACTCATCGGGAGAGTATTTCGCACCGGGGAGTGCCGTCCTGCGGCGGGTCGGCTGCTCGCGCAGGCGTTCCTGCACCGCTCCCGGGAACCGCTCGCCCCAGGCCCCGATCGGCCACGTCACTGCCGCCGAATCGGCCGCCCGCCAGCAGCAACTGGCCCCCGAACCGATGCGGAGGAGCTGGAGGACGGCGTGGTCGACGGCTGCCCTCCATGGGCCTGCCGTGGCAAAGCCGAGCCGGTACAGGAAAGTTCCGAGCCAGCCTCGTGAGACGGATCATCTCGACGTGTCCGCCGGCCCCGGCGGCCTGGACCACGCCCTTCCTCGTCCACTCGTGACCGGCACTAACAGACACCCAAGTCACCCGCCGCATCAACAAGAGCGCGGAATCCAGGAGTTCGCCTGCACCTGCCCCCTCCCGCGGCAGCACTTCCTGTGGATGTTCCTCGCCAGGGGCCACCGCCTCCCCGGCAGAGGTGCGCCGGAAGCGGTGGCTGTTCGCGCAGGACCCCATCGAAAGGGGTACCGTCCGCGGGTGGCGGTCACGCCTCCGCCTTGTTCGGCCATGGGCAAGATCCGGCGGCTCGCGGGCGCTTTGGTCAGCGAGCCGCGGTCGTGACTGCGGTCGTGACTGCGGCAAGCAGTGCCTGGGTCCCGGTTCGTGCTGCAACACTGCAGGGGCGACCCGCTACCCCTTTCGAGAGCCTTGGCAGCCAAGCAGGCGCCGTCGTCCGTCAGCCTCGGCCGCCCCGCAGTCCGTCCTGGACGATCTCCCTGAGCAGGCCGAGTCCGCCCGCCTCGCCGCGGTAGCGCTGCATGGCCATACAGCCCACCAGCAGGGCTTTCACGTCGTCGACGGTGAGGCCCCCGCGTACCGCACCGGCAGCCTGGGCCCGGGCGAGCAGGTCGCCGAACGCGTCCCGGAACCGCTTCTCAGCCTCGGGCGCGAGGGCCTCGATGTCGTACCCCGCCCCGGCCATGGCCTCGGCGAGCCCCTTGTCCCCCGCACCCTCGTCGACGCCCGCCCAGAAGAACGCGAAGAAGGCTTCTCCGGGATCACGGGTGGCCACAAGGTCAGCGGCCGAGGCGACCAGGTGGTCCAGGCGGTCCAGTACGACGGCTTCGAACAGGGCTTCCTTGGTCGGGAAGTGCCGGTAGACGGTCCCCGCGCCCACGCCGGCCCGCCGGGCGATCTCGTCGATCGGCACCCCGAAGCCCTCAGCGGCGAACACCTCGTGCGCCGCCTCAAGAACTGTGGCCCGGTTTCGCCTGGCGTCGGCACGCAGCGGTTTCACGCCCTCCTGGTTGGCCGACACGTCCACATCCCACCCCTCTCCCCGGGACTGGTGACTCCCGTCACCGCATGATCTCCCATCCGGCCGAAACGGAGCAATCGTTCCGCCTCTTGCAAGCGGGGCGATCGTTCCTTATCGTAATCGGGGCGATCGTTCCGTATCTAGGGCTCGGTGCAGTGAGGGAGTAACGGGATGGCCAACTCGCAAGCCGCCGAAGGCTGGACCGAGGCCGATGTGCCGGACCAGCAGGGCCGTACGGTCGTGGTCACCGGCGCCAACACCGGCCTGGGTTTCGAGACCGCGCGGGTGCTCGCGCAGCGCGGTGCCACGGTCGTGCTCGCCTGCCGCATCCCGGAGAGGGCGTACGACGCCGTGGGGCGGATCGCCGACCTTGCGCCCGGGGCCCGGGTCGAGGCCGTGCGGCTGGACCTGTCCTCACTCGCCTCGGTGCGCGAGGCCGCCGAGGAGCTGAGCGGCCGGCATGACCGGATCGACCTGCTGGTCAACAACGCGGGCGTGATGCTGATACCGCGCCGGGAGTCCGCGGACGGCTTCGAGGCGAACCTCGCGGTCAACCACCTCGGCCATTTCGCCCTCACCGGACTGCTCCTGGACCGGATCGTGAAGACGCCCGACTCCCGGATCGTGACGGTGACCAGCGTCGCCCACCGTTCCGGCCGGATCGATTTCGACGACCTGCAGTCCGAGCGCCGTTACCGCAAGTGGGCCGTCAACCTGCACGACACCCTCGCCGTCGAAAGGATCTACGCGGCCAACGTGTCCATCGACGTCGCCATCGCCACACGGGCCCCACAAAAAGCGATCCCGTACCGCGCACCGGACGAGATCGCCCAGGACTACTGGACCCTCCACACCCGCCGCGAGACGGCCGATCACCTCGTCGGCGCCTGACAGCGGCGCCAGGAAAGGAGCACAAGTCATGAATGCAACCGACAACACCGATGTGGTTCTGAGCTTCTTCGAGAATTTCAACGCCGGGAACGCCGAGGCGGCGTTCGCCCTGCTCGACGAGCGGGTGGTGTGGCGCGTGATGGGCAAGCCGGACCGGTTCCCCCTAGCCGGCGACTACGGCAAGGACGGAATCGTGCAGCTGCTGAGCGCGGTCGGACAGGTCATGCCGAACGGAGTGGAACTCAAGATCACCTCCTCCACCGCACAGGACGACCGGGTCGTGGTGGAGGCGGAGAGCCACGGTGTCTCCGCCGCCGGCAAGGTCTACGACAACCGGCTGATATACGCCTTCGAGCTGCGGGACAACAAGATCCTCCACATCCGGGAGTACTTCGACACCATCCACGCCAACGACGTGATGGTGGTGACGGACTAGGGCCGATGTCGTCGGCCCCCGGCGACCAGAAAGGCAGGACAAGCGGTCAACGGCCCCGCACAGGCTCTCGGAGGAGCTGTGCGGGGCCGTCGTCCGGCTGCTTGTCACAGGCCGAGGCGGGTCCGGATCTCTGCCGCCGCTCCGGCGATGGCCTGGTCGAGGCCCGACTCCACCTCCGGGGCGAGCGCGGGGGTGCCGACCAGTGTCGCGGTGACGCCGTGCGGGCCGGGCTGGGCGGCCACGGTGCGCCGGTGCGTGAAGGTGTCGAAGCCGGTCTTGCCGCCGTAGGCGCCCGAGCCGGAACCGCCCACCCCGCCGAACGGGGCGTTGCTGAGGGCGGCGTGCAGGAGGCCGTCGTTGCGGGTGACGCCGCCGGAGGTCGTACGGTCCAGGAAGCGGCGGAAGTCGTCGCCGTCCTCGCCGTACCAGTACGCGGCCAGCGGGGCCGGGCGGTCGGCGATGTAGGCGATGGGCTCGGCAAGATCGTCGTAGGGGTGGATCACCAGGGCCGGACCGAAGATCTCCTCCCGGGAGATCTCCGCCTCCTCGGGGACGTCGAGGAGCAGCGTCGGCGGGATCAGACGGGCCTCGCGGGACGGCTCCTCGTCGACGACCGTGATCTTCCTGGCGCCGTGCTCCTCGGCGTCGCGGATCAGGCCCAGGACCCGGTCGAAGTTGCGGTCGTTGACGAGGGAGACGGCGGCCGGATGGTCCGTGTAGCTGGGGAAGAGGCGGACCAGCGCGGCGCGGAGCCGGTCCGTGAAGTCCTCCAGATGCTCTCGGGGCACGAAGACGTAGTCCGGGCAGAGGCAGACCTGGCCGCCGTTGCTCATCCGGCTGCCCGCGATGCGCTCGGCGGCCAGGTCCAGGTCGGCGTCCCGGGCGACGACGGCAGGGTTCTTGCCGCCCAGCTCCAGGGTGACGGGGACGAGGTTCACGGCCGCGGCCGTGCCCACCAGCCTGCCCACCTGGGGCGAGCCGGTGAACAGGATGCGGTCCAGGGGCAGGTCGGAGAACTCCTGCGCGGTCTTCAGATCACCGCACACGACGGTGACCTCGTCCTCGCCGAGGTACTTGGCCACGGCCCGGGCGAAGACCTCGCCGGTGCGGACGTGGACGTCGGTGAACTTGATGATCACTCGGTTGCCTGCGGCCAGCGCGTCCAGCGCCGGGCGTACCGCCAGGCCCACCGGGAGGTTCCAGGCGGTGATGATCCCGACGACGCCGAGCGGCTGCTGCTGGACGAAGGCCGGGACGGGGCCGTCGACGGGGACCGGCTTCATCCATTCCTCCAGTCCCTCGCGCAGGACCTGGGACTCTCCGAGCAGGCCGAGTACCTCACCCGCCTTGGTCAGGGCCACCGGCCGCCGGCCGAAGTCCTCGGTCAGCGCGACGGTGAGCTCTTCGGCGGCGTCGAGCACGGCGAGCACCAGCCGGTCGATCCGGTCGCGCCGGACCTCCGCGCTGGGCGGTCCCTCCCGGCGGAAGGCCGCCCGCTGCAGGGCGACGAGCCGGTCGAGCTCCGCACGACCGACGTGGGCGGGGGTGGGGGTGGGGGTGGGCGTGGGCGTGGAAAGAACAGTGGACATGCGAACTGGCTCCTCGAAGGGGGTCGTTGACTTCTGGCGGGCTGCCGGGACACAGATGAGCCGTGGCGACTCCTCCCACAGCCGGTCGGCGCCTGCCGGGTCGGGTGCGTGGGGGGCGACGGCGGTCGTGAACTCGTTGACGGCCGGTGCCGTCGACGGCCGCCGGGTGACCGGCAGCGCCTCGGCACAGTCGGCGGAGTACCGGCCGCTGACACGTACGGCGAGGGGGACCTCGGCGCCGGTGCCGGCCGGCGCCGAGGTGGTCTCGATCCCGGACCCGAAAGGTGTCGTGATCCGTGTCATGACTGCCACGGTCCGCCACCGCCCGCGGTTTACCCAGAGCCCCGCGGATCCTGGGGGTGACAGGACCAGGCTCGGCACGGCCGGCGACCGTACCGTGGAAGGCATGGTGAACGACAACGCCCTCGGCGAGTACCTACGGGCCCGCCGTGAGCAGATCGGCCCCGAGGACGTCGGCCTCGCCTCGTCCGGACGGCGCCGGGTGCCCGGCCTGCGCCGGGAGGAGCTGGCCCTGCTCGCCGGTATCAGCGCCGACTACTACCTGCGTCTGGAACAGGGCCGTGACCGCAACCCCTCCGCGCAGGTCCTCGACGCCCTCGCCCGCGCCCTGCACCTCGACGCGGACGCCACCGCCCACCTGCACCGCCTCGCTCACCCGGAGCACTCCCGCCGGCGCGCGGCTCCCCGTCGCCCGGAACGCGCCTCCGACGGCATCCGGCAGCTCGTCGACGCCTGGCCGCACACTCCCGCCTACGTCCACGGCCGCCTGATGGACATCCTCGCCGCCAACCCGCTCGCCCAGGCCCTCACCCCGATCCTCACCCCGGGCACCAACCTGGTCCGCTCCCTCTTCCTCGCGCCCGTCTCCGCCGCCACCCACGGGGGCTGGGACGTCAACGCCGAGGGCATGGTCGCCGCCCTGCGCGCCCTCGTCGGCCCCGACGTCGACGACCCCGCCCTCAACGAACTCGTCGGCGAACTGTCCGTACGCAGCGAGCACTTCCGCAAGCTGTGGTCCCGGCACGAGGTCCGCCCCAAGCGCAGCGGCACCTTCACCTTCGAACACCCGCAGGTCGGCCCCCTCGAACTGCGTCACGAGAAGCTGCTGATCACCGACACCGACCGGCAGACCCTCGTCGTCTACCACGCCGCCCCCGGCACCCCCACCGCCGAACGCCTCGCCCTCCTGGCCTCCCTCACCTCCACACCGGAGTCCGCTCCCGCCGAACGCGCCGCCCCGGACGTCCGGCGTCCATGAGCCCTGTCCCGGCTGCGGTGCGTCTTCCGGCCGTCAGCGGGGGGTGATGCCGTCGAAGGCGATGTCAAGGAGACGTTCGCCCGCGCCGGGGGTGGACTCGGCGACGGCCGCGATGGTGTAGGCCATCATGAGCAGTTCCACCGGTCTCACATCCGCACGGGCGACGCCGTGCTCGCGGGCATCGGCGATCAGTTCGGTGGTCGTTGCGACCAGCGGGTCGTGCCAGTGGCAGATGAGGTTCTTGCGCTCGCCGACGGTGTTGAGCGAAGCCGAGGCCAGGCCGCGGCGGGCAGTGATGTGGTCGATGAACACGAGGAGCCATGCCTTGAGCGCCTGGCCGTTCCTCGTGGTCTCCAACAGCTCGCGGGCGGCGTCGGTGAGTGCCTCGATCTCGGCGGAGTACACCGCGACCAGCAGGGCGTCGCGGGTGGGGAAGTGCCGGTAGAGCGTGGCGTTGCCCACGCCCGCGCGGCGCGCGATGTCGTCCAGCGGGGCGTCCGGTCCGTGCTCGGAGATGGCTTCGCGGGCGGCCACCACAAGCAGTTCGTAGTTGCGGCGGGCATCGGCGCGCAGGGGCCGGGGGGGCATGACTCGTAACCTCACCCTCGCTAAATGGGGGATCCTCCGGTTAGGCTACCATCAAGCTAACCGGATAATTCCCCGGTTAATTGGTGTCGAAGGGACCGCACCATGACCTCCATCGAATCCGCGCTCCAGGACGTCCTCACCCGTAACGCCACCGGCACCGACCGGCTGGACCGTGAGCTGATGCTGTCTGCGTTCCACCCCGAGGGGCGGCTGATCGTCCCGTCCATGGACTTCGTGGCGGAGGGGCACGACCAGGTGGGCGACCTCCTGAAGTTGCAGTCGCAGTTCGACAAGACGTTCCACTTCATCGGCAACACCCGCTTCGACATCGCTGACAGCGGCGACACGGCCACCGGCGAGATCTACGTCCTCGCCCACCACCTCAAGGACGGTCAGGTGCGGGTGTCCGCCATCCGCTACCAGGACAGCTACAGCCGCCAGGACGGCGAATGGCGGATCGACGAGCGCACCATACACATCGAGTGGAACCACACCCACGACACGATCGACTCCGTGCTCTAGCACTGGCTTCGGCGTCTTCACGGCCGACGCACTCATCCGCCGGCGGACCCGCGACGCTGCTGCAGCGCGGGGCCGCGGGCGGAGGTGAGGTGACCGACCGGCCGCGGCGGGGACGGGAGTACCCGAACCTGCGGTGCGCACGGTAAGGCCCAAGGTTTCTCGGGCTGGTCAGGAAGCCGCCCCCGGGAGAGCGTTCAGCCAGCTCCGCATCCGGGTGTTGAACCGCTCGGCGTTCTCCTGATGGAGGAAATGCCCGCTCTCCTCCCACACCTCGACCCTGTCGTACGGTCCCAGGGGCAGTTGGCGCTCTCGGTCGGCGCCCTCGGCGTCGGCGTACACGACCAGTCGAGGGCAGGTGCGGTCCCGCAGATAGCCGGCGGCGTTGCGCCAGCGCCCAAGCCCCTCGCCGGCCAACAGCCCCTGGATGCAGCCGCCGACGACATGGTCCGGCGTGCCGAGTACCCGGCGCCGGTGCCACGCTCTGAGGAACGGCGGTGTGTGCGGTGCGTAGAAGGCCCCGCCGAATGCCGCAGCGGCGATCCCGGCCGCTCCCGGTCCGCTCATGGCCTCGATCACGGGATCGGTGAGGTCGTCGGCGGTGTAGACGGGGTCGACAAGGACAAGCGCTCTGACGAGGTCGGGTCGGCGCACGGCGAGCGCGGAGCCCACCACCGCGCCCATGGAGTGACCCAGCACCAGGACGGGTCCGGTCCCCAACTCCTCGACCAAGGCGGCGGCGTCGTCGGCGAGGGTCTGCGGCAGGTAGTCCCCCTGCGGTGCCGACGAACGGCCGTGGCCGCGATGGTCGAGGGCGATCACCCGGTACCCCTGCGTCAGGAGGTCGGGGATCTGCCAGCTCCAGTCGTGGGAGTCGCAGGCCCAGCCGTGCAGGAGCAGCACAGCCGGGCCCGAGCCCTCGTCGGTGTGGAAGAGCCGCACGTCGTCGTCCCGGACGAAGAAGGCCATCGTGACGCTCCTTACCCGCTGCCGGCTCCATGGGGAGAACGACGCGCGAGCCGATGAACAGTCTGCTGAACAACCTGGCGAGGTGCATCCTTGCCGCAGGCCGGGGCCCTCGTACATGTCCGTTTCCCTGACGCGCACGTGTCCGCAACGGCAACGTGAAAGGCGCGGGGCGGGGTGGGCCGACCCGCGGGTGTCGCACAACCTGGTCCTGTCACTCCTAGGGTCGGCAGGGCACTGGGTACCGCATGGACGGTCGCCGACCGTTGCCTGCATGACACGCATCAGCACACCGTTCGGACTCCGTTCCACCGCTGCCGAGGTCGTCGCCGGAGTCGACCTGACAGGCAGGCGGGCGATCATCACCGGCGGCTCCTCCGGGCTCGGAGTCGAGACCGCCCGAGCACTCGCGACCGCCGGCGCCGAGGTCACCCTCGCGGCCCGTGACACCACAGCCGGAGAGCGAGCCGCGACCGACATCACCGCCGACACGGGCAACAAGGACATCCACGTCGCGCGACTGGAGCTGGCCGACCGGGCGTCGGTCGCCGCCTTCGTCGCCGCCTGGGACGGCCCCCTGCACATCCTCGTCAACAACGCGGGCGTGATGGCGCTGCCGGAACGGCAGCTGACACCGGACGGCTGGGAGAAGCAGTTCGCCGTCAACCACCTGGGCCACTTCGCCCTCGCGGTGGGCCTGCACGGGGCGCTCGCGGCCGCCGGGGACGCCCGGGTCGTCTCGGTCAGCTCCGCCATGCACCTGTCGTCGCCGGTCGTCCTCGACGACCTCCACTTCACGTTCCGGCCGTACGACCCGATGCTCGCCTACGGCCAGTCGAAGACCGCCAACATCCTCTTCGCCGTCGGCGCCGCCGCCCGCTGGGCCGGTGACGGGATCACCGTCAACGCCGCCTCGCCGGGCACCGCCATGACCAACCTCTTCCGCAACGTGCCGCGGTCGCAGGGCATGGGCGAGATGCTCAAGGGCGTCAAGGATCTGATCAAGACGCCGGCGCAGGGCGCGGCCACCTCCGTCCTGACGGCCGCCTCGCCGCTGCTGGAGGGTGTCAGCGGCCGGTACTTCGCGGACTGCGCCGAGGCAGTGCCGGTCACCAGCCCGCCGTCGATGACGACGCATGCCGCCGAGCACATGAACGCCGTGGCCCCCTACGCCCTCGACCCGGCCGGTGCCGACCGGCTGTGGGAAGCCTCCCTGCGGCTCATCGATACGCGGTGACGCGGGACGGACGCCCTTCCCCCGGCGACCACCGAAAGCGGCACGTGCGCTCGCCGAGAAGCCGCTCTCACCTGCGGAACCGGTGCCGCAGACGGCTGCCCGCACCCGTTCCGGACCAGTTCCTGATCGTGGCGCGGTGCGCAGTTCGCCCCACGCGATGCCCAGCCGCACGATCTCCCGGGCCGCGCCGACTCGGAACCCAGCCGGCGCGCCTCGCCGAAGAGTTCGACGGCGGCATCGGCTTCGACCTCGACCCAAGCCCCGACAGACCTGAGGAACGCACATGCAGTACGACGGACTCGACCCCCGCACCCCCGTGCTCGTCGGTATCGGCCAGGTGTCCGAGCAGTTGGGCGGACCGGGCTACCGCAAGCGCTCACCCGTCCAGCTCGCCGCCGACGCCGCGCAGGAGGCCCTCGCGGACAGTGGCGCCGCGACGGAGGTCACGGATGCCATCGACACGGTCGCCGGGGTACGCCAGTTCGAGGCCTCGGCGCCCGGGATGCCGGCCCCGCTCGGCCGCTCCGACAACTTCCCGCGCTCGGTGGCCGCTCGTCTGGGGGCGGACCCGCACCGGGCGCTCCTGGAGATCACCGGCGGCCACAGCCCGCAGCACCTGGTGAACGAACTCGCCGCCACCATCGCGGCAGGCGAATCGGAGGTGGCCCTGGTCTTCGGCGCCGAGGCCATCTCCACCGCACAGGCCCTCGCCGACGCCGAGTCCGAGGACAGGCCCGACTGGTCCGAGCAGGTCGGAGGCCAGTTGGAGGACCGCGGCTACGGCATGCAGGGCCTCGCGAGTATGCACCGCAGCGCCCATGGGCTGACCGACGCCCCCTCGCAGTACGCCCTGCTGGAGAACGCCCGCCGGGCCCGCCTCAAGCAGTCCCGCGAGGAGTACGCGGCCTCGATCGGCCGGCTGTTCGCGCCGTTCACCAAGGTAGCCGCGGCCAACCCGCACGCTGCGGCTCCCGTCGAGCGGTCCGCGGCGGAACTCGTCACGCCGACCGAGGCCAACCGTCCCCTGGCCGACCCCTACACCCGCTACCTCGTGGCCCGGGACAAGGTCAACCAGGGGGCGGCCGTCCTGCTCATGTCCGTCGGGGCGGCCCGTCGGCTGGGAGTGCCGCAGGAGCGGTGGGTGTTCCTGCACGGCCACGCCGACCTGCGTGAACGCGACCTGATGGACCGCGCCGACCTCGGCTCGGCTCCCGCGGCGGTCACTGCGGCACGCGTCGCGCTCGGCATGGCGGGGCTGAGCGTGGACGAGGTGGCCACCTTCGACTTCTACAGCTGCTTCCCGGTGGCCGTGTCCGCCGTCACCGAGGGCCTCGGCCTCAAGGACGACGACCCGCGCGGCCTCACCCTCACCGGCGGGCTGCCGTTCTTCGGAGGTCCGGGCAACAACTACTCGATGCACGCCATCGTCGAGACGGTGCACCGGGCCCGTACCGCTCCCGGCTCCTTCGGGTTCGTCGGCGCCAACGGCGGGTTCCTCAGCAAGTACTCCGTCGGCGTCTACTCCACGGCACCGGCCGAGTGGAAGCCCTCGGACGACGCCGATCCGCAGGCCGAGCTCGACGCGGTGCCCGCCCCCGTGGAGGCGAAGCACGCCGACGGATGGGCGACGATCGAGACGTTCACGGTCAAGTACGGGCGATCCGGGGACACGGGCATCGTCATCGGCCGGCTGGAACGGGACGGCCGCCGCTTCGTGGCCATGACACAGCCCGGCGACACCGAGATGCTCGACCTGCTCGCGGCCGAGCAGCCCGTCGGCGAACGTGTCTTCGTGCGCTCCTTCGGGTACGGCAACCGGGTCACCACCACGGCGCGACGGATGGAGGAACTCCTCCCCACTCCACCGCTCGTCCTTCGCGACTCCTACGAGCACATCACCGTCCGCCGCGACGGTCACCTCCTGGAGGTGACCATCGACCGGCCCGAGGTACGCAACTGTCTCCACCCCATGGCGAACGACGAGCTGGAGCACGCCTTCGACTGCTTCTTCGCCGACCCCGACCTGTGGGTCGCGATCATCACCGGCGCCGGGGAGCGGGCCTTCTGCGCCGGCAACGACCTGCGCTACTCGTCCTCGGGCAAGCCCATGTGGGTGCCCAAGAACGGGTTCGGCGGCCTCACCCACCGCGAGGGCATGACGAAACCGGTCATCGCCGCGGTGAACGGCTACACCATGGCCGGCGGCTTCGAGATCGCCCTCGCCTGCCATCTGATCGTCGCCGACGCGACCGCGCAGTTCGCCCTCACCGAGGTCAGGGTGGGCCTGGTGGCCGGCGAGGGCGGGGCCGTCCGGCTGCCGAGGGCGCTGCCGCCGAGGGTCGCCACCGAGATGCTCCTCACCGGTCGCCGGATGGGCGCGGAGGAAGCGCAGCGCTGGGGCCTGGTGTCCCAGGTCACCGAGCCCGGCAAGGCCCTGGACGCCGCCCGGGAACTGGCGGCGCGGATCCTCGAAGGGTCCCCGGCCGCCGTACGGTCCACCCTGCGGCTCATGACCGAGACCGCGGGCATCGCCGACACCGTGGCGGCGACCCGGCACCCGAGCGCCGTACTGGACGAGATGTTCGTCAGCGAGGACGCCATCGAGGGCATGCTCTCCTTCGCCCAGAAGCGCAAGCCGCGGTGGACGGGCCGCTGACGGGCAGCAGGCCCGCCCAAGTCGTCACAGGGTCATGGGTCGGTCCTCGTACCGCTCCCGCAGCTCGGCGAGCACCTCCCGCAGACCCGGTACGAGTTCCTCGTCGGCCTTCCGCCACGCGATGCCGGCCCGGAGGATCATTCCGGGTTCGTCGAGCGGTACGACCCGGAAGGTCGGGGGGCCGAAGACACGCATGGCGGGCAGGTCGTCGCCGAGGACGGTGAGGGCCAGGGCGCCGGTGCGCATGACGTGGGCGGCGACCTGCACCGCGTCACTGTGCGGGAGGTCGACGAGGCGGGTGACCCCGGCCTCCAGCAGAGCCGCCCGGTTCGCGGCCACCACCGACGGATGCACCTTGGGAGAGGTCATCAGCACCTGGCGTCGGCGCAGGTCCCGCAGGGTCAGGGAGGAACGGTCGGCGAATTCGTCGTCGGCCGTCATCGCCACCCCCAGTGAGCCCCGGGAGATGACCAGGCTCTCCAGATCCGCCGTGCCGACCGGGAGATGGACGACCGCCAGGTCGATGCGGCCCGCCGTCAGCTCTTCCAGCAGTCCGGCCGAGGGCGCGAGGGTGACGGGCAGTTCGACGTCGGGAGCGATCCCGTCGTAGACCGAGAGCACGGTGTCCAGGACCTTCGGCGGGGCCAGCGGGGCCGCTCCGACCCGGCAGAGCCGGGCGTCCGCATGGTCGTGTGCGAAGGTCCGCAGGCCCTCGAAGGCACGGACCACGTCGTCCGCCCGTGCGCGGAAGGCATTGCCGAAGGACGTCAGTTCCACATGGTGGTGCTCGCGGAGAAAGAGATCGCGGCCGAGTTCGTGCTCCAGTTCCCGGATCCGGCGGCTCAGCGGCGAGGCGGTCACATGCAGCCGTTCCGCAGCCCTGCCGAAGTGCAACTCGTCGGCGACGGCGAGGAAATAGCGGAGCTGCTGGATGTCCACGAGGCCAGTAGATCACCGGTCCCGTCCCGGGCTCCACACTCGCGCGACGTTGCCGTTCGGGACATGTGCGCATCAGCGAAACGGACATGTACAGATGCCTTCCCCCGGGGCGAGGCTGGTTCAAGGAAATACGCAGTTCATACGGCCGACATGCGGCCGCCGCGACTTCTCCGACGCGCGCCGGTACGGACACACTCTCTCCCCGTACCCAGGACGTGACCCCCTTCGCCTCGGCCTCGGGCTGGTCCGCCATGCCCCGCGTCGGTGCGCGGCGCCGGTGGGCCCGGTCCCGGAGGCGAACGATGAGCGAAGCGGTAACCGGCGGCACGACGCCGGCCCCCTTGCTGGGGATGCGAGTGATCGACACCACCGACGGGCGGGGCGAAGGAGCGGGCCGCTTCCTCGCGTCCCTGGGCGCCGACGTGATCCTGGTCGAGCCCCCGAGCGGCGCCCGCGCCCGCCGCAAGGCCCCGCTGCACGAGGAATCCAGCCTGTACTTCACCGTCCGCAACGCGGGCAAACGCGGCGTCACCCTCGACCTGGACACCGAGGACGGCCGCCGCGGCCTGCTCGCGCTGCTGGAGACGGCGGACATCTGGATCGAGTCCGAACGACCGGGTGCGCCCGATCTCGCGTACGAGGCCGTGGCGGCCCGCAACCCACGGCTCGTGCTGGTCACCGTGTCCGACTTCGGGCTGACCGGCCCGTACGCGGGATACGCGGCCACCGACACCGTGCACGCGGCCTTCAGCGGTGTCCTGTCGCGCTCCGGTCTGCCGGGACGGCCGCCGCTGCCGCTGCCGGGGTCGATCGTCGCCGAGACCGCCAACGTCCAGGCGGCCATGGTCGCCCTGTTCGCCCACTACAACAGCCTTCAGAACGGCTACGGCGACCACATCGACTTCTCCGTGCACGAGGCCACCACCCAGGTGATCGACCCCGGCTTCGGCATGGGCGGTTCGGCCACCGGAGGGCGCCGCGCCGCCGACCTGCCGCCCGGCCGGCCCTCTGCGGGACACCTGTACCCGATCTTCCCGTGCGCCGACGGCCTGGTCCGTATCTGCGTGCTCAATCCCCGGCAGTGGCACGGTATGCGGGCCTGGCTGGGCGAACCGGAGGAGTTCGCCGACCCGCGTTACGACAACATCGCCCTGCGCTTCGAGGAGGCCGACCGGATCCAGGCACTGATCGGCGCTCTCTTCGCCGACCGCACCCGCGACGACCTCGTACGCCAGGGCCAAGAGCACGGGGTCCCGATCGCAGCCATACTGACCCCCGGCGAGACTGTGCACGCCGAGCACTACCTGGAGCGCGGCGCGTTCGCGGACACCGAACTCGCCCCCGGGCTCACGGCCCGGCTGCCCTCGGGGTTCCTGGAGATCGACGGGGTACGGATGGCTCCGCGCCGTCGGGCCCCGCTGCTCGGCGAGCACAACGACGAGGTGTTGGCGGAAGCCCGTACCGCCCCGGACACGGCGCCGGTCGCCCCCGGACGCACCCGCCCCCTGATCGGTCTGCGCGTCCTCGACCTCGGTGTCATCGTGGCCGGGGCGGAGCTGGGCCGGATGCTCGCCGACCAGGGCGCCGATGTGGTCAAGGTGGAGAACCGCGCGTTCCCGGACGGCGGACGGCAGTCCCTCACCGGTGAGGTGATCACCGCGTCGACCGCCTGGGGGCACCGCAACAAGCGCGGCCTGGGCCTGAACCTGCGCGACCCGGAAGGCGTCGCCCTCTTCAAGCGGCTCGCCGCCGGAGCCGACGTCGTCCTGTCCAACTTCAAGCCCGGCACCCTCGAATCCCTCGGGCTGGGCCCGGACGTCCTCCTGGCGCTCAACCCGCGCCTGGTGATCGCCGACAGCAGTGCCTTCGGGCCGAGCGGGCCGTGGAGCCGCCGACTGGGGTACGGCCCGCTGGTGCGCGCCTCCACCGGGCTGACCGACCTGTGGCGCTACCCCGGCGACCCGGACGGCCACAGCGACTCGATCACCATCTACCCGGACCACGTGGTCGGACGGGTCGGCGCGGCGACCGTCGTCGCCCAGCTGATCCGGCGGCTCCGGACCGGTCTGGGCGGCACCGTCAGCATCGCGCAGGCCGAGATCATCCTGGACACCCTGGCGGAGCAGCTGGCGGGTGAATGGGTCGACCCGGGTTCCGTGCAGGCGACCTCGGACGGGGTGTATCCCTGCGCGGGAGACGACCAGTGGGCCGTGATCGGCGTGCGCGACGACGCCGACCGGCAGCGACTGTGCGCGGTCGTCGGACGTGAAGACCTGGCCGTCGAACCGGAGTTGGCCCGCGCCGAGGGGCGCCGCGCCCACCGCGCCCTGATCGACGAGGCACTGTCGTCCTGGACCGCGACCCGCACCCCCCACGAGGTCACCGAGCTGCTTCAGGCGGCCGGGGTCCCGGCGGCGCCCATGCTGCGGGTGGCCGAACTGCTGACCGACCCGCATCTCGCGGAGCGCGGCTTCTTCACCGAACTGCGGCAGCCGACGCTCGACGAGCCGCTGCCCACCGAGGCCCGCCCCGCCCACTCCCTCCACCTTGCGGACCCGCCCCTGCGCCCCGCCCCGCTGGCCGCCGAACACACCCGCGAGCTGAGCCGCGAACTCCTCGGACTGACCGACGAGGAGACCGAGCGGCTCGTCGACCGCGGCGTTCTCGAAATCCACGTACCCGCCAAGGAGACCCGCCCCGTGAATCCCGCCCCGAAGCCGGTCCTGGTGGAACGCCAGGGTCACGTCATGGTCATCACCCTCAACCGGCCCGAGGCCCGCAACGCGGTGAACGCGGCGGTCGCCAGGGGCGTCGGCGCCGCGCTGGAGGAGGCGGACCAGGACCCGGAGGTCCGCGCCGTCGTCATCACAGGGGCCGGGGAGAAGGCGTTCTGCGCCGGTGCCGACCTCAAGGCGGTGGCGCGTGGCGAGGACATCATGCCGCCGGAGACCAAGGAGTGGGGCTTCGCCGCCTACGTCAGCCACCACATCGGCAAGCCCACCATCGCGGCCGTGCGGGGCTTCGCCCTCGGCGGCGGTACCGAGATCGCGCTGGCCAGTGATCTGGTCGTCGCCGCCGAGGACGCCACCTTCGGTCTGCCGGAGGTCAAGCGGGGCATCATCGCGGGCGCCGGCGGCGCCTTCCGGCTGGCGGCCCAGCTGCCGCCCAAGGTCGCCATGGAGCTGCTGTTGACCGGCGACCCCCTGGACGCCACCGCGGCCAGGTCCTACGGCCTGGTCAACCGGGTCGTGCCCGCCGACCGGGTCCTGGCCGAGGCGATCGCCCTGGCCGAACGCCTCGCCGCCAACGCGCCGCTCGCCGTCCAGGCCAGCAAGCGCATCGCCCGCGGCATCGACGCCGGACAGGTCGAGACCGAGCGGACCTCCTGGGAGATCAACGAACAGGAAATGCTGCGGCTGATGACCTCCGAGGACGCGCAGGAAGGCCCCCGTGCCTTCGCCGAGAAGCGCGCCCCCGTCTGGCAGGCCCGCTGACAACCGCCGTACGACGAAAGGCAGTTGAGCCATCGTGACGACCACGAACACCGCCCGGGGACCGGTCATCGCCGGCCTCGGCATCACGGAGACGGGCAAGGTCTACGGCCGTAGCGCAGCCGACTTCGCGGCCGACGCCGTCCGCCGCGCCGCCGAGGACGCGGGCCTCGCCCTCTCGGACCTCGACGGTCTGCTCACCAGCAGCGGGGTCAGCGACGGCGTCGGGCTGAGTCTGCAGACGGAACTCGGCCTGCGCGATCTGCGACTGCTGTCCGAGATGCAGGCGTACGGCTCCACCGCCGGCGGCATGGTGCAGTACGCCGCGATGGCGGTCCGGGCCGGTATGGCCGAAGCCGTCGCCTGCGTCTTCGCCGACGCACCGCTGAAGGAGAAGTCCTCGACGGGCGCCGCCTACTCGGGCGCGGGCCGCGGCACGCACGGCTGGGCCGGCCTCACCGCGGCGGCCGGGATGATGAGCGCCACCCCCCGCTACGCGCTGGCCGCCCGCCGCCACATGGACACCTACGGCACCACCAGCGAGCAGCTCGCCCACATCGCGGTCGCCCAGCGGGCCTGGGCGGGCATGAACCCCCGGGCCCAGTTCCGCGCCCCGATCACGGTCGAGGACCATCAGGCGTCGAGGCTGATCGCCGAGCCGTTGCATCTGCTCGACTGCTGCCTGGTCAGCAACGGCGGCATCGCGGTGATCGTCACCACCGCCGAACGCGCCGCCCATCTGCGCAGGCCACCGGTGCACGTGCTGGGCTGGGCGCAGGCCCACCCCGGCTACCCGATGCACCGGGGCAGCGACTTCGGCCTGGTCAGCGGTGCCGCCCAGGCGGGCCCGGCGGCCCTCAAGATGGCCGGGGTCACCCTCGACGACGTCGACGTGGCCGAGCTGTACGACTGCTACACCTTCACGGTCCTCCTCACGCTGGAGGACTACGGCTTCTGCGCCAAGGGCGAGGGCGGGGCCTTCGCCGCGAGCGGGGCGCTCGCGCCGGGCGGATCGCTGCCGGTCAACACCGGCGGCGGTCAGCTCTCCTCCTACTACCTGTGGGGCATGACCCCGCTCTCGGAGGCGGTCGTCCAGGCCCGAGGCGAGGCGGGCGAACGGCAGGTGCCGCGCCACGACGTCGTCCTGGTCAGCGGCAACGGCGGCTGCTTCGACCATCACTCGACGCTCGTCCTCAGCCCCCACCGGCACGCCTGAGCCCTGGAGCCACCGTGACCATCCCCGTCGTCCACCGCGACACCGCCACCGAACTCTTCTTCGACGCAACCGCACGCGGCGAGCTCCTCATCCGCCGCTGCACCGACTGCGGAGCACATTCCGCGCCCCAGTCGGACGCCTGCCCCACATGCCGGACCCTCTCGCCGGCCTGGGTCCCGGCCACCGGCACCGGCACCGTGATCTCGTGGACCGCCCTCCACGGCCACCCGCTCGGCGACGCCCCCGAGACGGTGACCGCGCTCATCGAACTCACCGAGGGGCCCTGGCTGTACGCGCCCCTGCGGGGCCTGCTCCCGGGCGAGCGCCCCTGGGCCGGGATGCCCGTCGCCGTCGCCTTCGAACGCCCCGAGGGCGGCGAGGCGCTTCCCGTCTTCCGCCCTGCCGTCTGAACGTCGCCGGAACGTCGTACGAAAGAGAACCTCATATGAGCACCCTGGTACCGGACCTCACCACGCCCCTCCCGGTCGATCCGTCCCCCGAGCTCCAGCGCCGCCTCCTCGACGCCCAGCGGGCCGCCTTCCTGGAGGAGGGGCCTCCCGGTCTCGACGTACGGCTCGACCGCATCGACCGCTTCCTCGCCTGCGTCCTGGAACACGCCGAGGAACTGAGCGTCGCCCTGGACGCCGACTTCGGCTCCCGGCCCGACCTGGCGAACCTGGCGAGCGACATCGTCGGCGCCATCCCCGGTGTGGAGCTGATCCGCCGGAACCTGGCGGAGTGGATGGCGGACGAGGAGGTTCCCGGTTCGGCCGAGGCCGGGACACCCGCCTTCGTGCAGACCCGCCCGAAGGGCGTCGTCGGGGTCGTCGGCCCCTGGAACTTCCCGGTCGTCCTCGTCGTCCAGCCCACGATCGAGGCACTGGCCGCCGGAAACCGCGTGATGATCAAGTTCTCGGACGTACCCGAGCGGACCGCCGAGGTCTTCGCGACGGCCGTCGCCGGCCGCATGGCCCCCGAAGAGGTCACCGTCGTACGGGGCGGGATCGCCACCGCGACGGCGTTCTCGTCGCTCCCCTTCGACCACCTCATCTTCACCGGCTCCCCCGGGGTGGGCGCCAAGGTGGCCGCGGCGGCCGGCGCGAACCTGGTGCCGGTGACGCTGGAGCTGGGCGGCAAGAACCCCGTCGTGCTGGGCTCGGACGCGGATGTCGCCCTGGCCGCCGAACGCGTCAGCGGCATGCGGCTGCTGAACGGCGGTCAGATCTGTCTCTGCCCGGACTACGTCTTCGTGCCCCGGAGCCGTCTCGACGAGTTCGTCGCCGGGTACGAGCGGTCCGTCCGGGCACACTTCCCGACCTGGCTCGACAACCCCGACGTCGTCTCGATCATCGACGACAAGAACTTCGACCGGGTCACGGCGCTCGTCGCCGACGCCGAGGCCAAGGGCGCGCGCGTGCTGACCGTCGCCGCGCCGGGGGAGGCCGACGCTCTCCCCCGGCGGGCGGGACGCCGTATCGCCCCCACCGTGCTGCTGGACGTGACCGAGGACATGGCCGTCGCGTCCGAGGAGATCTTCGGCCCGGTCCTCGCCGTGTATCCGTACGACGATCCCGACGAGGTCATCGCCTACGTCAACACCCGCCCCAGCCCGCTCGCCGCCTACTTCTTCGGGTCCGACGGACCGGAGTTCCGCCGGTTCATCGAGCGGACCACGTCGGGCGGGGTCTCCCGCAACGACCTCGCCGTCCACTGGGGCGTCGAGGGCGCGCCGTCGGGCGGCGTCGGCCGCAGCGGCATGGGCGCGTACTCCGGGAGGACCGGCTTCCTGACCTTCAGCCACCGCCGGACCGTCGCCGCGAGCACGGCTCCCACCGGGCTCGCCCAGAACATCCTGCCGCCGGCCGGGAAGGCCGAGGCGGACGCCCTGCGCGGCTTCGTCGCCCAGGCCCTGGGCGCCGTACGGCAGCGCACCCCGAGCACCCGGCCCACCGAACAGCCCTGACAAGACCGCCCACCTGGAGGACGACATGCGTACCCAGGCCGCCGTGTCCCACGGACCCGACACCGCCTTCACCATCGAGGACGTCGAGATCTCCGACCCACGCCCCGACGAGATCCTCGTCCGCCTCACGGCGACCGGCATCTGCCACACCGATCTGGCCACCAAGGCCGCGCTGCCCACGGGCGTCCCCGCCGTGTTCGGGCACGAGGGCGCCGGCGTCGTGGAGTCGGCCGGGGCCGACGTCAGCGGCGTGAAACCCGGCGACCGCGTCGTCCTGAGCTACAACAGCTGCGGCGTCTGTGCGCGGTGCGCCGCCGGACGCCGCTCGTACTGCGAGCGGTTCGAGGCCCTCAACGCCGCGGGACGCCGCCCGGACGGCAGCGCGACCCTCACCGGCCGGGATGGCGACGAGTGGTCCTCCTTCTTCGGCCAGTCGAGCTTCGCCCGCCACGCCATCGCCACGCGCGAGAACGTCGTCGTCGTCCCCGAGAACGCCGACCTCCTGACCGCCGCGCCCATGGGCTGCGGGTTCCAGACCGGTGCGGGCTCGGTCGTGAACGTGCTGCGGCCCGGCCCGGACTCCAGCCTGGTCGTGTTCGGCACCGGCGGCGTCGGCATGGCGGCGATCATGGCCGCTGCCGCCCTCGGCGTCGGCACCGTCGTCGCCGTCGACCTCTCCCCGCAGCGGCTCACGCTGGCGGCCGAGGTCGGCGCCACCCACACCCTCGACGGAGCCGCCGAGGACGTCGTCGGCCGCATCAGGGACCTCACCTCGGGAGGCGCCACCCACGCCTTCGACACCACCGGCGTTCCCTCAGCGGTCCGCGACGCCGCCCTGGCCCTCGCTCCCCTGGGATCCCTGGCCCTGGTCGCCCTCGGCACGGCGGAGGTCTCCGTCGACATCCGCGACCTCGTCGGACACGGCAAGACGATCAGGGGCACCATCGAGGGCGACGCGAATCCGCGTGACCTCATCCCCCGGCTGCTCGACTGGCAGGCCCAGGGCCGATTCCCCGTCGACCGGATCATCACCGCCTTTCCCTTCGAGGACATCAACAGAGCGGTGGCAGGCATGAAGAGAGACGTCGTCAAACCCGTCCTCGTCTTCTGAACGCGTGCGCCTTGCACCCCCACCGACCAGGCAGGAAGAAGATCCGACATGGCACGACTGAACGGCAAGGTCGCCGTGATCACCGGCGGTGCACGTGGCATGGGCGCCGCGCACGCCCGGCGCTTCATCGAGGAGGGTGCGTCCGTCGTCATCACGGACGTCCTCAAGGACGAGGGCGAGGATCTCGCTGCCGAACTCGGCGCGAAGGCGCACTTCACCTCCCACGACGTCAGCGACGCCGCCGGGTGGGAGCGGGTCGTCGCGCTCGCGGAGGACACCTTCGGCCCGGTCGGCGTCCTGGTGAACAACGCCGGTATCGGCCAGGCCCGCTCGCTGCTGGACATGACCGAGGCGGAGTACCGCCGCGTCGTCGACATCAACCAGGTCGGCGTCTTCCTGGGCATGAAGGCGGTCATCCCCTCCATGCGGCGCGCCGGCGGCGGCTCCATCGTGAACATCTCCTCGACCGCCGGTCTGGTCGGTGTCCCGATGGGTACCGCCTACACCGCCTCCAAGTTCGCGGTGCGGGGCATGACCAAGGCCGTCGCGGCGGAGTTCGCCGCCGAGGGCATCCGGGTCAACTCCGTCCACCCGGGCGTCGTCGTGACCCCGCTGACCGAGGAGTACGGCTTCACCGGCAGCCACCCGGCCATCCGGGCCATCCCCGTGCGACGCCCCGGCGAACCCGAGGAAGTCACCGCCGTCGTGCTCTACCTGGCCTCCGACGAGTCCAGTTACTCCACTGGTGCCGAGTTCGTCGTGGACGGCGGCCAGACCGCGGTGTGACCGCCCCTCCTTGTCACGAGCAGGCCCACCCGACCTTCCCCGCCGCCGCAAACCTGAGAGGAACCGCATGCCTGCCATCACGCCGCTCACCCCCATGACCCCCGACGAGGTGTCGGCCTTCGCCGAGAGCGTGCAGGGGACGCTCACCGACCACTGGCCCGGCCCCACCGCCGCCCCCGAGGCCGATCTCCTGAAGCTGTGGCACTCCGCCGCCGAGCAGGGCTGGCTGGAACTCGGCGCCGAGGGAGCGCTCGCCGCCGCCGTCGCCGCGGTACGCGAACTCGGCCGTTCGGCCTGCCCGTTGCCCGTGATGGACGCCTTCGTGGCCACTCGCCTCCTCGCCCGGGACGAGGACCTGGTCGACGGCATCGGCCGCGGCGAGGTGCGCGTCGTCGCCTGTGTCGGTGACGGCAGCGAGCCGCAGGTCCGGCACCTGGACGCGGCACGGCAGGCCACCCACCTGCTCACCCTCCCCGCGACCGGCGGCACAGCGGTGCTGCGCCGGATGACACGGACGGACGAGACAGCCGGCCTCGCGGTCCCGGCCTGGTCCACGGTGACACCGGGTGAGCCCACGGTCACCGTGGAGATCGACGCGAGCACCGCCGACGAGGCAGTGGTCCTGCTCCGCCTCCAGTTGGCCGTCCGGGCCCTCGCGGCAGCCGAGCGCTCCCACGAGATGGCCGTCGAGCATGCCGAGCAGCGACGCCAGTTCGGCAAGGTCATCGGTTCCTTCGGAGCCGTCCAACAGCGCACCGCCACCTGCCAGATCGACATCGGCGCGGGCAACCTGCTGGTCGCCGACGCCGTACAGGCTCTGGAGCACGGCCTGCCCGACGGCCTGCTCGCGGCCGAGATCGCCGTCGAGCACGCCCGTACCGCCGCCCCCCGCGTCCAACTCGGAGCACACCACACCCTCGCGGCCATCGGCTACTTCGAGGAGCACGACGCCCCCTGGCTGTTCCGCCGCGTCCATGGCGACGTCACCCGTCTGCGGACCCTGCCCCGCGCCTCCGGCGACGTGGCCGACGTCCTGGTCGAGGGCACCGGATCACTGCCGACGGGCGACCAGGGCGAGACGGGCGAAGCGTTCCGCACCGAGGTACGCGCCCTCTTCGACACCTACGCCGACCGGCTCGGCCGCATCGAGATGGGCGAGGACGAGGAACTCGTGCGAGCGGTCGCGGACCGCGGCTGGCTCGGCTTCACCTGGCCCGAGGAGGCGGGCGGCCGCAGCGCCTCGCTGACCGAACAGGTCGTCCTCAACGAGGAGGCCGCCTACCGGCGGGCGCCCGTCATGAAGGCGCTGGGTGCTGTCACGCTGCTCGGCGACTCGATCCTCAGGCACGGCACACCGGAGCAGCGGGAGCGGTTCCTGCCGCTGATCCGCGAGGGACAGCTGACCTTCTGCCTCGGCTACAGCGAGCCGGAGGCCGGTTCCGACCTCGCCTCGCTGCGCACCCGCGCGGTCCGCGACGGAGAGGGCTGGGTGATCAACGGACAGAAGCTGTGGACGAGCGGCGGTCACGAGTCGGAATGGGTCTGGCTGGCGGTGCGGACCGACCCGGACGCCACCCCCCGGCACGCGGGCATCACCATGTTCCTCATCCCGATGAACACGCCCGGCATCACCGTGCAGCGGCACCGGGCGCTGTCCGGCGAGATCGCCTGCACCGTTTTCTACGACGACGTCCGGGTTCCCGACAGCCTGCGCGTGGGGGAGGTGAACGGCGGCTGGAAGGTCATCACCGATTCCCTCGCGGGCGAGCGGGTCGCCATGGGCAACATCGCCGCCGTTCTGCACCGCCAGCTCGACGACCTGCTGGCCTTCGCCCGTGAGGACTCCGGCGCCGCGGTCGGCCCGCGAGGTTCCCACGCCCGCGCCCTGGTGACGGAACTGGCCGTCGGCGTGCAGGCCACCCGTGCCCTGGTCGCCGCCGGGCTCCGGGCCGCCGGCCGGGGCACCGTCGGGCGCCTCGCGGCCCCCATGGCCGGGGTCCTGGCCGGTGAACTCGCCGAGAGGTTCGGCGAGGCCGTCCTGGACATCCTCGGCCCTGACGCCGCGCTGTCGGCATCCGCGCCCGGCGTGCCCGGCGGCGGGGCCTTCGAGTACGGCCTGCGCCTGTCCATCATGTACGTCGTCGGCGGGGGCACGAACGACATCCAGCGCGGCATGATCGCCCGGGGCCTGGGCCTGCCCCGCTGACCGCCCGCGCGCGTTCCCCTTCCGGAGCCGACCGCGCCCTCCCCCCTCCCTGTCCAACACACCTGAGCTCTTGCCGTCGTCCAGGCCCTGATGGGTGATTGCCCGTGGCGGGCGGTGCCGCCGTGCGCTGCGGCGGACCGCTGGAACACGGCCTGGACGTGTCGGCCGTCAGGCGGCGGGGACCGTGCGCGCGGCAAGGACGGCGGCGGCCAGGAGTTCTTCGCGGGGGGCGCCGGAGGCGGCGTGGACGGCGAGACCCTCGACAGTGGCCATGAGGAAGCGGGCCAAGGTCTTGCAGTCGGTGCCAGCGGGCAGATCCCCGTCGGCCACGGCCTTCTCGAACCGGTCACGGACGGCTTGCCGGTAGTCGTCACGAGCGGCCGTGAGCAGTTCCACGATCGCACGGCCGTCCTCGCCGGAGGCGAGTCCCGCCTGCACCGTCAGACAGCCGCGGGGCTTGCCCGGCATGGTGTACGCCTCGACCAGGCCGGTCAGCAGCCGCACCGCCACCTCACGTGCCGTGGGCTGGGCAAGCGCCTCGCGGGAGAGGGGCGAGCGCGCCTGGGCGTAGCGCTCCAGAACCTTCTCGAAGAGCTGCTGCTTGTTGCCGAAGGCGGCGTACAGGCTCGGCGGCCGGATGTCCATCGCCGCGGTCAGGTCGGCGATCGAGGTGGCCTCGTAGCCCTGTCGCCAGAACAGCTCCAAGGCCACATCCAGCGCGGCCTCCTCGTCGAAGGCGCGCTTACCTCCCCTGGGCATGGCCTCTCCCTTCTCTCCGGCTCCTGCGCGGGCCCGGTTTGCACGATCGCTTTAGCGGTCGTTACAGTGTAGCCGTTCACCGCTTTAGCGATCGCTACACGAAAAGTGGGAGGCCCGTCATGGGCAAGCTGGACGGCAAGACCGCGGTCATCACCGGTGGAAGCAGCGGAATCGGCCTGGCGACCGCCAAGACGTTCGTCGCCGAAGGCGCGTACGTGTACATCACCGGCCAGAGCACGGAGGGACTCGACAAAGCCCGGGCCGAGATCGGCGGCAACGTCACGGCCGTCCCCGTCGACATCTCCCGCCTCGAAGACCTCGACCGGCTCTGGCAACAGGTCAGGGAGGAGCGAGGATCCGTCGACGTCCTCGTCGCCAACGCCGGCCGAGGCGAGCAGGCCACCCTGGCCGAGGCCACGCCCGAGCACTTCGACCGGATCTTCGCCATCAACGCCCGGGGCACGTTCTTCACCGTGCAGAAGGCTCTGCCGCTGCTCAACGACAACGGCTCGATCGTCCTGATGGGCTCCGCCGGACACCTGAACGGCGCTGCGACACGAACCGTCTACAGCGCCACCAAGGCCGCCATACGCTCCTTCGCCCGCACCTGGGCGAGCGAGCTCAAGGACCGGGGAATCCGGGTGAACACGGTCAGCCCCGGCCCCATCGACACGCCCGCCATCGACACCCAGGACGACCCGGCGGCCCTGCGCACCGCCCTCGCCGCCCTCGCCGCCATGGTCCCCCTGCGCCGCCTGGGCCGGCCCGAGGAGATCGCCGCAGCCGTGCTGTTCCTCGCCGCCGACGACAACCGCTACACCACCGGCTCCGACCTCGTCGTCGACGGCGGCCACACCCAGCTCTGACCCCCACCCCGAACCCGAACACCTGAGGAAGAACACATGAGCGACACCATGACCTGGCCGCACCACGCACTCGGCAAGGAGCTGAGCAACTGGGGGCGCTGGGGCGACGACGACGAGATCGGCACGCTGAACTTCATCACCCCCGCCAAGCTCGTCGCCGCGGCGCAGCTGGTCAGGACCGGAAAGACCTTCGATCTCGGCATGTCGTTCGGCAAGGAGGGCCCGGCCACGCCGAACACCTTCCGGGAGAACCCCCAGCACATGATGACCCTGCTGCCCTCGGACAGCGCCGGTGCCCCCGACGGCATGTTCGGCACCGACGACCTGGTGGTCATGAGCCTTCAGGCGGCCACCCAGTGGGACGGTCTCGCCCACATGGGATACGACGGCCACCTCTACAACAACGCGCCCGCGGCCACGGTGAACAACTTCACCGGCGCCGCCAGGAACTCCTTCGACAAGGTCGCCGGACGCCCGATCTCGCGCGGAGTGCTCCTGGACATCGCCGCGCTGAAGGGCGTGGACCGGCTCGCGGACTCCTACGAGGTCACCGCGGCCGACCTTTCGCAGGCGGAGGAACGCCAGGGCGTACGCGTCGAATCCGGCGACATCCTCTGCGTCCGCACCGGATGGCACCGGTGGTTCGCCGAGGGAGACCGTGACCGGTACATGGGCGAGACCGAGGCCGGCCTCGGCCTCGACACCCTGCGCTGGCTGTACGACCGTGAGGTCGCCGCCGTCGCCGCGGACAACTGGGCCGTCGAGGTCTACCCGTCCCCGGTCGAAGGCACCTACGCCCCGTTCCACCAGATCGCCATCCGGGACATGGGCCTCACGCTCGGCGAGATGTGGGACTTCGAGGCGCTCGCCGCCGACTGCGCCCAGGACGGCGTCTGGGAGTTCCTCCTGTGCGCCCCCGGCCTCAAGGTCACCGGCTCGGTGGGCTCCCCCATCACCCCCATGGCACTCAAGTAGTGAGGGAAGGCGGCACCCGAGATGGCATCCCCCCGACTGACGATCGACGTGTGGGCGGATGTGCTCTGCCCTTGGTGCTACGTCGGTGCACATCGTCTGAGCACCGCGGTGGCGCAGTCCCCGCACGCGGCCGACATCGAGCTGAAGATCCATACGTGGCAGCTCGACCCGAACGTTCCCACCCAGGTCTCATGGATCCCGGAGTACCGGGTCGCGAAGTTCGGGGTCACTGACGCCCAGGCACGCGCGATGGAGACCCCCGTCGCCACACAGGCCGCCGCCGACGGCCTGCCCTACGCCCTCGAACGGCCCGTGCGCAACTCGCTCGACATGCTGCGCCTGGTGCACCTCGGCACCGAGCACGGCGTCGGCTGGGAGTACATGTCGGCGATGCACGCCACGCTGTTCGGCGGCAACCCCGACGCCTTCGAGCACGACACGCTCGTCCGCCTCGGCGAGAAGCTCGGCATCCCCGCCGACGAGATCCGCGACGTACTCGCCACCGACCGCTACGCCGATGCCGTACAGGCCGATCACGACGCTGCCGTGGCCCTGGGCGCACGTGGAGTGCCGTTCACCGTCCTCGGCCGACGCCTCGGCATCCCCGGCACGGCAAGCACCCCCCAGTACGCCGCCGCCATCGACCAGGCATGGGAGCAGATCAATGGCTGACACACCCCCGGCCCCCGCGCCGCCGCAGCTCATCGAGATCGAGCCGAACGGGGGTGGCTGGTGCGATGTCGAGACCGGGGTGTGTGTGAGCGCCGACCAGGAAGTTCCGCACCGCGCGGGCGAGGACGCCGACTCCGCCACCACCCGCAGCTGAATATGCTCTACGCCACACGGGAGGGGAGCACGTCATGGCCGAGCAGTCGACCGCTCCCCGCAGCCGCTTCACCCCCGTGCGCGCGGCCCAGCTCTACGACGCCGTGCTCGGCCTCCTGCGCGAGGTCGGATACGAGGCACTCTCGATGGAGGCCGTGGCCACCCGGGCGCTGTTTCCCGGGATCGGTGTGCGTGGGGAGCGGATCAGCGACTCCTCCGACGCCCTGGCGGCCGAGGCGGTGTCCACCGGCCGGCCGGGGCGGTGCCCGGCCTGACCGAGCGGCACCGCCGGTCGAGCACCGGGCTGACGGGGTGTCGGCTCCGGCTCCTCGCCAGAGAGTCTCACCAGGCAACGACGGCAGGGCGCTCGTCGGCGCGGCCGACCGGATGACAGTCCCAGCCCGCTCCGGCCTTGCCGTACCAGCCCGCACCGCCGGTGTCGTCACCGCCTCGCTCCTCCGCGACTCGAGAGCGGCGAGCCAGAGCACAACGGACCCTCCAAGGCAAGCCCCAATCCGCAGCTGGGCTTCTTCCAGGCGCAGCGACAAGGGTGCCTGACCAGGACAGATGCCCTGGTCAGGCACCCTTCAGGCGCCCTTCACGGCGCAGCGTTGAGCAACGAGCCGAGACGTGCGGAGAGGTGGATGGCGGCGCCGTCCATCAGGGCGTCGGCGATCGTCTCCACCGTGCGGGCTCGCCACGGATGGAGCTCGGTGTCCGCGACCACCTGGTTGAAGGCGCCCATCGCGGGGCCGCAGTGCACCAGGTAGTCCACCCGGGAGCGCTGGTCACCGCTCACGGCGAGGCGGAAACCGCGGGTGAAGTAGCCGCGGAACACAGCTGCCAGCTGCTGCTCGGGGGTGCTGCCCGCGGCGACCGGCGCGGGGGCCTCGCCGCCCAGGTACCGGTCGAGAACCTGGCTCCTGGTCTCGTCGTCCAGCTGGGCGAGCGAGCCGTGCCGGCGCCACAGCTCGTGCAGCCGGGACGCCCGGGCCGGGAAGAACAGCCCCCGCTTGAGGTAGCGGGCCTGGACGCCGAGGTCGAACAGCTCGCCCCAGGGCGCGGTGTCCACGTCGTACTCGCGGGCCTCCTGGAGGATGTCCTTCACCTCCGCGCTGGTGGCCGCCTCCACGGAGCACTGGTTGACCGAGCCGGTCAGGACGAAGTCGGCGCCGAGCAGGAACGCGGCCCCGGCGGCCTCGGGTGTGCCGATGCCGCCCGCGCACCCCACGTGCACCCGGTGACCGCCCGTCGCGGTCGTGTCGCGCAGCCGCAGCACGGCGGGCAGCAGGGTGAGCAGGTCGGCCGTGCTGCTCAGCCAGCCGCCGTCGGCCTCCACGCACAGATCGTCCGCCATCGGCCGGCCGGCCGCCGCGCGGGCCTCCTGCGCGGTGACCTCGCCGGACTCCAGCAGCCGGGCGACCAGCCGCTCCGGCGGCGGGGCCAGGAACTCGGCGGCCACGTCCGTGCGGGACACCTTGGCGACGATCCGGCCGCCCTTGAGGCGGAACCGGACCAGCGCCGGGGTGATCAGCGGGAAGCCGGACGCCTCGACCAGGTCGACGCCGTGCCGCAGCAGCAGGTCCACCAGGGCGGACTCCTCCTCGGGGGCGCCGTGCCGGTACAGCAGGTTGACGCCGAAGGAGCCGCCCAGGCCCAGTTCCCCGGCCAGGTCGCGCAGCAGGCCGTCCACCTCGTCGAGGGGCAGGCCGCCGGTCCCCAGGAAGCCGAGCAGCCCGGCCTTGGCCGCCGCGCCCAGCATCTCGCGGCCCGAGATGCCGCCGTACAGGGCGCCCAGCAGGTACGCCCGCCGCAGGCCGTACCGCTCGCGGAAGGTTGCGGCTCCGAGGGTGTCGGCCGTCGGGGCGGCGAGGGCCGCGGGTCGTACGGGGGGCGGCACCTGGCCTGCAGGCAGCGGATCGTCGAGTCGTTCCCCCGCCCTCGGCGCGGGCAGCGGCTCCGCGTTCTTCCTGATCTTGGCGACCAGATTGGTCAGGACCCGGCCCGGGCCCAGCTCCACGAACTCGAAGTCGCCGTGGCCCATCAGCCGACGCACCGTGTCGGTCCAGCGGACCGGGGAGTCGATCTGTGCGGTCAGGTTCGCCTTGACGGCGTCGGGGGCGTACGGCTGCGCGTCCACGTTGGCCAGTACCGGGACGGCCGGGGTGCGCAGGGTGAAGCCGTCCAGGAAGCGGGCGAACTCCGCGGCGGTGTCGCGCATGTGGCGGGAGTGGAAGGGCGCGCTGACGTTGAGCCGGACAGCGCGGACACCGGCCGACTCGAAGGCGGCGCGAGCGGCGTCGACGCGCTCGGCCGGACCGGACAGCACGAACTGGTCGGGGGCGTTGTAGTTGGCCAGGTCGATCTCGTCGAGGCCGGAGTCGGCGAGCACCCTCAGCACGGTCTCCTCGTCGCAACCGACCACCGCGGCCATCCCGCCACCGCCGGCCTCCGCCATCAGGGCGCCGCGCCGCTGCACCAGGCGCAGCCCGGTCTCGAAGTCGAAGACGCCGGCGGCGAACAGGGCGGAGTACTCGCCGAGGCTGTGGCCGATCAGGTAGTCGGCCGGCTCGGCGTCCTCGGCGAGCCGGTCGAGGTAGGTCAGGCCGCTGACGACGTAGAGCGCCGGCTGGGTGTACTCGGTACGGGCCAGACGGCGCTCCGGGTCGTGGACGCACAGTTCCTCGATCGAGTAGCCGAGCACGCGGTCGGCGATCGCGGTCTCCCCCGGGTACCTGGCGAACAGCTCCTTGCCCATCCCCCGCTGCTGAGACCCCTGGCCTGGGAAACCGTAGACCTTCATACCGTGTGCCTTCCTTGCCGTCTTCGCTGTCACCGGAGCCGGATGTGGATGTGGTGCCTGTGGATGTGGTGCCTGGGGATATGGCGCATGTGGAGGTGGTGCATGTGGAGGTGTGATCGCCGTGGGGGAGAGGGAGGAGGCCGGTGCCGCGAGTGTCCGGGCCTGTTCCAGGACCCGTGGGTCGTGGCCGAACGGGCTGAGCAGCGGCAGCGAACGGGAGCGGTCACCCGCCGGGAGGTTGCCGCGGACGAAGTTGTGCAGGGTGCCCGAGGGGCCCAGGTCGAGGTAGAGGAAGTCGCCGCGGGCCCGCATCGCGGCCATGGCCCGCTCGAACTCGATGGGTCTGCGGGCGACCTGCCAGAAGTGGTCGGCGCCGGGCCGCTCGACGAGCCGTCCGTCCACGCACGACACCCAGGGGATGCGCGGTGGGGCGAAGGTCACCCCGTCGAAGGCGGCCCGGCACTCGGCGAGGACACCGTCCATCAGGCTGGAGTGGTAGGCGTACTCGACCGGCACCCGCTGGTGCAGCACCTCGGCCGCGCGCAGGACCGCCTCGGCCCGGTCCAGGTCCGCGTCGGCGCCCGCGACCACGATGTGGCCGGGGTAGTTGCGGGCGGCGACCTCGCAGCCGGGCAGCGCGGGGATCCGGTCCCGGCCGTCCGGGCGGGTGATGACCGCGAGCAGCCCGCCGCGCGGGCCCGCCGGCAGGCTCTCCGCCTGCCGGACGAGCAGCCGCAGGCAGGTCTCGGCGTCGATGCTGCCGGAGAGGACCGCGGCCGCGTACTCGCCGAGGCTGGAGCCGAGCAGGTAGTCCGGCTCGATGCCGTCCGCGCGCAGGGTCTCGCCCAGCGCGAGTTCGATCATGACGATCGCCGGGTGGGTGAGACGTGTGTCGATGAAGGGGTCGTTCCTGCGCCGGGCCGGGTCGAGGATCCGGGCGAGGACCGACTCGCCCAGCAGCCCGGCGGCGACGGCGTCGTACCGGCGCAGGGCCGTGCGGAACACCTCGTCGGACTCGAAGAGTTCCTCGCCCATGCGGTAGTACTGCGAGCCCTGCCCGGAGAACATGAAGACCACGGGCAAGCGCCCGGTGGGCGGCCCGTTCCTCGGGGGCGTCGGGGGCGTCCCGGCGGCCGCGGTCATCGGTATGTCTCCCAGAACAGGCCGGCCGCCGACCGGGCAGATGCGTCGGGTGCCTCGCAGGCGGCGCCGCCCCGGACGACGACCGTGCGCTCCGACGGGGGCTGCGGCAGCGGCGCCCGGGCGGCGCGGTGGTCCGCCGGGGCCGGGGCGAGCAGCAGATGCGCGTTGGTGCCGCCGTCGGCGAAGCAGTTGAGCGCGGCCCGGTCCGCGCCCGCAGGCCACGGGCGGGGCTCTCTCGGGAAGTACATCGCGGAGGCGTCCAGGTCGAAGTGCGGCAGGGGCTGCTGTCCGGAACGGAACGGCACCTGCTGCCGGTGGTGCAGCATCAGGACGACCTTGATGAACGCCGCGATGCCCTCCGCGGCCAGCGGATGACCGATGTTCGGCTTCACCGATCCGAGCGCGAGCCGCACCGAACGGGCCGGGCCGGCACCGTAGACGCCCTCGATCGCCTTCAGTTCGAGCAGGTCGGTGACGGTCGAGCCGGAGGCGTTGGTCTCCACCCAGCCGACGTCCTGCGGCGCACGGCCGCTGAGCGCCAGCGCCTCGGCCATCACGTCCTTCTGGGCCCGCAGGTTGGGGGTGGCCGGTCCGGCGGTGCGGCCGTCGTTGTTGATCGCGATGCCCTCCAGCACGGCGAGCACCCGGTCGCCGTCCGCCCGGGCCTGGGCCAGCGGCTTGAGGACGACGACGCCGACGCCCTCACCGAGCACCAGGCCGGCCGCCCGGCCGTCGAACGCGTGGAACTCCGGCCCGGGGTTGAGCAGCCCCCGCTGCCCGAACACCTGGTGCGCCCGGTCGTCCGCGAGCAGGCTCACACCGGCGACGACGGCCGACTCGACGGAACCCGTGCGCAGTGCCTGTACGGCCATGTCCATCGCCACCAGGGCGGAGGAGCAGGCGGTGTCCACCACCAGGCTGGGGCCCTGGAAGTCGAAGAACTGGGAGATGTTGGCCGCGAGGTAGTTCTGCCCGGTGACCACGACCGGGTTCTTGGCCCGCTCCAGGGCCGCCGGGTCGGGGGTGTGGGTGGCCCGGCCGCCGACGTACACGCCGACCCTGCGGCCCTTGAGGTCCGCCGGGCGGTGACCGGCGTGGTGCACCGCCCTGTCGACCTCCTCCAGCAGGAGCAGCGCCTGCGGGTCCATCGCCTTGACGTCCGCCTCGGACAGCAGGAACCGCTCGGGCGCGAACCGCAGCACCTCCGGCAGCAGCCCGGCGTGGTAGCCGAGGGAGCGGCCGAAGCGGGAGTCCGGGACGGGACGCAGAGCCGTACGGCCGTCCCGCAGCAGCTCCCAGTAGGCGTCGGCGGAGTCGGCGTCGGGGAAGCGGCAGGAGAGGCCGACCACGGCTATGGCGCCCGCTCGCGGGTCAGGGGTGAGGGACGTGGCGCCTTGCCGGTGGACGGTGGCGGGTGGGGCGGAGGGTGTGTCGAAGGCCCAGACGGATGCCGGGGCGGCGGATTCCGACGGTGTCGGGGCGGCCGACTCCGCAGCCCCGGCCTTAGCCTGAGTCTCAGCCTCAGGTGCCGTGCTGCCGGTCTCCGTGCCGCCGGTCTCCGTGTTGCCGAACTCGGCGAGCAGCTCCGTCCGGTGCTCCTCGCCGAGATACCCCGCGAAGCCGTTCATCGTCGGGTGTTCCAGCAGGGCCGACGGGTCGACCGAGACGTCCAGGCGCTGGGCGACGGTCTGGACGAGCTGGGTGACCATGATCGAGTCCATGCCGTAGTCATGGACCGGGACGTCCCCGGCCAACTTGGCCCGGTCGAAGCGCAGTTCCGCCGCGAGCCGGTCGAGCAGCCAGGAGGCGACCGCCTCGACGGCGGCACGCACGTCCGCGCGCACGTCCGCGCCCGCGCCGGCCATCGATCGTGGCGCGGCGGGCGGTGCGGCGGGCGGGGTCTCCAGGCGTCGTGCCGTCAGGCGCTCGGCGCTGAACTCGGCGCCGGGGCGCGGCAGTACGGGCAGCACGACCCGGGCGCCGCTCTCCAGCGCGCGGTCGAGCAGGGCCAGCCCCTGTGCGTCGGTGAGCGCGGCGAGGCCGGAGGCCTGGTAGGCGGCGCTGCGGGCCTCCCCCATGCCGGTGTCCTTCCAGCTCGGCCACTGCACGCTGACCAGGGGCAGGCCGTACGGGCGGGCCTCGGCCACCGCGTCCAGGTAGGCGTTGGCCATGGCGTAGTCGCTCTGGCCGACCGCGAGGGCGGGAACGGCGGCGGCGACCGACGAGTACAGCACGAACAGGCCGAGCGGCTCGTCCCGGAAGCACTCCAGCAGGGCGTCCAGGCCGAACACCTTCGGTGCGAGGACACGGTCGACGCCGGTCTGCGGCTTGCGGACGAACGCCGGGTTCTCGAAGTCGGTGAAGCCCGCGCTGTGGATCACGCCGCCGACCGGGCCGAGCCGCAGTCTGACGTCGGCGAGGACCTTGGCGAGCGCCTCCTTCTCGTCCAACGGCACGGCGATGGCCTCGAGTTCGACGCCCCGGGCGGCCAGTTCGGCGAGCGGGCGCAGCTTGCGGCCCAGCGGGCCGTCCGCGGCGATGTGCGCGGCCCACTCCGCGCGCGGCGGCAGCTCCTCGCGGCCGGTGAGGACCAGCTTGCGCACGCCGTGCCGGGCGACGAAGTGGCGCGCGGTGAGCAGCCCGAGGCCGCGCGTGCCGCCGGTCACCCACAGCACATGGTCCGCGGGGAAGCCGAGTGCGGCGCGCTGTGCCCGCGGGGCGTCGGCAAGCGTCGCCAGGTGGCGCGCTCCCCCGCGGTAGGCGACCTCGGCGGGCTCGTCGTCGGCGGACAGCTCCTCGGCGACCCAGCGGCACAGCTGCTCGTCGCTCGCGGCGCGGTCGATCTCCACGTGGCGGGAGCGGACGTGCCGGTACTCGCTCTGCAGCATCCGGTACAGGCCCACCCGGGCCGCTCCGCCGAGGGCGGGCGCACCGCGCGAGACGAGCAGGGCGCGCAGGTCGCGGCGGCCGAGGTCGACCAGGTGCTGGAGCCAGCGCAGCCAGGAGGGCAGGTCGGCGTGCGGGGGCGGCAGCACGGTTCCGGTGCAGCCGGCCAGGTCGACGACGGCGTCGAAGCGGTCCCAGCGGGTGCCGGCGTCGGTGAGGTCGGCGTCGATCCGGTCGACGGTGAGCACCTCGGCGGCCGGCAGCGCCGCCGCGAGCCGGGCGGCCAGCGCCTCGGTACCGGGTGCGGCGAGCACGGCGGTCAGGGCGGGCGGCGCCGAACGGGGCACGGGCGGGGCGGGGCGCCACTGCCGAGTCAACAACAGCCCCTCGGGGTCGCGTCGGGCGCCGGGGCCGCTGTGGCTCGCATCGGACGCGTCCTGGTCTGCGCCCTGCGCACTCGGGCCGCCGCCAAGCGCGTCCCGCCCGCCGCCAAGCGCGTCACGCCCTGCGCCAAGCCCATCGTGCCCGCCGCCAAGCGCGTCCCGTCCGGCACCAAGTACGTTCCGCCCGGCGCCGAGGGCGGCCAGTTCGGCGTCGGCCGCGGCCAGCCAGACCCGGTCGCCGTCGAAGGGGTAGCCGGGCAGCGCCACCCGGGCGGGCCTGCCGCCGGGGTGCAGGGCAGGCCAGTCGACCTGCTGTCCGCCGGTCCAGGCGGTGCCGTACGCGGCGGGGTCGGCGGGGAGCCGCTCGCCCGCGGCGGGCCGGCGCGGGTCGACCACGCCGGTCCAGCTGCCCGCCGGGGTGCCGCCTGCGGCGAACTCGTCGAGGCGGGCGCACAGTTCGGGCAGGTCGTGGAAGAGCACGGCCAGCCGGTGGGCCATCGCCTCCCGGCCGGTCTGCAAGGTCCAGGCGACCTGCGCGGGCGTCGCGGCGGTGCCCTCGGCGCGCAGGTGGCCGACGAGCCGCCGGGCCTGCGCGGCCAGCCGGCCGGCGTCCCGCGCGGAGAGCACCGCCAGCTGAGGACCGGCCGGGACGGCCTCAAAACCGGCACCGGCACCTTCGCCGTCGCCGACGTACTCCTGCAGGATGATGTGGGCGTTCGTGCCGCCCGCGCCGAAGGAGCTCACGCCCGCCGTCCTCGGCCGTACCCTGCCGTCCGCCAGGACGCGGCGGGGCCAGGGCGCCCGCTCGCGCTGGACCTCGAACGGGGTCGCCGTGAAGTCGATGTTCGGATTGAGACGGTCCGCGTGCAGGGACGGCGCCAGCTCGCCGTGCCGCATCTGGAGCAGCACCTTGGTGATCGCGGCGATGCCGGCGGCCGACTCGGCGTGGCCGATGTTGGACTTGACCGAGCCGATGGGCAGCCGCTCGGGCGGCTCCTCGCCGAAGGCCCGCAGCATGCCGGTGATCTCGACCGGGTCGCCGAGCGCGGTGCCCGTGCCGTGCGCCTCCAGGTAGTCGAGGTCGGCGGGCGCGAGCCCGGCCCGCTCCAGCGCCGTACGCACGAGGTCGCCCTGGGCCTTGGGGTTGGGGACGCTGTAACCGGCGCCCGCGCCGCCGTGGTTGACGGCGGACGCCTTGACCACGGCGAGGATCCGGTCGCCGTCGGCGAGGGCCGCGTCCAGGCGCTTGAGCAGGACGGCGCCCGAGCCCTCGGCGGGCACGTACCCGGTGCCGCCCTCGCCGAAGCTGCGGCAGCGCCCGTCCTCGGCGAGGAAGCCCCGCTGGGCGAGCTGGAGGAACTTCGCCGGGTGGCTGGAGATGTTGACCCCGCCGGCCACGGCGACGTCGCAGTCGCCGTTGCGGATGGCGAGGCAGGCCTGGTGGATGGTGACCAGCGACGAGGAGCACATGGTGTCCAGGCCGATGCTGGGCCCTGCGAAGTCGAAGAAGTACGACACCCTGTTGGCCACCGAGGCGTACGACGAGGAGGTCGCGAAGCCCTCGCCGCGCAGCGCCTCCTGGACGCCGTACAGCTGGTAGTGGCCGTACATCATGCCGACGAACACGCCGGTGCGGGTGCCGCGCAGTTGCTCGCGGGTGTATCCGGCGTCCTCCATCAGATGCCAGACGGTCTCCAGGAACACCCGTTCCTGCGGGTCGGTGTGCTCCGCCTCGATCTGCGACATCCGGAAGAACAGCGGGTCGAAGCGGTCGGCGCCGGGTACGAAGCCGCCCCACTTGCCGTAGGTCTTGCCGGTGGCGGACTTGTCCGGCGAGTAGAACAGGCCGTGGTCCCAACGGTCGGCGGGGATCTCCTCGACGCTGTCCCGGCCGGCGCGCAGGTTGCGCCAGAACTCGGTGACGTCGTCGGCCTGGGGGTAGCGTCCCGCGACGCCGATGATGGCGATGGCGGCGTCCTGCGGGGCGGGCGCGACAGACGCGACGGGCGCGACCGGCTCGGCCGGCTTCGTCGGCAGCACGGTCGCCGCGGGGGCGGTGGTGTCCGGGACGGCGGCCGCCGGGAACGCGCCGGGGTGGGCCCCGGCCAGGTGGCCGGCCAGGTCGCGCACGGTCACGTACTCGAAGAGCAGGGTCTTCGACAGCGGGCCGACGTGTTCCTCCAGGCGGCGGATGAGGCTCATCGTGATGAGCGAGTCCACGCCGTAGCGGTCGAAGGGTTCGGCGACGGCGATCTCCGCCTCGGGCAGCTTCAGTTCCTCGGCGAGCAGCCGCAGGACCAGTTCCTCGGCGCGCTCGTGCGCCCCGGGCGCGGCGGTGGCGGACCCGTCCTTGTGCGGTCCGGCGTCTTCGAGGGCCCGGAGGATGCGGTCGGGGTCGCCGGCGGCCAGGAGCAGGCGCGGCGCGGTGTGGGCGAGGGCGCGGTCCAGGGCGTGCAGGGCGGGCGCGGTGCGCAGTGGGCGCATGCCGAGCACACGCTCCATGTAGGCCTCGGCGTCGGCGTCGACGCGCATCCCGCCGTCGGCCCAGACCGGCCAGGCGGCCGCGAGGGTACGACCGTGCCGGACGCCCTCCCGGCGGCGCCGCTCGCGCTCCTCGGCGAAGTGGTCGAGGAAGGCGTTGGCGAAGGCGTAGTCGCCCTGGCCGGCGTTGCCGAAGGCCGCGGCCGCGGAGGAGAGCGCGACGAAGTAGTCCAGCGGTTCGTCCGCCGTCGCCTCGTCGAGCAGCACGGTGCCGTGCACCTTGGCGGCGAGGACGGCGTCCGCGTCCGCACGCCGCTTGGTGCGCAGGAGCCCGTCCCGGAGGACGCCGGCCGCGTGCACGACGCCGCTGACCGAGCCGTGCGCCCGGCGGGCCTCGGCCACCAGGTCGCGCACGGCGGTCGGGTCGGTGACGTCGGCGAGCACCACCAGAGCGCCGAGGGCGTCGGCGCGGGCCCGGGTCTCGGGACCGGGGGCGGTGCGCGCGGCGAGCACGATGCCGCCGCCGGTGACACCGGCGGCCCGCCGTGCGGCGGCGATGTGCTCGGCGACGAGCAGGCCCAGGGCGCCGGTGCCGCCGGTGACGATGTGCGCGCCGGCGCCGGTGAACGCGGCGCCCGGCGCGGCCGGGAGGCTCACGTGCCGCCAGGCGCGGCGGGCCCTGCCCGCCGCGTCCATGCGCACCTCGGGGCCGCCGTCCGTGCCGAGTTCGGCGACGACGGCCTCGGCGAGCGGACGGCCCGGGGCGAGGGCCAGGACGCCGAGGGCGACCGACGGGTGCTCCAGCCGCACGGTGCGGGCGAAGGCGGCCATCGCCGGCTGGGCGGGCGACGGGGCCGGCTCGGGGTGGACGTACAGATAGCGCAGGGCGTCGCGGCGCTCGCGCTGCCAGGCCCGCAGGAAGGCCAGGGCCGGGTGGAAGCCGTGCTCCACGGAGTCTCGGGCGGTGCGGTCGCGTCCGGCCAGGTGGACGACGTGGACGGGTCCGGCTCCGGCGGCGCGCACGGCGGCCTCGGCGTCGAAGCCGCTGCCGATGCCGCTGCCGCTGCCGCTGCCGAGCGGGATACGGCGGACGTCGGCGCCCGTCGCCGTGAGGGCGGCGGCCACGTCGGTGGCGTCGGCGGCAGCAGCGGCGGGCTCGAGCAGCAGGACCCGTGCGGCGGCGGGGAGTCGGCCGTGCGGAGCGGGCGCGGCCTGCCAGCCGGGCTCGAAGGCGTGGACGACGTCGAGGGAGGGCACGGCCTGTATCCCGGGCGCGGGTGCGGTGTCCGTCGGCCGCGTGGCGTCCGTGGGGCGCAGCGCCCTGAGTGTGAAGGACTCCAGCGCGACGGCCACCTGCCCGTTCTCGTCGAGCAGGGCGACGTCGAAGGCGAGGGAGCCCGCCGGGGCGGGGCGCCGGGCCGGGGTGGCGTACGCGTAACCCCGCTCGGGCAGAGGGGCGTACAGACGCACCGAGCCCAGGGAGAACGGCAGGTACGGTGCCGGGCCCGCCGGGTCCCCGGCGCCGGGGACGAGCCGGCCCGCGGTCTGCAGGGCGGCGTCCAGCAGCGAGGGGTGGAAGGTGTACGCGTCGGCGTCCGCGCGCTGCGGCTCCGGCAGGCGCAGCGTCGCCAGCGCCTCCCCGGGGCCCTCGGCGATCTCCTCGATCACCCGGAAGGCGGGACCGTAGGCGAAGCCGAGCCGGACGAAGGCGTCGTAGCAGTCGGCCCCCGCCCGGACGCGGGTGCAGCGGGCGCGTACGTCCGCCGGGGCGATGGGGGCGGGCCGGGAACCGGGGTCGTCGAAGCGCAGGGTGCCGCCGGCGTGCACCGGCGCGTCCTCGGCGGCGCCGGCCACCTCGAAGGCGGCGCGGGAGCGGTCGCCGGTGACGCGGACCAGCAGCGGGTGCCCGGTGTGGCCGGCGGCGAGCCGGACCGGTGCCGCCCACACCAGGTCGTCGACGCCGCGCACCGGGGCTCCCCCGGCGGCGAGTTCGCCCGCCAGGCGGCCCATCTCCAGGTAGCCCACGCCGGGCAGCACCAGGTCGCCGCCGACGACGTGGTCGCGCAGGTAGAACTCCTCGCCCGTCAGCGTCTTGGCGAACCGCTGCTCGCCGAAGGTGGAGACGTTGGCGTCCAGGAGGGTGGGGTGCAGCCGGGGGCCGGGCTCTGCGGGGCGCTCGCCGGGGGCGACCCAGTGCCGGGGGCCGGCGAACGGGTAGGCGGGCAGGTGGACGCGGCATCGGGCGGCGCCCTCGTGCAGGGGGCGCCAGTCGATGTCGGCGCCGTGCAGCCAGGCGGCGGCCAGGGCGTGGAGGTCGCGCCGGTCCGGGGGGACGGGGTCGCCCGCCTGAGGGGCGGTCACCTGGGCGGTGCGTACGGCGGAGGGGCGTCCGGCCAGGTACGCGGTGAGCTCGGCGCGCAGGGCCGCGGCGCCGTCGGCGACGACGGCGAGCCGGTGCGGCATCGGCTCCCGGCCCGTCTGCAGGGTGTGGGCGAGGTCCCCGGCGGGGACGTCCTGGCGCCCGAGGTGGTCGGCGAGCCGGGCGGCCGAGCGCCGGAGCGCGTCGCCGTCGCGGGCCGAGAGCACGAAGACCTGCTGGGCCGCGGGCTCGTCGCGGGTGTCCGGCATGGGGGGTTCCTCCAACACGATGTGCGCGCCCGCCCCGCCGAAGCCGAAGGAGCTGACGCCGCCACGGCGGGGCAGCTCGGCTCCGTGTGCGTCCCGGGGACGCGGCCAGGGCCGGGCGGTGGCGGCGACCTCGAAGGGGCCGCCGTCGAGTTCCAGGTAGGGGTTCTGCTCGCGGAAGTGCAGGCCGGCCGGGATGGTGCCGTGCCGCATCGACAGGACTGCCTTGAAGAGTCCGGCGATACCGGCGGCGGCCTCCAGGTGGCCGATGTTGGTCTTGACCGAGCCGATGGCGCACGGAGCGAACCCGGCGGGCGCGTCCGCCCCCGCCCGCAGCCGCCGGAAGGCGGTGCTCAGGCCGGCGGTCTCGATGGGGTCGCCCAGGGCGGTGCCGGTGCCGTGCGCCTCGATGTAGCCGACGGTGTCCGGGTGGACGCCGGCGGCCCGGTAGGCCTCGACCAGCAGGTCGGCCTGGGCCTCGGGGTCGGGGGCGGTGAGCGAGGTGGTCCGGCCGGCGTGGTTGAGCGCGGCGGCCTTGATCACGGCGTGCACGGCGTCGCCGTCGCGCACGGCCCGCTCGTGCGGCTTGAGCAGGACCACGCCCGCGCCCTCGCCGCGCACATAGCCGTCGGCGCGGCTGTCGAAGGCCTTGCAACGGCCGTCGGGGCTGAGCATCTCGCCCTGGCTGAGCGCCTCGTAGACGCCCGGGGCCAGGATGAGGCTGACGCCGCCCGCGATGGCCAGGTCGCAGGTGCCGTCGCGCAGGGCGGCGCAGGCCTGGTGGACGGCGGTGAGGGAGCCGGAGCAGGCGGTGTCGACGGCGATGCTGGGACCACGCAGGTCGAGCAGGTACGACACGCGGTTCGGGACGATCGACAGCGCGGCGCCGGTGAGGGTGTGGCCTTCGGTGGCGCGTCCGGCGGCCCGCTGCACCTCGTGGTAGTCGGAGTTGGTGACGGCGATGAACACGCCGACCCGCTTCCCGGCCAGCTCGGAGGGGCGGTGGCCGGCGTCCTCGACGGCCTGCCAGACGGTTTCGAGCAGCAACCGCTGCTGCGGGTCCATCAGTTCGGCCTCTCGGGGTGAGATGCCGAAGAACGCGGCGTCGAACCGGTCCACGTCCGGGGCGAAGCCGCCCCAGCGGGAGCGGGAGCGCGGATGGTCGCGCCAGTCCCAGCGGTCGGCGGGGATCTCGCCGACCAGGTCGTCGCCGGCGGCGAGGTGGTCCCAGAACTCCCTGAGGTCCATGGAGCCGGGCAGGCGCCCGGCCATGCCGATGACGGCGACCTCACGGCCGGCGGGGGCCATCGGGGTCCCGGACCCGGCGGGGACGGCCGGCATCTCGGGCCCGGCCGGAGCGGCGTGTTCGGTGGCGGATGCCTGGGGGGCCGTCCCGAAGTGGGCCGTCAGCGCGGTCGCGTGGTGCTCCCACAGGTGCTCGGCGAGCGCGTGCAGGGTGCCGCGGCGGTAGAAGAGGGTCGGGTACTCGGTGATGCCGTACACCTTGCGCAGCTCGGCGCTGAGCGCGGTGAAGCTCACGGAGTTCATACCGGTCTCGCCGAGCGGCGTGTGCACGCCGATGTCCTCGGGACGCAGGTCCACCAGGGCGGCGACCATGCGGGCCAGTTCGTCGACGAGGGCCTGCGTGCGGCCGTCGGCGGCCCCTGCCGGGGCGCCGGTGCGGGCCGCGGGCGGGGACCCTGCGCCGAAGCGGGCGCGCAGGTCGGCCAGGGGCAGCGCGGCCAGCGCGGTGCGGTCGGTCTTCCCGTTCAGGGTGCGCGGGAAGCCGGTCACCCGGACCAGCGCGTCGGGCACCATGTGGTCCGGCAGCCAGGCCGCCAGCCGCTCGCGGTCCGGCTCGGCCGCGCCGTCCGCCAGGACGTAGCAGGCGAGCAGGGTGTGCGAGCCGGCTGCCTGTCCACGGGCCACGACGACGGCCTCGCGGACGCCGTCGAGCCGGCGCAGGGTCGCCTCGATCTCCTCCGGCTCGATCCGGTGGCCGCGCACCTTGACCTGGGAGTCGAGCCGGCCGAGGTACTCGATCGTGCCGTCGGCGAGCCGTCGTACGAGGTCGCCGGTGCGGTACATGCGGGCCTCGGCGCGCGCCGCGAACGGGTCGGGCAGGAAGCGCTCGGCGGTCAGTTCGGGGCGGCCGAGGTAACCGTCGGCCACACCGTCGCCGCCGATGTACAGCTCCCCGGCGACGGCGGTGGGGACGGGCCTGCGCGCGCTGTCGAGGACGTGCAGCGCGGTGTTGGCGATCGGGGCGCCCAGGGTGACCCGGCCGCCCGGGGTGAGGCGGCTCGCCGCCGACCAGATGGTGGTCTCGGTGGGGCCGTAGAGGTTCCACACCTGCCCGTTGCCCGCGAGGAGCGCCTCGGCCAGGTCGGCGGGCAGCGCCTCGCCGCCGCACAGCACCTTCAGCGCGGGGTCGCCCTGCCAGCCGGCGGCCAGCAGCATGCTCCAGGTGGCCGGGGTGGCCTGCACGACGGTGGGGCGGGCCCGTTCGAGGGCCTCGCGCAGCCGCAGCCCGTCGCGGGCGTCGGCGGCGGCGAGCACCTCCACCGTGCCGCCGGTGATCAGCGGCAGGTACAGCTCCAGGCCGGAGATGTCGAAGCAGACGGTGGTCAGGGCCAGCAGGGTGTCGCCGGGTCCGAAGCCGGGCTCACGGGCCATCGACCACAGGAAGTTGGTCAGCGCGCGGTGCGGCACCCGGACGCCCTTGGGACGGCCGGTGGAGCCGGAGGTGTAGATCACATACGCGGCGTCGGACGGGCCGGCCGGGCCGGGCGAGGGCAGGGCCGGCGGCTGCTCGGCGGTGTCGACGACCAGCCGGGGCACCGCCGTGCGGCCGGCGCCGCAGGTGGAGTGGGTGAGCAGCAGGTGCAGCCCGGCGTCCTCGGCCATGTAGGCGAGCCGGTCCTGCGGGTAGGCGGGGTCGAGCGGTACGTAGGCGGCACCGGAGGCCTGGACGGCGAGGAGCGCCACCGGCAGGTCCTGGTCACGCGGGAGCAGCACCCCGACGGTCCGGCCACGGCCCGCTCCGGCGGCGGTGAGCCGGGCGGCGAGGGCGTCCACGTGCTGTACGAGCGTGCGGTACGTCAGTTCGGCGCCGGCGTGGCGGACCGCGACCGCGTCGGGCCGGGCGTCCGCCTGCCGTCGTACGAGTTCCCAGACCAGGGTGTCGGCCGGGTAGTCGGCGGGGGCGGGCGGGGTGAGCCGGGCCCGCTCGTCCTCGGTGAGCAGGTCCAGGTCGGCCACCGGGGTGCCGGGCCCTTCGACGGCGGCGGCGAGGAGGGCGGTGAAGTGGGCGCCGAGGCGGGCCACGGTCTCCTCGTCGAAGAGGCCGGGGTCGTACTTGAGCGTGTAGCGGCAGCCCTGCTCCTGCTCGACGACCTCCAGGGTCAGGTCGAACTCGCCTTCCTGGTGCACCCCTTCGACCGGGCCGAGCACCACGGCGTCGCCGGACGCGTCGCGGCGGGCGGTGCGGGTCCAGTTCTGGAAGTAGAAGGCGACGTTGAAGGGGGCGCCGGCCTCGGGGTCCGTGCGGCGGAGGTCGTCGGCCAGGGTGATCAGCGGGTACGCGCTGTGTTCCAGGGCGTCCAGCACGGTGCGGTGGACGCGGCGGACCAGGCCGCGGAACTCCTCGGCGCCGTCGACGCGTTCGGCCAGCACCACCATGTTCATGAAGTACCCGAGCGTGTCGTCGAAGCCGTTCGCCGGGCGTCCGGCCGTCGGTGTGCCCACGGCGATGTCGGCCTGGTCGCTGTAGCGGTGCAGCAGCGTGAACCAGGCGGCGAGGACGACCCCGAACAGGGAGGTCTGCTCGGCGCCGGCGAGCGCGCGGGCCCGGTCGGCGACCGCAGCCGGAATGTGCCCGTCCAGGCTCGCCCCGTGGAAGCCCGGCGCGGCGGGGCGGGGCCGGTCCAGCGGCAGCGGCACGGTGGTCCTGCGCCCGCGCAGCCGTTCGGTCCAGTACGCGCGCAGCCGTCGGCCCTCGGCGCCGGCGAGCAGCTCGCGCTGTCGGGCGGTGAAGTCGGCGTAGCTGCGGGCGGGGCGCTCGGCGGGGAGGGCACGGCCCGCGAGGAGCGCGCGGTAGCCGCGTTCCAGCTCGCGCATGAGCAGGGCGATGGAGACGCCGTCGAAGACCAGGTGGTGGAAGGTCAGCAGCAGCGCGTTGCGGCCGTCGCCCAGGGTGTAGAGGGTGGCGCGGACGAGGGGGCCGGCGGCGAGCTCGAAGGGGCGGCGCAGGTCGGCGCGCATCCGGTCACGCAGCTCGGCGTCGCTCGTGGCGGTCAGGAAGACCTGCTGGAAGGGGAGTTCGGGCTCGGTCGCGATGCGGGCGTACGGCCCCTCGTCGCCGGCGTGGACGGTGGCCCGCAGCTCGGCGTGCCGGTCGACCACGTCCTGCAGGGCGGCACGCAGGGCGAGCACGTCGAGGCCGCGGTCGAGCCGGAGGGCGAGGGGCAGGTTGTAGGCGTAGGTGCCGGGCGCGATCTGTTCGATCACCCAGAGGGCGCGCTGGCCCTCGGACAGGGGGTGGCGGCTCTCCTCACCGTCGGTGCGCGGGCGCAGGACGCGGGCCGCGGCCTCGGTGGCCGGGGAGACGGCCGGAGCGGCGGCCGGGGCGGCGGCCGGAGCGGCGGCCGGGGCGGCGGCCGGAGCGGCGGCCGGGGCGGCGGCCGGAGCGGCGGCCGGGGCG
>NZ_JBSFWB010000038.1:0-73216 GCF_053592635.1 Streptomyces sp. NPDC002623 | reverse complement strand
GCGCCCAACCCCGACCACTTCGGGCTGCCGGACCTGAAGCTGCCCGAGGCGGGCGGCCGACCGGACAGGGCTGTCAGCCGATGGACATCGTGTCGGTAACGGGAACAATGTTTATCACCATTCCGAGCGCCATTCCGAGCGCCATTCCGGCGACCATGACCGGCCGCCATCCCACCACGCTCCTGAGCCGGCTGCCGAGCGCTCCGGCCGGGTACTGCGGGACGCTCCCGTCGTGGGCCACGATGTCGTCCGGCTCCGCGTCGGCCGGTGTGCGGTCATCGTTGTTCAAGGTTCCCCCTGTGGTGATGGATGTGTTCGCGGGATGCGGACACATCGTCGGTCAACTGTTTTGCGGTGGCCGCAACGCCAAGACGGACGGAACCCGTCCGGCGGCGGCCAGTCTGAGGAGGCCGTGTCCGATGCCGGACAAGCCGTTCATGAAGTCGGGCGAATCCGCGCCGGCCGGTACGGCACACCTGGGTCCATTGCGCCTGAGGTCGGCCAGGAACGCGGCCGCGCGGTGCGGCAGGCTCTCCAGCGCGGCGTCGATGCCTGAGCCGGACGCGAGGGTCAGCAGTTCCAGCCTGCCCAGCTCGCCGCAGCCGAGGCTGTGGGCGGGCAGCATCCCGCCCCGGGCCGCGGCACGCACCGCGCGGTCGAGGTCCGGTCGAGCTCCGCTGGGGACGGCGCCCCGGGAGTCGGCCAAGGCGAACCCCACACCGGTCAGCCCGCTGCCCCAGGAATGGTCGCCGTGGTCGGCCGGCTGCGCCAGGAGAGCCGCGGCGGCGTCGTAGTAGCGCATGCTCCCGCCCTCGGCATCCGCATATCGTGCCAGGGCCCATCCGATGCCGTGGAGCCCTTCGCCGAAGCCCGCGCGGAGCTGCGGTGGATCGGCCGCCAGCAGGCGCTCGGCGCAGAGCGCCGCTGCCTTCGCAGCGCCGGGCAGGCCGGTGTGCCGGTGCACCGCAAGCATCGCGGCCAGGCACCCGGCCAGGCCTCCGGCCACCGTCGGATCAGTTGCGCGCTGCGCCGCCTCGGTCGCCAGGGCCACGGTGGGTTCGATCCATGCCGACACCTCGTCGTCCCGCAGAAGATGGGCGAGGTGGGTCAGCGCGTATGCGAGTCCGCCCAGGCCGCTGAAGGCTCCGCAGCCCACCAGGGACACATGCTCGGGCCGCTCGGAGAGTTCGCTCAGCAGGCGCGGCACCGGTGCGATGGCGCGACGGGCGGCCTCGGCGTACCGCGGGACCGAGGTGAGTCGGCCCAGCTGGGCCAGGAACAGCGCGACGCCCGTGTACCCGCCTGAGAGTCCGGCTCCGAGCGGCAGCACCGCCCAGTGCCGGTTCTCCACCAGATGGAGGCCGAGCCAATTGATCCGCTGTTCGTCGTGGAAGGCTCCGGCGAGGATCTGATCCGCGATGCTCCGGGCCGCTGCGAGGTACTGCTCGGGTGCCGCTACTGGTGCCGGGTGGGGTGCGTGCGGCACGGGACCGGGCCTTGCCGCCGGGCGGCCGACCGGCCGGACGCTGGTCGCCAGCGCCGCGCGGGTGATCCATTCCTGATCGTAGAGGTCCACTGTCCCCATCGCGTCGATCTTGGCGAGCACCTGCTCCAGGGCTGGGGTGGCGAGCGCCCCGGTCAGGACCCGGCCGGAGCCGGCCACCACATCCCGGCCGGACGGGCGATGCGTGAACAGGGGAATGTCACCGGCCCACAGATCGGCCAGTTCCTGGGGGACGATGCGCAGGCCGACATCCGCCTGCACCGGAAGTGCCCGCAGGATGCCGAATTCACGGTCCCGGTCGAGCGCGTCGCCGAGGACGTCGGGGTGTGTGAGCTCGTCCAGCATCGTCGTGTACAGGCGGGTGGGTCGTACGACCATCCTGACCTCGTCCGACGCGAACGCGTGCACGGGACCGCCGGGTGCCGTGAACTCCTCACGGTGGCCCGTGATCGTTTCGTACCCGGTGCGGAAACCGTCGAGCAGCGCGTCGGAGAAGTAAGCGGGGTCGACCTCGACAACCCCCAGCCTGGGCCGGTTGTCGGTTCCGACGTAGTGGGCCGGACGGTGGACGAGGTGCATTTCGTCCGTGCCGGGCGCGGCCCAGCCGGGGGTCTCCAGCGGAAGGGCTCCCGCCTGGCCGCCGCTGAGAGCGGAGACGTCCCACCCGCCGTTCTGTCCGAAGACGAGAGTCGGCAACAGCGCGATACGCAGGACCGATCTGTCCAGAGCGCGCTGGGCCGGGTCACCGTCGTCGTCAGCCGACGCCCCGGCCGCCGGGTGGAAGAGTGTCTCAAGGTCGACCAGGACAGGCTGGTCGGCGCAGGCTATGAGGTTCTCGCAGTGCATGTCGGTGGCATCCAGTGCGTGCAGCACCGCCATCAGCGCGCCGAGGCGCCGGTAGAACTGATCAACCTGCGCTGTGGTGCGGCAGGGCGCGTTCTCGATGTACTCGGCCCAACCGTATGCGGAGCGGTCCAGTACGCGCGGCGTGCGCAGACCGAGCCCGGGAACGCGGATGTTGAGCCACTCCAACAGCTGCGTGAAGTGCTGGTGCACGGCGACGGGGCGAGGCTTGTACACGACGCGGCTTCCGTCGGCGAAACGCAGCACCGCGACGGTGCGGCCCCGGCGGTGGGTGTCGCCCCGCGGGGACACTTCCAGCAGCGGGCCGGGGTCCGGGCCGCGCAGCAGGACGCGGGCGATGTCCGCACGGTCGCGGACAAGGCGGCCGATCAGCTCGATCTCCGCGTCCAGCGCGTATCGGCCGGCCTGCGCGAGTAACCGGGCCAGGACCGGATAGCGGGCCAGCAGGCCCGCCATGCCCTGTTTCTGAGCCGTCTGCCGGACGAACGAAACGAACCGGTCCTGCGGTTCGTCGCCGGCCAGCCTGCCCTGTTCCCGGGCCGTGTTGAGCTCGACGACAAGACAGTGGGCGGCGATGGCGACGAGTCGTTTGGTCAGCCGGTCGACGAACGCCTTCCGAAGCATGGCGGTGTCGGCGGGAAGACCGCTCGAATCGACAGCCCGGGCGAGGTGCTCGCCGGCGGGCGCGGCGAAAGGCGCGCAGATCACTCCGAGCGCGGAGTCCCACTCCGGTCCGCCGGGTACCGTCGGCGCGTACTCGGGTGCGTCGGCAAGCGCCTGCTCTGCCCAGTCCGCCCAGGCCGGGCGGGTGGTGCGGGCTGCCAGGTCCGACGCGCTCTCGGCGAGCAGGGCGATCAAGTCCTCCTCGGTGACCCCGTGTTCATCGCAACCGGCTCCGTGCTCGCTCAAGTCGTCGGCCCACACGTCACGCTGGGCGGCCCAGCGGTGTAGGCGCTGCTGGGCCCGCGCTCGCGTCCGGCCGTCGGCAGGGCGCGCCGGGCCCTCTTCCTGATCCAGCCGTTCCGCGAGGTGAAGTCCGCGTGCCCACCAGGAGCCTCCTGGTGGGCCTGCGGACTTCACCGTGTTGTCCTCGGCCCCTCGCTCGGTTTCCACCCACCGCAGACTTCCAGGGTGCGCCCGGCGCGTATATGGGGGATCTGCCCCCATATTCTTGCCGTGGCCGCACCTCGGCGCCGGGCCGGCACGCGTCGGGATCATGCCGTGCTGGGCCGGACCGGCCCGGAAGCACGGTCCGGAAGTGCGGTGGGAAGCCCGCGCCGCATGCCGCTGTGCCGGCTGTCCGCCGCCACAACTGCCCCGATGCCGGACCGGAATGCCCGGGACGCATCCCCTGAACCGCGCCGTCGCTGCCGGGTGCGGGTCCTGCCCCCGGTCCGGACCGCGGGCCGCCCGGAATTCTGGGGTGCCGCCCCCCAGGCGCGACCGTCCGCCACTCGGCAGTCTTCTCGTCGTCGGCACTCCCGCCGGCTCCGATGAAAGGTGGACCACCATGCAGAACGTCCTGGCCCTCGTGAACCTGGTCGTCGCGGACGACACCGAGCGCGGCCTGTTCGGCACCGAGGCGGTCAGCTGCGGCCAGACCAGCGCCGTCAGCGACCACTGCTGATCCATCGACCGGGGCCCGGGCCGGAGGTTTCCTCCACCGGCCCGGGCCCGACTCATGACGCACCGGATGGAGAGCAATGCGCAGGTTCAACGAGTACTTTGCCGCGGGTCTGGCCGACCGGCGCTTCTACGAGTCGGTGGGCCGCACCGTCACCGACGACGATCTGGCCGACGAGATGAGTACCCGGCTGCCCGACGCGTACGCGGTCGAACGGGAAGGCATCTGGGCCCGGGTGCTGCCGCCCGGGGCGGGCCCGCTGCCCGACCACGGGTGGAAGATCCATCTGTCGGCGGTCCCCGCGGACGCGCAGACCGCGCTGCGGGCGGTCTGCGAGGAGTTCACCCGTGGCCCGTTCGCCTTCAAGTGCCTGCGCTCCACCCGCTTCGTGAGGATGAGCACGGCCCGCTGGTGGGCCCCCGGCCAGATCGGCAAGGTCATCGCCGTCTACCCGCGCTCCGCACAGGAGTGCCGCGAGCTGCTGGGCCGCCTGGCTCCGGTGACCGCCGGAATCCGCGGCCCCTACGTGCTGACCGACAAACGGTACGGGCAGAGCTCGCTGTACTACCGATACGGGGAGTTCAAGGCGCTGGGGCCGCGGGACGTCGACGGCGTACGCGTCCCCCTCGTGTCCGGGCCGGACGGCCTGACGTGGGAGGACGAGCGGGTTCCGGTCTACCGGCGGCCACCATGGATACCGGAGCTGTACGAGGACGATGACGCCGGCAGTGGGCAGACGGGCGCCCAGATCCGGGAGTACCGGGTACTGAGCCCTTTGCACTACGCGGGCACCGGCGGCAGCTATCTGGCGGAGCGGATCAGCGACGGCCTTCCGGTGGTTCTCAAGGAGGCGCGCCCGCACACCGGTTTCGCCGAGGACGGCTCGGATGCGCAGGGCCGCCTGCGCCGCGAGTTCGACGCGCTGACCAGGCTCAAGGGCACCGGCGTCGCACCCGAGCCGATCGAGCTCTTCGAGGAGTGGGAGCACCTCTTCCTCGCCGAGGAGTACATCGACAGCCTGGCACTCATCAGTTTCATCGGCTCCCAGCACCCGTTGACCCGCAACGACCGCCGTCCGGAGGCGATCGAGGAGTACCGGGACGTCATGGCGGACGTGGTGGCCGGGGTGCGCCATGCGGTGACGACCTGTCATGAGATGGGTTTCACGTACGGAGACCTGTCCATCACCAACATCAAGGTGGACCCCGCCACGCGTCAGGTACGGCTGATCGACTTCGAGTCGGTACGCCCGGTGGACGGTCCGCAGGGCATATACCCGTACACCGCCGGATTCGCCCCGCCGCGGGATGCCGTCACCGAAGACGGCCGGGCCTTCGACCTGTTCGGTGTCGACTGCGTGGAACTCGCCATGACCATGCCCCGGAACACGCTGCGTGACCTCGACCCCGGGGCACTCGCCCGCTCAACCCGCCATGTCGCCTCGCTTCTCGGCAAGCCGGTCGACGACCTGCTGGCCCGGCTGGGCCTCGCGGCCGACCCTCCGCGCACAGACCTGTCCGACCTCGGCGCGGTGGCCCGCGGCTGCGTCCGCTTCATCGAGGCGGTGATGAGCCCTGACCGTGACGACCGGCTCTTTCCCGCCGACCCCAGGGTCTTCGCCACCAACCCGTGGTCGGTCGCCTACGGAGCGGCCGGTGTGCTGCGAGCCCTGCATCGGATCACCGGAAGGATCCCGGAAGCCGCACAGGAGTGGACGCACCGTCTGCTGGACACGCTGGAGCGGACGCCGACGGGTCTGTACGTCGGCCGGTCAGGCGTGGCCTGGACCCTGTGCGATGCCGGGCAGCCCGACCGTGCCCAGGAGATCATGGGCGGGGTCATCCGGTCGAACGCGCAGGACCTGCCGAAGGCAGCCGACATCGCGGCCGGCCGCGCGGGCATCGGCATGGCCGCTCTGGCGGTGTGGGACGCGACCGGCGACACCACCCTGCTGACGGAGGCGGAGCGGATCGGCCGGTCCCTGCTCGCCGATGCCCACGACACCGGGAAAGGCCTCTACTGGCCCGACCCGCGTGGCGGCAGGCAGCCCGTCGGCCACGACTACGGCTCCTCGGGGGTCGCGCTGTTTCTGCTGTACCTGCATTGCGCCACCGGCGAAGAGTCGTTCCTGCGGATCGGCCGACGAGCACTGGCCCACGACCTGGCCCAGGCGATCGACCACGACGCGGGCATGCTGTCCTTTCCGCAGCGCGTCGGCGGCGGAGCGGCCACACCGTACTGGTCGCGCGGCGCCTCCGGAGTCGGTACGGCACTCGTCCGGTACTGCCTGGTGACGAGTGAGGAGCGGCTGCGGTCCGTGCTGGACCGACTGCTGCGGTCGCGAGCCGGCGGGCTCACCGTCAGCCCCGGGCTGTTCAACGGCATGGCCGGCCTGGCCAACTTCGGGCTGGACTGCGCACATCTGCTGGGGCTGCCGGAGGCGCGGGCCCTGGCGGCAAGCACGGGCGCGGCCATCGCGAGTCTGGCCGGCGAGCAGCCGGAGGGCATCGCCTACGCGGGCGAGGGGTTCGTGCGATTCAGTACGGACTTCGCCACCGGAAGCGCCGGGATCGCGCTGGTGCTCGACCGGGTGAACCGCGGCGGCCCGGACTTCAACTACACGCTGGACCAGTTACTGCCAGGAGGCCCCGATGCCTGACGACGCGCTGGGAGTGATCGTCTGCGGATCGAGCGCGGCCGTAGCGCTGCCCGGCTACCTCTCCAGACTTCGGCGCAGTCTGCCGCACACCCCGCTACGGGTGCTGCTGACGGCCGCCGCTGAGCGCTTCGTACGGCCTGAGGTAGTGGGCTGGTACGCCGACGAATGCGTGACGACCGCGACCGGCGGCTTCAATCCCACCGAGTTCGCATCGAGTTCACGGGGGATCACGGTGTTGCCGGCAAGCGCCAACACTCTGGCCTGCACCGCTCTTGGACTGGCCGGAACCCCGGCCCAGACGGCGCTGCTGGTCGCGGAGCCACCGGTCCTGTTCTTCCCCAGCATGAACCGCACCATGTGGTCCCGCTCCTCGGTACGCAGTCATATCGTTGCGCTCCGCGCCGAGGGGCACACGGTTGTGGACCCGTCGCCCGGTGAGGCCTACGAGATCTGGCAGCGGAAGATCGTCTCCACCCTGGTGATGCCCGGGCCGGATCCCGCCGTGGAGGTGATCACCACGTGGTGGGAGGAGCGTAAGGAGCGTCATGGCTGATCGCGGCTGGGCCGCCCTCCTACGGCTCGCCGACTTCCGGCTCCTGTGGATCGGATCCACACTGTCCGCGCTCGGCTCGCAGCTCACCAGCCTGGCACTACCGCTGTTCGTCCTCGACCGTACGGGATCGCCCACGTCCGCCGGCCTGGTGGCAACCGCCCGCCTGCTGGTGTTCTACGCGGCGCAACTGCCGGCGGGTGTGGCGGCCGACCGGTTCGACCGCCGCTCGGTCCTGATGGTGGCGGACGCGGGGCGGGCGGCGGCGTTGGCCGGTGTCGGCGTGGTGGCGATGACACGGCCGGCCGGGGCGCTCTGGCTGATCGTCGGGCTGATGTCGGCGGAGGGGATGCTCACCGCTGTGGCCAACCTGGCCGCGACCGCCGCCCTGCCGCAGCTCGTCCCCGAGGAGCAGCGTCCCTCGGCGCTCGCCCTGGGACACGCCCAGGGCAACGCGGTGCAGTTGGTCGGCCCGCTGCTCGGCGCCGCCCTCTACCGACTGCACCCGGCCGTACCCTTCGCCTTGGACGCCCTGTCGTACGCCGTGGGAATGAGCCTGGTGCTGTCGGTGCGGGGGCGGCTGGGCGGGGGCGGCCGGATGTCGTCCTCCGTACGGGCCGACATCGCGGTCGGCCTGCGGTTCGTCGCCCGGTCTCGCTACCTCCTGCTCATGATCGGCTGGTCCGCGCTGATGAACTTCGCGACCGCCGGAATCGGCTTCGTCCTGATCCTGGTCGTGGGAGGGCAGGACGGGGGACTGAGTCTGGGCGTATCCCTGACGGTCATGGCAGCCGCGGGACTGGTCGGCGCCGTATGCGCGCCACGTTTCCACGCCGCGAACGAAGACCGTCTGATCCGGGCCGCGACAGCGCTCATCGTGGCTCTGGGCGTGGCCGGCGCGCTCTCGCCCGGCCCGGTGGTGATGACCGTCTGCACGGCCGGGATCGCGTTTCTCGCACCCATCATCGTGGTGCCGAAGAATGCGCGGCTGTACGCGCTCATCCCGGATGAGCTGATGGGACGCGCGCAGAGTTCGCTGTTCCTCATCGGCGGATCGCTGTACCCGTTCGCCGCGTTGGCGACCGGCTGGTTCGTCGAGAGGGGATCGCCAAGCCTCGCGATGACGGCCCATGCGGGAGTGCTCGTCGCGGTGCTGGTGATCACCATGGTTCCGCAGTTCCAGCGCGGGACGCCCGTCCTGACCGTCCCACCCGCTGTGGAGAACACAGAGCGTTGATCCCCTCCTCCCCGCGGTGGACGACTCCGTTGGGATATCCGCAAGATCTGGCTGGTGTGGTCCTGTTCGCAGGCGGTGGGTCGGAGTCGGTCGAGGGTGTGAGGCGCGGGTTCCCCCACCTCGGTGCGCTCGCTGCGCTCGTCAGCCCGAGCCCATCGGCGAGCCGCCGCGGCAAGCTGGGACGTCTTCGGGCCCCTCCTCCTGGCCGACCAGGTGGCCGATGTCGAGCTGGACGTGTTCGCCCCGCGCGATCTGCGGCTCGACCTCCGTGCGCCGCGGCCGGACCGGCGCGACGATCCTCGCCGGTCTGAACCCCGGTGCCCCGTCGGCGTCTTGGCGGACCGCACCGCGCGCACCTTCGCGTCCTGGCGGCGGGAACACCCCGAGGTGCGGATCGTTCAGGGGCCGGCCTGGGCGACGATGCGGTCCATCCACGCTCGTGGCAGCACGGGGTTGGCCGCAGCATGGTCGGCGACCTTGGGCTCCGGGTCGGTCAGCAGTCGTTCCAGGAGGTCCGCGCTGACGTTGGGATGCCTGGCGACTCCCGCGCGCAGGGCCGATTCCTCGCTGTCCCCCAACCGGCGCAGCTCCGCGACGGGCAGCCCGGGGTCCTGAAGGGCGAGGAGGCGCACCCTCGGGTCCGGCTCGTCCGCCAAGCCGCGCAGTTCCGGGCGCGGGAAGTTGGGGTGTTCCACCAGCAGGGGCCGGAAGGGGGAGGGATCACCGTGGGCCCGGACCAGCCGCAGCAAGGTCTCTGGCGGAACGTCAGATCGGAGGGCGGCGGCGTAGCGGACGGATACGTCGGGGTCCTCGTCCAGTCGCTGCCATGCCTCGTCGGGAAGGTCCGTGCTCTCTGCCAGGGTTCGCCGGAAAACCGCGTGCGGGCAGTCCAGGTAGGTCAGCCGCTCGGCGAGCGGCGCTTCCCGCAGCCAGGCGGGCTGGTGGAACGACCAGTGGAGGGCGACCTTGGCGTCGATGCTGCCGGTCGCGACCTCGGCCTTGACCAGCGAGAGCAGGCGGTCCCGGGTCTCGGGTGGGACGTGGCGACCGTAGGCCACCGCGACGCGTACGTATGGGTCCTCGCTGTCCTCTATGCGGGCCACCATGTCGGCGGTCAGGCACGGGTTGCCGGCCACAGCGCGCAGCACCGACTTGTCTCCGGACGCCAGCAGCCGCTCGAACTGCGCGGGTGTCAGTGGGAGACGGCGCGCGAGGTTGGACCGGACGGCGGGATCGGCGAGGCAGCGCTCGCGGAGTTCGGGCGGGACGCCCGGGTGCTCGGCTCGCGCTGCTGCGGCCCGCACCTCGGGATCCGCATCGGTGAGCAGCGCCGACTGCACGGAGGCGGGCCGATCGTGCCAGTCCTGCGCGATCGCCGCGCGCACCCTGGGGTCGGAGCCGGCTGCGAGTTCCGCCGGCGGCCGGCCGTATGCCTCGACCAGGGACTCGACGCCCAGCCCGGACCCGCACTCCACCATGGTGCGAACGAGGTCTGCGCGCGCGTCGCGGATCGCGGGGTCGGGATGTCCGGCGATCCGGCTGCGCATCGCCGGGGAGACCCGGCGCCCGTGCAAGTGCGCCGCCGAATCGCTGCCGCCGTGGGTCAGCAGGGCTTCGGCGACCGCGTCCGGCAACTGCCCCTTGCGCATCAACAGCCCGTGACGACCCGCATCGTGCGCGGCCAGGCGCACCAGGACACCCGTCGGGGCAGCCGGGTTCCGTCCGAGCCCGGACAGCTGCGGCTGCTTGAGATGCACCATCCGCCCACGCTAGCCGAGTTGCACCGGACGCCGAATCCTTCTGTACGGGTGCCTGTCGCTTGCCGCTGCCGGGTCATGTCCTTGACACTGTGGCGATGATCGCTTGGTTCGCGTGGGCCGGTTACGTCCTGGGCTATGCGGCCCTCGTGGCAGGAGCCATTGCGCTCGACGACAGGGTCCACGCGAAGGCCCTGGCCCGCTACGAGGCCGCGAAACCGGACCCCGTCGACGCCGTACCGGACGACGACCTCCGGTTGGGGATCACCGGCGTCGCCGTCCTCGTCCAGGGGGACGGCGGAACCCATCGCGCGTTCTGGACGGTGATCATCGACATGGTGGCACGGGGAGTTCTGGAGCCGGGCACGACGTACGACGGGAAGCCGACTCTGCAGCACTCGGCCCGCCGTCGGAGAAAGCTCGCGCGCGACGCGTCGGACACGGAGCGGCAGATCTGGTCCCTCGCGTCCTACCGGAACCCCGCTTCCGTGGCCCCGCACGGCGTCACGCACCCGATCGCCCAAAACCTGCTCGCAGAGGGTTACTTACGCGGCAAAGGAGTGTTCATCGACTTCAAGGCGCCTCGCCCCGTGTGGTGCTGGACGGTCGCCGCACTGAGCCTGCCTCTTGCCGCGCTGGTGGTGTTCCTGTTCCTGCACTGGCGGTACGCACTGGTGGCGGGGTTGACGGCGATGGCGATGGTCGTGGTCGCCTGGGTACTCACCATGGCGGACGACGGGAGGCCCGAGGAGTTGCGGTTGCCGGTGCTGACGGAGCGCGGCGATCAGGCTGTCCGTCAGGCGCGGGCGCGTCACGCGCATCTGGACCCGGCAAAGCGGACCGAGCCGTACGCTCCGGGTGAGGCGGCGGCCGCCTACGCCGTCTTCGGCCCGGAGGCGTACAACCACTTCGCCGCACACACGCCCGGTTTCTCCGCCGCGGTCGACGAAGGCACCGACGAACGCCGGCGGAACAAGGCCGCCGAGGAACAGCAGCGCAACCGGACCAACTTCAACGCGTGAAGGCGCCCCTCCCCTCGCCTACCGGTCGTTTCTGACGGGGAGCAACGATGGCGCGTTCTGGCCGAGCACAAGGACAGACAGCCACTTCTGTCCGGCTTCGACGACGAAGAAGCGTACTTCGCGGCATGCAGCGCCTGGATGACGTCGTCTGACGGACTCTTCGACTGGGTCACGTGCGGTGCGTTCTGTCAGGGAAGAGGCTGCGAAGGGCCCGCGAAGGGTTCGTTCATCCAGTTCTGGAAAGGCACAGCGTTACTCGGAATGACTCTGGGGTTGGTCCTGTCGCCGGTGATCACGGCTTCCATCGTCTCGGTGAAGTCGACGAGTTTGTCCGCGTCGTACCCGGTGATCAACTTCAGGGATGCGGCGGTGGCGCTCACCCAGGACCTGTAGTCGCTGAGGAACTCCCGGAACAGCCCAATGCGATCGTCATCGGTCAGATACTTCTGAGGATCGAGATCGCTGCAGCCGTTCCCCTGGTTTCCCGCTGCCTCGACCCAGAAAGCCTGCCAGTCCCGCAGCCACGCGACCTCCCGGTAGACCGGACTGGCCTCGACGTACATCGCGGCGAGCGCCATGAAGGCGTCCTGCTGCACGTCGTGGGCGTACGCAGCGTTGGCGCGGAAGATGAACATCGAGTAACTCACAGGCTCTCCATGGGAGTTATTATCCCGCGAGCCCCGCCGGGATTGACCAGCATGGTTGCAAGTTCCAGTGCTGTGCAACTGGTTGGGGAGGGGTGCGGCTCTTCTGTAGGGCTTCGGCGTAGTCGACGGGCGGCGTCCGTTTTGTGATCACGCGAGGCCGAGGAGTGCGAGGGGCCGGCGGGCGTGGCGCGCGTTGCGGGGGAGGCCGGAAGCGATGTTCTTCACGCCGTTCATTCGCAGGGCGCCGACGGCAAGGTTGCGCCAGGTCGCCATGGCGCGGGGTGCGGGGTGCGTTGCCGGTCCGTAGCTGGGAGGCGTCCTCGGCGAAGGTGGCGTCGCGGACGTGGTGCAGGACCCTCGATCTTCCAGCGGTCGCGGATGAGCTTCGCGAGCCGGGCGGGACTGGCTTGCTCGGCGGTCAGGCTGGGTGACCGCGTAGACGGTGGTGGGTGACCACGGTTCCGGCCAGGTCGGCGACGGTGTCCAGCAGCGGCTGGAAGCGGGTGGTCTCTCCGGTCTTCTCGCCGACGTCGAGCTGGGCCAGGACGAGCCCGAGACCAGCCGCCGTGGCAGCACCGGATCAGGCCGCACCCCGAGTCGCTCCAGCAAGCACCCGCGGTGGCGCGCCCGCGATCCACTCGCCGACCGTCAGCAGCGAGGTCGCCCCGGCAGCACTGCGCACGCGGTCAGCGTGACGACGACAGCCAGCGTGCCGCACTCCGCGCGGATCGGACGCCGTGCGGATCGCGTGGGTCCGGCACCTGGGCCAGCCGCGGCTATGTTGCGGTGCCCGCCGGGCTGGCGGCGCGGATGTGCCGCCGGCCGCTGGTGCTGCACGAGCAGACGGTGCGCCTCGGGCTCGCGAACCGGAAGCTGGCGTCGGCGGCTGCCCGGATCTGTGTGTCCTCGGAGTCGACGCTGGCATTGCTGTCGGAGTCGGCACGGCAGATCGCTGTGGTGACAGGCAACCCGGTGCGTCCGCAGGTCTTGTCCGGACACGCGGCCAAGGCGGTCGAGGCGTTGGGGCTGCGGGGCTTCGCCCGGCAGCTGCCCACGGTGTATGTGACGGGCGGTGCTCAGGGCTCGCAGCAGATCAACGAGCTGGTGGGCGGGGTGCTGCCGTGGCTGCTGCAACAGGCGAACGTGGTCCACCAGTGCGGCCCGGCTCATGAGGAGGCCCTGAAGGCGCGGGCGGCCGCGCTGCCCGGCGAACTGGCCGGCCGGTACTACCTGGCCGGGTACGTCGGTGCGGAGTTGCCGGACGTGCTCGCACTGGCCGATGTGGTGATCTCGCGCAGCGGCGCGGAGACGCTGGCGGAGCTGACGGCGCTGGGCAAGCCGGCGGTGTTCGTGCCGCTGGCGTCGGCGGCGGGCAACGAGCAGGCTCACAACGCGCGCCATCTACAAGAGGCCGGGGCCGCGGTCGCGCTTGAAGGCGAGGTGACAGGGGCCCGGGTGCGGGAGGCGTTGGGCCCGCTCCTGGCCGATGCCCACCTGCGGCAGGCCATGGCGGAGCGGGCCCGTGCATACGGCCGTCCGGACGCGGCCGACCGGCTTGTCGACGAGATCCTGGACGCCGCGTCCGGCTGAGCGCAGTGAGCCGAGGTGTAGCGCCGTCCCGCCGAGCCGGCCGGCGGCTTTGACCATCGCCTCGTGGGCGGGTTCGCCCTCCCACCTCCCGATCAGCCCGGCCGAGCGGACCTCCAGCCCGGTGCCGACGCGGTGTGCCAGAGCGAGTGCCGCAAGTGGTGGACGCTGGATGTCTGCGTGGACACCGCTCAGCGCCGCTGCTACGTGGCCGGAAGGCTGGAAGCGTCGCGGGGCGCGGAGCCGGAGCGGCCACGGCGTCCTCGTCGCGCTCGGCGGATCGGCGCACGGACACCTGTAACGTCCAGCCTCCTTCGAAGTTCCCCAAGCCGCTCTCGCCAGGTTCGGCAGACCGTCTCGCCTCCTGTTTGCCCGTCGCGCGGTGTGCGGGCGTTGGTCGACGAGGAGCTTCGATCGTGTCGGGACCGGAGGCGAGGGTGGGATGATCCTGTCCTCTCCGGTACGTCTGGCGGCGCGCCACGTCTACCGGATCGCACCGATGAGGAAGACGAAGGATCGATGACGCTGAACGTGGGCCAACGGGTGCGGCTGGCGGCGGACCTCCGGTTGGCCGGGTCGGTGGCCCCAGCCGAGGAGCCCCCGGAGGAGACGGGTGCCTTCGCCGCCTCTGTGGCTCTGGCAGCAGGTATCGAGGGCACTGTCGAGCGTGTGGACGAGCATCACCGGCAGCAGAGCCACGAGGTCCGTGAGTACCTGCGCCTCAAGTCGCTCCTCGACGACTTCGGGCACCAGATGCCGCCGGAGAGCAGAAAGCGCCTGGAGGAGCAGGTGGGGGCCTTGGAAGAGCAGTGGGCCGCCTACCAGCGAGCGATGCTCCGCGTCACGGTCCGCGTCCGGCTCGACAACGGATTCGTCCTCGACGAAGCCCCCGAGGAGGTTTTCGCCTCTGCCTGATCGGACGTCTCGCCTTCCGGGTTCAGGACGGGGGAGCGGGCAGGGGCATCGCGTTGAGGGCGCGTGCGACGTGGACGAGGTTGGAGGCCATCGCCCGGCCTGTGGAGGCGGCCCAGCCGTGGCCGCGGCTGTCGTCGAGACAGTCCGGGCCGGGGCCGGGGCCGGGGCCGAGATGCGAGTATGTCCAGGCCTGGCCGGGGATCGTGAAGCCGATGTCGCCGAGGGCTCCACTGATCTCACTGGCGACCGGGCGTTCCTCGTCGTCCGTTTCGCTGATCAGGGAGTCCAGGCGTTCCGGTACACGCTGGGCAACTGAGGACGGGCGGCCTGCGCTATCTCGACCATCGACCGGCCTTCTGACGCTTACTTCTCAGTCTCACTGACCAACGACATCAGCCGACCGCGTTCCTGAGTGCGTCGGCGAGGGCATCGGCCTCGTCCGGGGTGAGTTGGACTACGAGCCGGCCGCCGCCTTCGAGCGGTACGCGCATGACGACGCCTCGTCCCTCCTCAGTGACCTCGAGGGGGCCGTCGCCCGTCCGCGGCCTGATGCTGGCCCTGAGGCTCAGTGCTTGAGTGGATTCGCCGTCGTTGACGACGTTCTTGAGTGCGTCGGCGAGGGCACCGGCTTCGTCCGGGGTCAGTTCGACTACGAGTCGACCGCCCCCTTCGAGCGGTACGCGCATGACGACGCCCCGCCGCTCCTCGGTGACCTCGAGGGGGCCGTCGCCCGTCCGCGGCCTGATGCTGGCCTTGACGCTCAGCGGCAGTGTGGATTCACCGTCGTTGACGGGCAGTGTCTCGGTCTTGACGGTGTACGTCCCCAGAGCGGGTGTCGCGGTGGCGGCGGGCGTTAGGGCGACCGTGGCCCCCAGAACGAACGATGAGGCGACGAGCGAGATGACTGCAATGCGTCGGATGCGCCGGGCCATGATGGGTGTCCTCCCTCGTGATGAGTGGAGGGCGCCGCGGAAAACACGGGGGCAAGTCGCCGCGCCAGCGCTCCGGGGATGGTCCCTCCAGCTACAGACAGCGCCACAACGGGTGTACGGCTGTGACGCTGCTGTGGCGCCGGACTGATCGGAACGGCGCCGCTCCGTCCATCGTCCCCCTCCCCGAACCGGGTGTCGACCGGACGGCCGTGTGAGCCGGCCCGGCGGCCAGGCCCAGCAGCTCGCCGCAGGGCGGCTTGACGGCTTGGCTTCGTGAGGTGTCTACCGCCTCGCCGCCACCCCGAGCCCGCGCTGAACAACAGCCGGGCTCGGCAAGGCCGAACCCCTTGGATGCCGCGTCCCGGCCGTGTGGCCGCCGACGTCGCCTCATGTCGCAAGAGGTGAGCCGCTCAGGGGCGCAGCGCCCCGGTGTCATTCTCCTGTGGCGCTGGCGCACCGTTGTCGGACGTGAAGTGTCCGCGAGAGGTGCCGCGTTGGGCCCGTAAGGCCGTCGTCCGCCCGGACGGAGGAACCTGGCCGATCGGACCGGAAGCATGGCCGGTCGGCCGACGCGGAGCCGGAGAACGCGGGCTAGCGTCCTTCTCGGCAGGTAACACCACGGAGAGGAAGACAGCCCGATGGACCAGCGAACGTCCGACCGCGAGGCTGGCGTGACCACCGAGTTCGAGAGGGACGTCGTCAAGCTCTTGCTGGAGACGATGCGCGCGGTGGACAAGCAGGAACGCGAGGACGTCGGTACGGAAAGCGTGCTGTATGCGCTCGTGTCGGGTGACTCGGCCGCGGGTTCCGCGATCGCATCCGGGATGAGGGCCGCCGGCTCGCTCGCCGGTTCGATCGGGTGCCGGGGGACATCCGTGTGGGTCAGTGAGGACGCGGGTGACGGCACTGCGGGAAGCCCGGACGACGAGCGGGAGATCGACGCCTTCTGGCGGGAGGTCCGGCTGGAGGAGGCCAAGCGGCTGCGCTCAAAGAATCGGAAGGAGAAGGAGGAGCAGGGGCTCGGTCGGGGTCAGGGGCAGGGAAGCCTTGAACTTCCGCCGATGACCGGCGCGTTGCGGACCTGTCTGCGCAAGGCGCTGGAGGCCGCCCGGGAGGAGGGCACCGTTTCCGTGCGCGTCCGGCATGTGGCGCGCGCACTGGTCGGGCTGCCCGATACCCGTGCCCGCGAGGCCATGGTGCTGGAGAAGATGGACGTCCCGGCTGCCTCGATGGCGATCGACGCGTTGCGGGGGAGCGACGAAGTACCGGAGCCCGGCTCGGTGTTGATCCTGCGCAAGGCGGGGACGTTCGGGAAGAGCGGTAATCCGCTGACCCGGAAGTTCACCGCCTGGATATTCGGGGGCGGCGCCGGGTTCGGTTCCGCAGTCGTGGGTGCGGTGCGCACGCAGGCGCCACGGGGGGCGGTGCGGCGCGGGGCGTCGGAGATGGAACCCGTTGATGTGCTGCTGGGTATCCTGGCGCTGGACCGGTCGTTGACCGTCGCGGGGCGTGAGCTGCCCGAGAAGCTGACGGGAGCGAACCAGGGGGCCGCACTCCTGCGCCGGCACGGCGTACGGCAGGATGCTGTCACCCGAGTGCTGCTTCCCGCCACCGGGGTCGTGGAGGAGGAGCCCCGGGAGGTCCGCGGCCACGCCGACTTCGAACAGCGACTCTTGCACGTCACCCAGTTCACCGCCTCCGCTCAGGGCTCGCCCACGGTCGGCACGACCCACCTGCTGGCCGCGCTGCTGGACAAGGGGACGGACGCGGAGTCCGCGGCGGAGATCGAGCGTGTGCTGACCGAGAGCGGGGCGGACGTCGCCGGGCTGCGGGCGGAGCCGGAGCTCCGGGTCCCGGGCGGAGCTGCACAGGCGTCCTGACGCATCCGCATCCGCATCCGCAGTGGTCCGCCAACGCGTACGACGAGAGCAGCCGTTGAGAACGGCGCCCACAGGGAGGAAACATGAGTCCGGCAGTGCGACCGTGCAGCCGGGCGCGCCGCGAGGTCGCCGCGATCCGGGAGGCGGTGCGCGCTGCGCCCCGTCGGGCGGTCGTGACCGAGTCCGTGCTCGCCGGCCTGGTCCTGCTGTGCTCGCTGGCGCCGGTTCCGCTGATTCCGCCGGCCCACCCGGTGGCGGTGGCCCTCCTGGGGGTGTGGGCGGCACTGCTCGTGCCCGCGCGGCGGATGTACCCGGCCCTCACGGTGCTGGGCTGCGTGCCGGTGATCGCCGGGAACAACGTGTGGGCGATGGTGGTGGTGCCGTGCGTCGTGTGGTCCGCCGTACGCCGCATCACCCCCGTACGGCGCGCCTGGGGAGTGATCGGGGCGAGCAGTGCCGGCGCCGTGCTCATGTCGATCGCCGCCCAATCCCTCAGCGGACTCCCGACGATGCCGTACCTGGTCGCAGGCGTCGGCGTGGCTGCGCTGTTCATCCTGCTGCCCGCGCTGTCCGGCATGGTGATGGGGCGTCGCCGCCCGCTGACGGGGCTGCTGCGGGAACGCAACGCCTACCTCGAACAGACCCGCTTCCTCACCGAGGAGGCGGCCCGCATGGAGGAACGGGCGCGCATCGCCGCCGAGATGCACGATGTGCTCGGCCACCGCATCGGCCTCATCTCGGTGCACGCCGGAGCCCTCCAGCTCGCCGCCGAACGACAGGCGCCCCCGCTGGCCTCCCAGGCCGAACTTCTGCACACCACCGCCGGAACGGCCATGGACGAGCTGCGCGGCATCCTCGGCGTCCTCCGTCACCAGTCCGGCGAGGACAGCGGTGAGCGGGGGACCCGCGAAGATCTCTCGGCTCTGGTCGCGGACTCCCGGAACGCGGGGGCCGACGCCGAACTGCACTGGAACGCGACCGGGCCGACGGACGCGGACGCCCGCACCCGGCAGGCCGTCCACCGTGTGACCCGCGAAGGCCTCACCAACGCGCTGAAGCACGCGTCCGGCGCGCCGGTCCGTGTGACGTTCCGGGAGGAAGGGGACACGGTGGTGGTCGCCGTCGTCAACGACGCCCCGCCGGTGCCCTGTTCGCCCGGGGCCGGGAACCGCAGTGGACTCGTCGGCCTCCAGGAGAGGATCAGCCTGCTCGGGGGCGCCCTCCATGCCGGACCGCGCCCGGAGGGCGGCTTCGTCCTCTCCGCCCGTATACCCGTCCGGCCCGACGCGCCGCCCGTGTACGCGACTTCGCCCGGGTCGGTGTCCGGCGGGGCGGGCTCCCGGCCCCCGCTGTCCACGGAGGTCCTCACGTGGCCCCGCCTCCTGGGAGGCGGCTGCGCGGCTCTGCTGGTGTTGCTGCCGACGATCGGCGGCACCATCGCCCTGCTGATCATGGCGGTTCTACACTGAACCGATGATCCGAGTCCTGATCGCCGACGACGAGGCGCTGATGCGCGCCGGGATCCGCCTGATCCTGGAGAACGACGACGAGGTCCGCATCGTGGCCGAGGCACAGAACGCCCGTGAGGCCGTCGAAGCCTGCCGCGCTCACCTCGTCGACGTCGCCCTCCTCGACATCCGTATGCCCGGGGACGGCATCACCGCCGTCGCCGAGATCGCCCGGCACTCGCCCCGCACCCGAGCGGTGATGCTGACGGCCTTCGGCGAGGAAGCGACCGTCACCAGCGCCCTGCGCGCCGGAGCCCACGGCTACCTCCTCAAGGACACCGGCCCCCGCGACCTCATCGACGCCGTACGCCGCGCCGCAGCCGGAGCACCCGTTCTCGCCCCGCAGGTCACCCGCCAACTCGTCGACTTCCGGATCCGGTTGGGCCACGGCAGCGACGTCGCATCACGTCGGATCGCGGACCTGACACCGGCTGAACGGGACGTCCTCCGGCTGCTGGGCACCGGCCTCTCCAACGCCGAGATCGCCGCACAGCTCCACCTGAGCTCCGGCACGGTCAAGGCCCACATCAGCAGCATCCTCACCCGCACCGACTGCACCAACCGGGTCCAGGCGGCGGTGCTGGCGCAGGAGGCGGGGCTGCTCGCCTGACGCCCGGCAGGCCGCACAGTCGCACACCGACCCTGCCCAGATACACGGCGACAGCATGCCGGGCCTGACAGACCTTCAAGACGCCCACAAACGCATCGAGGTGCGCTACCACCCGAGACGGAGGACCAACCGGGATGGAGGACGGCCCTCGGGGTGTCCCGGCGCGCCGTGGGCCGCGCCAGGCACAACCGACGACGCCCGGATCCGGGATATCACCCAGGTCCTGCCGCCACGCTGGGCGGACCGCCTCTTCGAGGCCCGCGACGCCGGCGCCAAACGAACAGCAAGAGTTGGCGAGCAGAGCAGTTGCCCGGTCCGGCCGGTGATCCTTCTCCCGGCAACGGAGCACGGGCGGCTGTACGCCACGCTGCGCCTGAGGGCATGACAACGCTCGGCACACTGTCTGCGCGCCGCAGATTGAAGGGCCTCAGTTGCACACCGACACTCAGTCACATGAATCCACTGGAGACGTCACGAAACCGTACAGCCGTAGCGTCTCCGCTGCGATACCAGACTCCGGCGGTGCAGGTCCGTGAGATGCACGGCGCTGAGCGCTGTGATGTCCTGGAAGGGTCCGAGGGTCCAGCTCGGGGTGGGCCGACCGTACCTACGGAGCCACCGGACATGACGCGGAGTATCTGCTTGAGAGTTGCCCTCGCCGCGGCGCTGGTAGTGCCTTCTGGGCTTTCCGTGAGCCTGCCGCCCATGCCTGCTGCCGCAGCTACTACGTGTCCGGTTCATTTCCTGGGCCTGCACGGCTTGAATGAGGAGAGCGATCTGCGCTCCCTGCCCATCAACGCGACTTGGGAGACGTTCGAGTCTGCGGTCGCCGCGAAGACGGCCCGATCAATTCGGGATCTCATCTTCTTTCCCAAGGTGACGACGCAGGAATTCCTGGCCAAGACGGCCACGAACCGGACCGGGGTTGAGCCGGATGTGAACGCAGGCGTCTCGGCCGTCCAGCGCGCTATGGACCGGGCTGTCAGACAGTGCTCGTCCACGAAGTTCGTGCTCGTCGGCTACTCCCTGGGGGCATGGGTCGTCGACAGATTCCTGCTCACCGACTCTCGCCGCCGGCACCTCGTACTCGCCGCGCAACTGTACGGTGACCCACAGTGGAACGACCCCGGGAAGGGGCAGGGGCTGGCCGTCATCCTCGGCCGCGGCCTGCGTACCCCCTACCCTCCGTTCCCTGATCGGGTACAGAGCCTGTGCAACCACCGTGACCCGATCTGCGGCACCGGTTACCGAGCCGGGACCCTGGATCTGACACTCCGGCTGGTGGATGCGCTGAAGGAGACGAAGTGCCCCGGCCACACTCACTGCTACTCCGGTAGGTCCACTACGCAGGGCGGGCAGTTCCTGGCCTCCAGAGTCAACGTTGACTGGAATAACCGCACTTACCGCCTCACCTGTGACGACATCGTCGGCAAGGCAGTGCCGGTCACGGTACGCAACGGCAAGGGGACCGCGCGAGGAAGCGGCATCGGCGCCTATGACCGCTGGGAGGTGCAGACTCAGCGAATTGCCCGGGGTACCGTGCCGCGCCTCGGTGATGTGACGGCCGTGCTGTTCTCCTGCAGCCCCCAGCCGAGCAACTTCAGGCTCCAAGAGCTGCGTGTCTACCGAACGATTGACGGTCGGGAGGTCGGCCGCACGCCAACGTTCCAGGCCGATGAACTGTCCCCGCAGTACCAACCGGGCACCGTGAGGTTCGGCGAGGGGCACCTCCTTGCAGACGTCAAGTTCTACGGCCCCGGCGACAGCCATGCCACCGGCCCGTCCATTCTCCGCCACGTCACCTGGCGCTGGGATGGCAGCCGGTTCGTCAAGCAGTCTGAGATCGATGCCAGGAAACCCGAACGGACCGATCTGAGCAGACACCGCGTCACTGTCAACGGAATTGGCCCCCTACGAATGGGCATGACCCGCAGTGAGGCAGAGCAGTCGATCGGATCCCGCATCCCCGAAGGGCCAGGCGGCCCGGACTGTAAGGACCTGTCCATCGAAGGGGGGCCGGAGGGTCTGCTGCTGCGTTTCAGCCACGAAGACCGACTCGTCGCGATCTCTGTCCTCTCACCCTCGTCGATCTCGACCGCATCGGGAATCCATCGGGGCAGCACACGAGACGAGGTGCTGGCGACATACGCCGGGGAAATCAAGGAGCCAAACACGGACGAACTCGTCTTCACGCCGAGCGGAGCACAGTTCCAAGGCAAGGTCATCACCTTCGCCTTGAACGACAACGGCGATGTAGTACTCCAGCAGTAGATCGTGATCTTGCGAGTGGGGGCGCCGCTGATATGGCGCGGCCACCATTGACCATCTCGACGAGACCGGCCGCGCCATCGGCGGCGTCCATCCCTCTCTGCCTACTTGAGTCCACCGAGACGAAGGGCATCCTCGATCTCGCTGAGCTTCGCGGACGGCAGGACGCCCGCCTGCCCGATCAGGTCTTCCCTGGCCAGGGTGACCAGCCAAGTGCAAGGGATGAGGTCGGGACGTGGAAGTGCGACTCTCAGGACGCCTTCGAGAGGCAGTCCTTCGGGGGCACCTACTGCCACCTCAACGGCCACGCCGCTGAGATCGGTACCCGCGGGAGCGACGACCTGCATCGCCAAGAAACCGGACGCCTCTTCTCCCGACAGCAGTACGACTGCCCGCTGCTCGTTGAAATCTGCCCACCAGACTTCGCCACGTCGCATATGTCCTCCTGATACGGGACGGTGCGCCTGCGTCGCCCCTTCGACCGCCGCCCACTCCAGGCACAGATCGTAATGTTGGCTGGTCAGGGCCGACGATAAGACGGCTGCGGCCACCGTTGATCATCGTGAGTTGTGTGGACTGACGAAGAGACGGTGGCCGCAGGTCACAGCATAGAACCCGCCCGTTGGCGGGACGCGTTCGAGGGCCTGATGGGCCGGATTGCGGGGCGCTTCGCCCGGGTCGAACCCCGGCGCAGGGCGGCGCGGTTGGTGCTCGGTCTATTGGCCGACCTGCCACGCAAGAACTGCTGGGTGCGCCACGAGGCGCTATGTGACCGAGTGGAGGTGCAAGACCTCTACCGCCGGGCCGTCGCAGCGGCCGGGTAGAAGCTGAGGGCAGTCCGAGCCGGGGAACGCCGGTGAGGATGGAAAGCCGCCCTGACAACGCCGGGACGGCACGGTACTGCCAGACGTGTCGGGTTCGGCAAGCAAGGCCAGAAGGCGTACGAAGAGGAACCCGTGTAAAGCCCCGTAAGTCTTGCACCGGGCTCAAATCTGGCGGATATGGGCCCGGGGTGCAGTGCGTGACCGCTCGCTTCGACAGGGGCGGTCAACTCCGAAGCCGGTCTCCAACTGCCGGTGGGGAGGCCACGCTGAAGGTCTGCGGCGTAGGCGTGGTGATGCTGCCGGGGTAGTAGCGGGACGCCGACCTGGCCGATCGGCACATGGTGAACGTGGGAACCGCCTGCGGTCGTCCCCGCTTTCTGGGCACCCGGTCCAGAGATCGAGGGCAGGCCCGTTGCCGGCTGAGGGCCGCAGGTGGGGCGGAGGCCCCGTAGTAGTCCGAGCGGAGGAAAGCTCCGTGCATGGCGAAGGGGGCCAGCAAGTCTGCAGGGAGGATGCTGCAATGCCGGGAGGCCGCTGGTGAATACCGACGCGCTGGAGTTCGCGCTGCTCAAGGCCGAGCGCCGGGTACTGGAGATGCAGACCAAGCTGCACTGTTGGGCGACCGACGATCGTGATCGCCGGTTCGATGACCTGTTCAATCTCGTTGCCGATCCCGCGTTCCTACTGGTCGCGTGGGATCGGGTGAGGAGAAACAGGGGCGCCCGCTCGGCCGGAGTGGACGGGCAGACCGCTCGCTCCGTAGAGGACGGGCAAGGCGTCGAGGCATTCCTCGACGAGGTGCGGTCCGACCTGAAAGACCGCATTTTCCGCCCGCTTCCCGTGCGGGAACGGATGATTCCCAAGCCGGGGACGGCCAAGCGCCGTCGGCTGGGGATCCCCACCGTGCGGGACCGGGTGGTCCAGGCGTCCCTGAAGCTGGTGTTGGAGCCGATCTTTGAGGCGGATTTCCTCCCGTGTTCCTACGGGTTCCGCCCCAAACGCCGGGCTCATGACGCGCTCGCCGAGGCACACCACTTCGCCAAGAGCTCCTATGAGTGGATGGTGGAGGGGGATATCGAGGCGTGTTTCGACTCGATCGACCACACGGCTCTGATGAGCCGGGTGCGCCGCCGAGTCGGGGACCGACGCGTTCTTGACCTGGTGAAGGCGTTCTTGAAGGCGGGCATCCTCAGCGAGGGCGGCCAGTCCAAGGACACCGATACCGGCACTCCGCAGGGCGGGATCCTCTCGCCTCTGCTGGCCAACATCGCCCTGTCGGTCCTCGATGAGTTCATCGCGGCCAGTCCGGGCGGGCCGAACTTCACGCAGGGCCAGCGGGCCCGGCGACGTCGCCAGAACCTCGCCAACTACCGGCTCTTCCGGTACGCAGACGATTTTCTGATCGCCGTGACCGGGACCCGTGAGCAGGCTGAAGACATACGCACCCAGGCGGCGGAAGCACTCGCCCCGATGGGACTGCGTCTGTCGGTGGAGAAGACAGCCATCACCCATATCGACGAGGGGCTGGACTTCCTCGGGTGGCGCCTCCAGCGTCACCGCAAACGCGGGACCCAGAAGCACTACGTCTATCTCTACCCCTCCAAGAAGGCCCTCCAGGCCGTCAAGGAGAAGGTCAAGACGCTGTGCCGACAGGACACGAACCTGCCGCTGGCAGTCGTGCTGCACCAGCTCAACCCGGTGCTGCGCGGCTGGACGGCGTACTTCCGGCACGGGGTGTCGTCCGCGACCTTCCAGTACCTGTCGGCCTTCACCTGGCGCCAGGTCTTCGGATGGCTGCAGCGCAAACACCGCCGGTCCAACTGGAAGAACCTGCGCCGTCGTTACTGTGCGGGCCAATGGTGGCCCGCACACGACGAGGTCGTCTTGTTCAGGTGCGCGAAGGTGCGCACAAACCGCTACCTCTATCGCGGGAACAAGATCCCCTCGCCCTGGCCCAGCGGGACCACGATGACAGCGGCCGTCTGAGAGGACTTGTGGAGAGCCGGATGCCTGGAGATCGGGCACGTCCGGTTCGGGAGGCGGGCCGGGGAAACCCACCGACGGCAACGTCGGCAGGGCACCCCGGTCCGACCTCACACAATCGCGGAGTGGGCCGGCGAGACCACTCCGGACGGTATGCAGCACCTGTTGGGCCGGGCCAAGTGGGATGCCGATGCGGTACGCGATGACGTACGGGAGTACGTGGTGGAGCATCTGCACGACGACCGGGCGGTACTGGTGGTCGACGAGACCGGGGACGTGAAGAAGGGCACCAGCACGGTCGGGGTGCAGCGCCAGTACACCGGCACCGCCGGCAGGATTGAGAACTCCCAAGTCGCTGTCTATCTGGTCTACGCAGGTCAGCGCGGCCACGCCGCCGTGGACCGGGAACTCTACGTTCCGCGCTCCTGGACCTTGGACCCCGACCGCTGCCGGGCTGCGGGCCTGGACGAGGACACCGTCTTCGCGACCAAGCCGGAGCTGGCCACTCGTATGGTCGCCCGGTTCCTGGACGCCGGCCATCAGGCTGCCTGGGTGGCGGGGGACGAGGTCTACGGCGGCAACCCGAAGCTGCGAACTGCACTGGAGGAACGCGGCACCGGCTACGTCCTCGCGGTGGCCTGCTCGCACGAAGTCACCACCGGTGCGGGGAAGTTCCGTGCGGACATCTTGTCCAAGACGGTGCCCAAGCGGGCCTGGCAGAAGCTATCGGCAGGGGCCGGGGCCAAGGGGCACCGCTTCTACAACTGGGCAGTCATCGACCTCGCCGACCCCCGCCCCGGGAGTCGTCAGCTGCTGATCCGCCGTAACCGCAGCACCGGTGAACTCGCCTACTACCGCTGCTACTCGCCCGCGTCCGTGCCGTTGGCCGTGCTGGTCAGAGTCGCTGGATCAAGATGGCGGGTGGAGGAGTTCTTCCAATCCGGAAAGGGCCTGGCCGCACTCGACGAGCACCAGGTTCGCCGCTATACCTCCTGGTCCCGCTGGGTCACCCTCGCCATGCTCGCTCACGCCTTCCTCGCCGTCGTCCGCGCCGACGAACACGCCCGCCATCCCGCCCCGGACGAACTGATCCCGCTCACCTGCAACGAGATCCAGCGACTGTTCACGACGCTGATCGTCCGCCCCGTGCACGATGCAGCCCACCGGCTCCGCTGGTCCGCCTGGCGCCGCCGCCACCAGGCCCGAGCCCAGGCCAGCCATTACCGCCGACAAGCCGCGAATCAGACATGAAGATCACGATCTACAGCTGGAGTACTAGCTCGGCCGTCCGCTGCGCTACGCCGAGTGGCCACGTGTGGGTTGACGGTGCTGTGCAGCTGTCGGCGCCGCCGGGCTGCGGTCCGGCCGGAGGCTCCGAGGGCCTCGGCCACTCCTTGAGTTCGGCCGGCCGGGCAGGGGCCCGCGCGTACCGGTCAGGCCTCCCGGACCGCGTCGGCCACCTGGCCGAGCAGCGCTCGCAGTTGCGCAGCGTTCTCGGGGCCCAGCTCCTCGGTGATCTTCTTCTCGACTTCGTCGACCACGGCATCGGCCAGTCGCAGGGCCTCGCGGCCGACGTCCGTCAGATGGAGTTCCTGTACATGGCGATGGCGCGGGTGCGGCCGGCGTTCCAGCTGGCCCCGGTCCTCCAGGCGGGCCACCAGGGAGGCCACCGCCTGCGGGGTGACGTTCAGTCGTCGGGCCAGCTCCGCGCCGGTCAGGCCGGGCTCGGTGTGGACGCTGATCAGGAGGGCGTAGTGCGACGCCACCATGCCCAGCGACCGCAGCCGCTGCTCCTTGCGGCCCTGCACCGCCCACTCCGCCCGACGCAGTGCCCAGCTCACCCGGTCCAGCGCGTCGGCGGCGATGGGTCCCTTGTCGTCGTGTGTCACGCCGCGAGAATACGACATCGAGCATGTATCAATCATTTGACATGAGGCAAATGATTGAGTGATTGTGGAGTCATGTCACGCGAACTCGCTCTCATTACCGGTGCCTCGTCCGGCATCGGTGTCGCCTACGCCCGCCGGCTCGCCGACGACCACGACTTCGTGCTGGTCGCCCGGCGGGCCGACCGCCTTGCCGAGGTGGCGGACGAACTACGCAGGGCCGGTGCCGCGGTGGAGGTCCTGCCCGCGGACCTCGGCACGCGCGAAGGCCTCGACGCGGTCACCGCGCGCCTGTTCCTCGGTGACGTCCGGCTGCTGATCAGCAATGCGGGAGTCGGAGGCTACGCCCCGCTCGCCGAGGTCGACCCGGCCGAGATCGGCTCCCTGATCACCCTCAACGCCGGTGCGTCCATCCAGCTGACCCGTGCTGCCCTTCCCGGCATGCTGGACGCCGGCCAGGGCGGCATCATCACCGTCGCCTCACTGCTCGCCTTCACCGCCGGAATCGCCGACCCCCGCATGCCGCCGCGCACCCTGTACACAGCCGCGAAGGCCGCCACGGTGGCCTTCACCCGCACGCTCGCCCTCGAACTCGCTGACACCGGCGTCCGCGCCCAGGTGGTCTGCCCGGGCGTGGTGGCAACGGAGTTCAACGGCGGTTACGCACGTGACCTGCCCTTCGCCATGACCCCGGAAGGCGTGGCCCAGGCCAGCCTGGCGGGCCTGGAACTGGGCGAGACGGTCTGTGTACCCGGCCTGGAGGACCAGGAAGCCGCCCTCGACGCCCTCCTGTCCGCCGAAACGGCCCTCATGGGAGGCAACGCCCCGATCCCTGCCGGCCGTTACCGCCAGTCATAGGCTCGCTGAGCGGGACAAGCCCCGCCAGGCGCAGACGCCAGGATGCCCCGTCTGCGCCTGGCGGACCGTGGCCGTCGGCTCCGACGAGCGCCGGCCGGGAGGGCCGTCTGCTCTTCGCTACGGTCACCTCCCTGGACCCCCTGTGACTTGTCACGGCCGGGGCGTGCTGTTCGGGGCTCATGCCACGCAGACGCCGTCGACCGCTTCCTTGCGGAGCAGCTGTCGTGTGCAGACGGTGCCGGGCGGGTAGTCCGTCGCGATGGCCGCGAACTCAGGGGCGGAAACGGCCGCGAGGAGCGCGGCCGGGGACTCCCACACGGCGAGGTTGATGAGAGTGCCCCCGTCCCCGACTGCCCGGTGCATCTGGACGCTGATCAAGCCGGGCTGGGTCTTCATGTAGTCCGCGTGCTGCCGCCAGTGGCCGATGACCTCGTCCACTGCTCCCGGCGGGACGATCAGCATGTCGAGGAGAGTGCAGGGGCCGCTGTCGAGGCCTACTTGGGCGGCGAATTCCTGGCCGGGATCGAGTTCCGTGAAAGTGATGCTCTCCTGGCGTTCGGCAGGGGTCGTCATGCGACACACACCCCCGCCACCGCCGCTTTGTGCATGATCAGGGGGTGCGAGAGGGAGCCGTCCGGGTAGAGCGTCAGCGTGTTCTGGAACGCTTCGCGCATGAACGCGTCCTTGAGGGAGGTCAGGTTCTCCCAGACGGCCACGTTCGTGAGGATGCGGCTGTCGCCGATGCCGCGATACAGCTGGCCGGAGATGAAGCCGGGCTGCGCCTTCATGAGCAGTGCGTCCTCACGCCAGACGTCGATGACCTTGTCGACCTCTCCTTCGGGGGCGAGGAAGACGTTGACGAAGGTGATGGGCTGGCCGTCGTCCGGCCCTTGGAGCTGTGTCAGGAACGGGGCCGAGGGGTCTAGATCCCTGAGATCGATCATGTGAACTCCTTTGGAGAGTCTGACTGGTCGCTGTGCGAGCCGGTCATGAGCCCGGCAAGGTGGTGCCGGCCAAGTCCCCACACGTGCCGGTCGGGGTGGTCGTCCAGCATGGCCTTGGCGCCAGGTGTGGTGCAGGAACGCCACCGGTGCGGCGACTTCCTTGTGCGTGATCCAGAGGGGCGGACCGGCCGGGTCAGTCGGACGCCGTGGCGAGGGGCGCGCGCGATGCGCCCGGCAGGCTCGTTCGGCCGGTCGGAAGGATCCGCAGCCGTTTTCTCAACTGGCCTACGAGTCGGTGCAGTTCGGCGGGTGAACCGGCTGCGCCGAACAGGTAGAAGTCGGGACGGATGATCGCCGCGACGTGGCCGTGGTCCCGCATGTGCGGCAGGTAGGCGTTGTCGGTGTCGACGTGATGCGCACCTGCGGGGTCTGCCGCGTCGCGGACGCCGGGGGAGAGCGAGACGATCTTCGCGTCGATTCGGTCGAGGAACTCCAGGTCGGAGGAGTCGAGTTCGGAGCAGGCCGCATCGCCGTCGGTCAGGATGAGGAAGCCGCCGCCGGTGATGTCGTCCAGCGGCGCGGTCCTGCCCTTGTGGGTGACCCGGTGTTGCGGGGTGAGATGCCCGACGTTCCCGGCGCGGGTGGCGCCGTCGCCGGCGCGTTGCAGTACGCCGTCCCCCAGGACGGGCGGGGGCGTGTTCGGCAGTACGCGAGCGGGGTCCGCATCGCCGGCGATCATGCGGGCGTCGCGCTCGGCGGCCTCCTGCTCGTCGGGGACGCAGATGACCCGGCCGAGTGCCATCGACATGGCGATGGCGTGCTGGACATGGTCGCGGCGCTCGCTGGTGTAGGTGTCCAGGAGGGTGGGGGACGCGGTGCCGGCCAGCACCAGGTCGAGCTTCCAGGCGAGATTCATCGCGTCGCGCAGACCGGAGCACATGCCCTGCCCGGCGAACGGAGGCATCTGGTGAGCGGCGTCCCCGGCGAGCAGCAGCCGGCCCTCACGCCAGGTGTCGCTCCAACGGGCCTGGAAGGTGTAGACGGCGTGCCGCTCGATGGTGGTGTTGCCGGGAGTCCGGCCCCATGGCTTCAGCAGATCCCATGCGGCGTCAAGGGTGTTGAGGTCTTCGACGCTCTCGTCGGGCAGCCGCATGAACTCCCAGCGGCGCCGTCCGGGGCCGCCTGAGACGATGGTCGTGGGTCTCTTCGGGTCGCACAGCTGCCAGTTCATCGGCGCCCAGACGGCGTCGTTCTCCTGCGGGAGGACGTCGATGATGAGCCAGTCGTAGAAGAAACCCAGGTCGGTGATGGCGGTCTTCATGCGGGAGCGCACGAAACTGTTGGCACCGTCGGTCCCGACGACATAGCGCGCGCGGAAGGTCTCCTTCGTGCCGGTGGTCAACTCGATGTGATCGTCGTGCTCCTGGAGGTCGGTGACCTCCTGGCCCCGGCGGAGGGCGATGCCCTCATGTCCGGCGGCGGCCGTGGTGAGGACGGCCTCCAGCTCGGGTTGGGAGAAGAAGTTGGCGACCGGCCACCCAGAGGGGCCGGTACCCGACCAGTCGATGCGGACGAGGGCGTCGCCGTCGCGGTTGCGCCACTCGTAGTGGTCCGGTACCGGTTCGGTGACCGCCCGTACCTGCTCACCGACGCCTGCGGCCTGGAAGACGCGGCCGATCTCGTCGTCGAAGTGCACGGCGCGCGGCCGGTCGTACGGCTGGGGCCAGCGTTCGAGCGCGAGGACGTCGTGGCCGGCGCGGGCGAGCAGCAGGGACAGGAGCTGGCCGACGGGCCCGAAGCCGACGAGGGCGACGTCGTGGATGCGCTCTTCACGTGGGGTGTGTCGGGTCATCGGGTCACTTCTCCGCGCTGTGGGTGCCGGTCATGAGAGCAGCGAGGTCCTCGGGGTGGAGGAAGGACGGGGGCGGCGGCGGGCCCCAGTTGAACAGCCCCTTGGCGCCTTCGAGGACCTCGGGTGCCCACAGTTGGTCGTCGACGACGCAGTCCATGTCGGAGTAGTACTCCGAGAAGTTGCCGGCCGGGTCCTTGAGGTACCAGAAGAAGTTCGACCCCGCATGATGGCGGCCCAGGCCCCAGATGTGGCGCTCGGGGTGGTCCGCCAGCATCGCGCTCGCGCCGCGTCCCACGTCGTCGACATCATCGACCTGCCAGGACGTGTGGTGCAGGAAGGCGACCGGCGCGTTCAGGACGAGGATGTTGTGGTGGTCGGTGGAGCAGCGCAGGAACGCGCCGGCGTCCTTGATGTAGTCGCTGGCCCTGAAGCCGAGACCGTCGCGGAAGAACGCGGTGGTCGCCTCGAAGTCGGTGGTGCCGACGACTGCGTGGCCGAGCTTGCGCGGCCGCACGGGAGCGGTGCGCAGGACGCCGGGGGCGCGGGAGCCTGTGCGCTCGATGCGGCCGGGCCCGTTGTAGGGCGTGGCCGGGACGGTCTGCTGGATCAGGCGCGGAGCGATCTCCACAACGGCGCGTACGCCGGTGGCCTTGTCGTACGCGGTCAGCGACGGGCCTCTCGCCTCGCTCGGCACGCCGATGCGGTCGAGGCGGAAGGCCGCGCCGGCCAGGTCGTCAGGGTCGTCGACGCCGATGCGCACCTCGATCAGGCGGCGGGTCGGAGCGTGCACGATGCGCAGCTGGCGGCCGCCGTCGCGGGTGGCGAACCAGCCATCGCTCTCGGGCGAGAGGCCGAAGTCGGCGTAGTAGGCGGCGGTCTCGCCGACGTTGGGGACCCCCATGGTGAGGGAGGTCAGGCAGTGCAGCGGCATGAAGGGGACTCCTTTGTCCGGTTCCGTGACCCGGGCGGGTGCGTCAGCCCTTGAAGCTCTGGCGCAGTTCGCCGATGCCTTCGACGGACGAGACCAGTACGTCGCCGGGGGCCAGCCAGCGCTGCGGATCGCGGCCCAGGCCCACGCCGGCCGGGGTACCGGTGAAGAGGACGTCGCCGGGGAGCAGCGGCAGAACGGCGGAGAGCTTCGAGACGAGCGCAGGGACGGAGAAGATCAGGTCTCCGGTACGGCCTTTCTGGACCTCCTCGCCGTTGATGGAGCAGGAGAGCTCGAGGTCGTCCGGGTTGTCGAACTCGTCCGGGGTGACCAGCCACGGACCGATGGGCGTGAACCCGGGAAAGGACTTGCCGAGGCCGAACTGCGGGACGGGGCCCGCCAGCTGGGTGATTCGCTCAGATATGTCCTGGCCGGCCGCGAGTCCGGCGATGTGCGACCAGGCATCCGCCTCGGAGACGCGTTCGGCGCGAGCGCCGATGACGGCGACCAGCTCCACCTCCCAGTCGGTGTGCCCCTCGGGCGGCAGCGCGACCTCGGTGACCGGGCCGCTGATGCTGGTGGCGAACTTGGTGAAGACGGGGGGCAGGCCCTCGGGGGCCTCGAAGCCCGACTCCGAGGCGTGCGCGCGGTAGTTGAGCCCGATGGCGAGCAGCTGGCGCGGTGCCGGCGCGGGCGATCCGAGGCGGGCGGCCTCGAAGCGCTGCCCCTGCGGGAGCTCGGCCGAGCCGGCCCAGGACCGGAACTCCGCCCAGCGTTCGTAGACGGCTTGCGGGTCGGCGCCGAAGCGTCCGCCGCTGGCCTTCTCGACGTCGACGGCGCGGGCCTGGTCGTCGGTGATCAGGACCAGTCGGCCGGAGAGATTGGCGATCCGCATGGTGCGCTCCTCGTCGGGGTCATGGGGTCACCCTGCCGGAATCCAATTCAGCATGATGATTACGTTGATGTTGCGCCCGCGGTTCCGGAGACGTCAAGGGGGGATCGGGGTAACCTTCATAATGAATTCAGTGAGCCGTCGAAGGAGAGCCTTGAGTACCGCACACGATGCCGCACGCACGAGTGCGTCCAGCCGGGCCGAGCAGGCGGCGCAGCGCATCGCCGCGCTCGCCGAGGCCGCACCACCGGGTGCCAGGCTCGGCACGAAGGAGTTGCTGCGTACCCAGTGCGCGGTCTCGGTCGGGACCTTCAACGAGTCGCTCCGTCTGCTCCAGTCCCGTGGCCTGGTCACCGTGAGACCCGGTCCGGGCGGCGGGATCTTCGTGGCCGAGCAGTCCCCCATGGTGCGCCTCGGCAACTCCGTCCTCGCGCTGGACGCCCAGGAGACGGATGTCGCGGCCGCCGTGCGCATCCGTGACGCGCTCGACCCGCTGCTGATCGAGGACGCGCTGTGGCACGCCTCGCCGGCCGACATCGCGGACCTCCGGCAGCAGATCGAGGCCATGGCGGAGGCGGTCACGGCGGCCGACCCCGTCGCCTTCGTGCACGCCAACTGGAAGCTGCACGCCCGTATCGCCGCGATCAGCCCGAACCCGCTGCTGAGGTCGCTCTACAAGAACCTGCTCGACCTCATCGAGACCCACACCCTGGCCGTACTGCCCGGCAGCGACCAGCCGCTCGCCGAGTACATCGCACAGCGCCACGAACTCCACCGCGACCTCGTCGACGCCCTCGACGCACGCGACCGTGAGACGGCGCTGCGGCTCATCCACGAGCACAACACGAGCTTCGCCGGCGAAAGCTGACCGCGCGCACGGGATGCAGCGGGCAAGTCGCCCCGGAGCCGCTGCATCCCAGGAGGACGCCGAACCGGTCATCGATGTCGCCGAGATCCCGCCGACACGCGAACCGCTCGCCGACCCGCGGTGCGCGCCTTCCCCGTAGCAGCCCTGAACAGGTCCATGGCTTCGGCGCCGACACGACCGCACGGCGCCGCATCGTCGTCGGGGCGTCGCAGGCCGGCTGCGCCTCGGCCGCCGTGCTACGGGGCTTCGGTTTCGACGGTGAGATCACCCTGCCCGGCGACGGATCCCACCGGCCTTGCACCCGGCCGCCGTTGTCGAAGGGCGTCCTGGCGCCCCCGCCTGGAACCCTGGTCTTGGAGTGCCGCAGACCAGCCGGCGGTCGAGCACGCCGTCTCCGCAGTCGCAAGGGCGAGGAGCTTCGTCCCGGCCCGAGCGCCCGTAGCCGATCCGGCGGCTGACGAGCGTTCTCCGGTTTCCTCCAGCCGTCCTGGCAGTGGGCGCTGGGGGCGGTCCCATCGCATGAGTGCGTCCGGGGATCTGCGAGTGCGCCCAGCGGCAGGCCAAGCGGTGAGCTGGAGGACGAGGACGAAACACGCCCTGGGGCGTGTGACCCGTATCTCCGCCACCGCCGGTGTCCTCGTTCTCGGCAATGTCTACGACTACATCAGCAGGACTCGTCCGAGGACGGTGCGCCGACTCGCCGGAAGACGCCAGGCTCAGCAGGCCCGTGAGACGACCGAACAACGGCTTCGTGGCATTGCCCGCGCACACGACGCCGTCCCCTCCCTCACCCTCCGTCCGCTCGCCGTGGAGGACGCGTGCACCGGAGGCGGCGGAGGGACCTTCACCGCCGACAACGAGTACAAGGTGTCCCGCACCCTGTACGTCACCGCCTCTTACAGCACCCAAGGCGACGTGGGCGACGTACTCGACGAGATCCTCACCGCCCGTCCCCTCGATCGCCGTGTACCAGAGCAGGGCCTCGCTGCGGTCGGTGGTCGACCACACCGGCTCGATCGGCGGGCCGACGTCGGCGAGCACGCGCACGTCGAACGCCACGTACGTCGCCGGGTGTTGGTCGCTGAGCTCCCTCTCGCGGCGGGGGCGGGACAGCGCGTGGGACTGCACTGTGGTGAAGCTGATCCGCGCACGGCCGTCAGCGTCGGCGACGTACACCACGGCCTCGCCGTCCAGGACCATGCCGGGCGGCAGGCGCATGGCGGCTACGGCCAGGTCCATCCAGAGCGCGGTGACGTCGCGGCCGGTGCGCGACTGAAGCCGGACGCCGTCCTCGGTCCGCCACGGCACGGTCCGGTGGCCATCGACCTTCGGCTCACCCGCCCATCCCGGGGGCGGCGCAGGGTCGGACACAGGGGCGGCGAGCATCGGGTCCGGCAGTGTCCACGTCACAGCCCGTGCCTTTCGCCCAGCCCGCCCGTCGGCAGACCGAGTGCGCGTACGCCCCCGGTGCCGGCCCGGCCGCGGCAGGTCGACGCCGGGCTGCCCGGATCCTGTGTCGTACGGTCTGATGTCGCGGCCGCCCACCGTCCGCGACGGGTCTCACCGAGCCCGGCGGTGCCGCCGGTGCCGCCGGTACGGCCGGTACGGCCGAAAGATCTGAACCAATACCGGAATCAGGCCGCGACGAGCTCCTGCTCGCGGTCGGGCGTCTTGACCTTGGGCTTCTTGTTCGGGAGCGAGAGCCGGAAGACCTTGTGCCACGCGGAGAACACCTGCTTGGGCAGCGGCCCGGTGACGTACTCCAGCTCGTACTTCTCGAACAGCGCGCGCACCTTGACCGCGACCTCGGCGTACCGGTTGCTCGGCAGGTCCGGGAACAGGTGGTGCTCGATCTGGTGGGAGAGGTTGCCGGTCATGAAGTGCATGGCCCTGCTGCCGCTGATGTTGGCCGAGCCCAGCATCTGGCGCAGGTACCACTGGCCGCGCGTCTCGCCCTTGATCGACCGGCGCTCGAAGACCTGCACGCCCTCGGGGAAGTGCCCGCACATGATCACCGAGTGGGTCCAGATGTTGCGGACCAGGTTCGCGGTGAACGTGGCGGCGAGCGTGGTGAGGAACGACGGGCCCGACAGCAGCGGGTGGATCACGTAGTCCTTGAGCACCTGCTTGCGGATCTTGCGGCCCACGGCCTTGACCCGCGCGCGGAACTCCGGGTTGTTGCGGCGGCGCTTGTGCAGGTTCTTGCCGAGCTCAAGGTCGTACGCGGCGATGCCGTACTCGAAGAAGCAGGCGTTGAGGAAGTTCCACAGCGGCTGGCCGAGGTGGAACGGATGCCACCTCTGGTCCTCGTCGACGCGCATGATGCCGTAGCCGAGGTCGTTGTCCTTGCCGATCACGTTGGTGTACGTGTGGTGCAGCTCGTTGTGCGAGTGCTTCCACTGCTCGGACGGCGAGACGTGATCCCACTCCCAGGTGGTGGAGTGGATCTTCGGGTCCCGCATCCAGTCCCACTGGCCGTGCAGGATGTTGTGGCCGATCTCCATGTTGTCCATGATCTTCGCCACGGACAGACCGGCGGTGCCGATCAGCCACGCGGGCGGGAAGAACGAGAACAGCAGCACGCCCCGGCTGACCAGCTCGAGCTTGCGCTGCGCCGAGATGACCTTACGGATGTAGGCGGCGTCCTTCTCACCACGGCTGGCGATCACCTCGTCGCGGATCGCGTCCAGCTCGCGGCCGAGCTCCTCGATCTGCTCCGCGCTCAGGTGGGCGGTGGGGTCGATGGCGGTCAAGGTGCTCCTACCGTTCGATGTCGCAGGGGCCCGCCGCGGCGGACACGCAGGTCTGGATGAGGACGCCCGGCTCGGCCTCGGTGATCTCGCCGGTGCGCAGGTCACGGACGGCGCCCGCCTTGAGCGGCGTGACGCAGCCGAAGCAGATGCCCATGCGGCACCCGGACGGCATGAGCACGCCGGCCTCCTCGCCGACGTCCAGCAACGGCGTGGCGCCGTCCGCGGTGACGGTCTTGCCGGTGGCGCTGAACGTGACCTCGCCGCCGTCGCCGGTGACGACGATGCCGGGGCGGAAGCGTTCGGTGTGCAGGCGCTCTTGTACGCCGTGCTCACTCCAGTGCTCTTCGGCGGCGTCGAGCAGGCCCGCGGGCCCGCAGGCCCAGGTCTCGCGCTCGGCCCAGTCGGGCACCAGTTCGTCGAGACGGGCGATGTCGAGCTTGCCGTCCGTGTCGGTGTGCACCTCGGTGAGCCGCAGCTTCTTGTCCGCGACCAGGTCGTGCAGTTCATTGCGGAAGATCACGTCCTGCGGCCGTGGCGCGCAGTGGACCATGACGACGTCGTCGAACTCGGTGTCGCGCAGCATGCCCATCACGGGCGTGATGCCGCTGCCGGCCGTCAGGTAGAGCACCTTGGCGGGCTTGGCCCGCGGCAGCACGAAGTCACCGGTCGGCTGGTCGAGCTGGATCAGCGTGCCCGGTTTCGCCCTGCGGACCAGGTGGTCGCTGACTTTGCCGTCCGGGATCGCCTTCACGGTGATCGTGACGCGGCCGTCCCGGCGGTTCGTCGGCGAGGTGAGGGAGTAGGCACGCCACAGGCGCACCCCGTCGACGTCGACCCCGATCCGCACGTACTGACCAGCCGTGTGGCCGCGCCAGCCTCGTCCCGGCCTGATCACGATGGTCGCGGCGTCACCCGTTTCGGGGTGCACGGCCTCGATGCGCCCACGCAGGTCGGCGCCCGCACGCAGCGGGCTGACCAGGTCGAGGTAGTCCGACGGCAGCAGCGGCGTCGTGACCATCTCCAGCAGTTTCCACGCCTTGCTGCGGAGGGCTGTACTCGTCATGACTCCAGCTTGCTGCGCCTCAGGGCGTAAAGTCCTGACCGCAGGACGTAAATCTGTTCGGCTGAATTGTTCGCAGGGAACAAAAACGTGAGCCATGCAATACGGAGGGCCAGCGAACTGGCTCTGGACGAGACGACGGTCACCGCACTTCGGGCCGCGCTGAGGAGCACCGCCGACGAAGTCGTCCAGGCGATCATCGACGAGGTCCCTCCCTACGCCAACGCCCTTTCGGGCCGCATGGGCGGCACCATCCGCCGAGCCGTCCGCACCGCCCTGGGGCACTACCTGGACCTCGCGAGCGGGAACGCCACAGGCGGCGACGCCGGAGACGCGGCCTACGAGCTGGGCCGCGGCGAGGCGCGCGACGGCCGTTCGATGGACGCCCTGCTCAGCGCCTACCGCGTCGGCGCCCGCGTGGCCTGGCGCGGCCTGGCAGCAGGCGCCGTACCCGCAGGTCTGCCCGCCGCCGAGGTCGCCAAGTTCGCCGAACTGACCTTCGCCTACATCGACGAGCTCTCCGCCGCGAGCGCCGCGGGCCACGCCGACGAACTGGCCGCCCATGGCAGGGCCCACGAGCGCCACCTGGAACACCTGGCCCGCGACCTCCTCGCCGGCGCGAGACCGGACGTGCTGCTGGCCTCTGCGCAACGGGCCGGGTGGCAGCCTCCGGTCTCACTGACCGCGGTCCTGCTGCCCGCCGCCCAGGCCCGGCCTGTCTACCGCGCGCTCGACCCGAGCACCCTCGTCCTCGACGATCTGCCGGACGCCACCGGTGTGCTGCTCGTCCCCGATGCCGACCGAGCACATCTGCTGCGGCAGCTGACCGACCGCACCGCCGTGGCCGGCCCGGCCCGGCCATGGACTCGTGCGTCCGCCTCGTACGCACGAGCCGTACGCGCGCGCTCCCTCTCCTCCGATATCCGCGACACCGAGGACCACTTGCCCGAGCTGGTGCTGAGCGCCGACGCGGACGCGTTCGCGGACCTGCGTGCCCGGGCTCTCGCACCGTTGCGGACCTTGCCCGTCGCGACCGCACGGCGGCTGGAGGAGACGTTGCGGGCGTGGCTGCTGCACCAGGGCAGACGGGACGAGGTGGCGGCGGCGTTGTTCGTCCATCCCCAGACGGTCCGGTATCGGATGTCGCAGCTGCGGGAGCTGTTTCCGGATCTCGCATCGCCGCAGCGGGTCCTTGAACTGACGCTGGCGGTCGGTCTCCGGGCCGGCTGACGCGTACGCCGACCGTCCACGACCACGACCGCGACTGCGTCCGCGAGCGGTCCAGGAACCGTGCCTCGTTCCCGGTGCCGTCAGCCGGCTGAGACCGGGGATTGACGTGAAGACCGGCCAAGGCCTCGGGAAGCTCGCCGGGGGCGCTGTCCCTGAGAAGCACGGTGGCGGATACGGCTCGACTGGATCCGGTGGACGATGCGCACCGACCCGCTCGTCGACGCGCTCGTCGAGCATCTGGTCGGCGATCTGGGCAGCTATGCCGGATCACCAGGGGCGGGGGAGCCGGGCCGCTCGCGCCGGGGACCACCGTGGTTCTCCGGCGGCCCCGTGCCTCCCTTCCGACAGGTCAACCGGACGACCGGAAGACCGGACGACCGACCGGTCCGGCCTGGCACACCGCGCGGGGGATGATGGGGAAGGAACGACGGAGCGCGAGGTCAGGAGCTTGCATGGCGAAGCGGGTTCACCGACCCCGTGAGGACGCGGAGTTCGATTTCATCCTCGGGATGAGCGCAGTTCCGGTCCTCGCATACTTCACCGGGACATGGCCCAAGGCAGTCGAGCCCTGCCGGGTGATGGACCTCGTCGTGGGTGGCATCGCCGACGACTACACGGGCCGCCTGACGGCCGTCCGCGCCGACATCACGCGTTGTCCGGCCGCAACCGAGCGATACGGGATCACCGGAGCCCCGTCCTACGTCCTGCTGAAGGAGGGAGAGGCGGTGGCGCACGGCACGGGGCCCATGACCATCGCCGAGGTACGGAAGTTCCTGGACGGCCACCTCTGAGCGGCCGCTGCGGCACGTGGCCGCGACGCCCGTCACGTCTCGTCCGTGGGAGCTGCGCCGCCTGAGACACCTTGGACGACGAACTACATCGACGCCGCCGTCGCCCAACCGCCTCGACCCGGGCCGTCGGCGCCCTGCGCCCGCTGCGCGACCCGGACGGGCCGGAGCTGGACGAGGACGACACGGCATGATCCGGAAAGGGGGTGGACTAGTTGGTCCCGGAATAGAGCTCGTTGAGCAGCTTGTCCGCTGATTCCGAGGTGAACTGGCGCTTGAGTTCGGCGCGGGCCGCTATCGGGTGCCGAGCGAGAAGACCCTGCGCGCCGTGCTGGGACGCCTCGATCCGGCCGGGCTCAGCGCGGCCGGGTTCGCCTGCTTGACGTCGTTGGTCAGCAGCTCTCGATCGACCGACAGATCATGAAGGACACGGCCTCCATACGCTTGTTCTGCCCGGTGGTGCCGATCGCGTTGGTCTCGCCGTCGACCCCGCAGTACCAGACCGGGTTCCAGCCCACGCTCTGCACATAGGAGTTGCCGCAAATCGTCCCTGTCTGCACACTGAAAATCACCGATTCCAGGCGCAGCCCCGTACCTGCGGAGCCGAGCGTGATGCGGGTGCCGGACGCGGCGCACTTCTCCGCCCCCCACCCGCTGCCCTGCCGATAGCCCCTGGCACAGAGACTGCTCCCGGCGACCGCCATCTGAACGGCCTCGATCGCGCGCCCCCCTCCGGCCGCGCCGACCGACACGGACTGCCCGGCGTTGGCACACTGTTCAGCCGTCCAGCCGGAGCCCTGCACGTACACCTTGGCGCAGACCCTGTTCGCTGCCGCCTGGGCACTGGCCGAAGCCGGGGAACTCATGGACAACGCCAACGCCACAGCCGCCACACCGACTGTCAGAATGCGCCCGATCCCACTGTTTATCCGTGTCACGGCCAGCCCACTCCATCTATCTGGACAACGATATTCGGGGACCACTATCGCGGACTGTGCCGAACGGACAGGCCAGTTCGATCTTTTCCCGGGAAAGCCGACAGTTTCCAGCCTCGCGTGCGCCGTAGTGACCGAATCCGGTGGCCGCCGCAGTGGCGCGGCTGTCGTTGTCGGGCAGATTGGCTCTGTGCATGTTCATCGCAAACAGAGCCAACCGCCGCTTTATCCGGCTCATCCCGTCTTGTTCCATGGTGAGTTGCCGGTCGCTGCCGTCCGCGACCTGATCCGCGGCGCGCTCAAGCTCGCCGGATACGTCGACACCGCCGCCGGACGCCGAGCCCACACCGAACGCCACCGTGTCCTCGCCCTCTCCGGCATCACGTGATCGACCAGACGTCCGAGGCACACGCCAGGGCCCTGGGATCACTCTGGGTCCGGTGACGATCAATAAGTCCTAACACAGTGGCCGGACTTGTGGCTCTGATTGCAGTTGTGGTGCTCGTGTCGGCTCTGACGCGGTACGGCGGAGTTCGTGTGGTTACTTGGGATAACTCGCCCGGCATCGGCAGCTCCCGACCAGTGGTCTGCGGGCCGCCCAGAGTCCGCCCTGTCCTTGGGCAGTCCTGGGGACAGGGCGCCGAAGGGGTCGGCGCGATGCTCACGATGTATACCAGCGATACAAGCTCCGAGAACGGCTGAGTGACGGAGGCTGCTTTTGCTCGCCATTGCTGGAAGGGTGAGTTCGTCTCGCCACCCGAGCCTTTCGGGGACTCGTACTACGCGATGAATTATCCGAACGCGGCTGTTATCGAGGTGCGGGTCGGCAGGACGACCATCTCCGTCAATTCGAGAGGCCGGCTGCCCGATGCTCCTGCCCTCGATGTGGCGAAGAAGCTGGTCTCAGACGAAGAACCCGCCGTCGGTCACCGAGTTCGATCTGGTCGAGCCGGGCTGAGGGCGGCGCCTCAGGGTTGTCCGCCGAGTTCGAGGTCGCGCTTGAGGCGATCGATGGCCTCCACGATGGACCGGGCCTCGTCGAGCATCTCGTCTGCCACCGCGTTCCCGGGCCCGTAGTAGCGCTCCTCCACCTGGGCGTAGAAGTCGGCGTAGTACTCGGCCAGGACGTCCATCAGCGAGTCGCCGTAACGCGGAACCTCGGCGGGCAGCGCCTCCAGCACCGTCCAGACCGCGCCCTCGATGCCGTAGACCGTGGCGGCGCCCTTGGCGAGGTCGGACAGGCGGTAGCACAGCATGGAGTCGCCGTGCTTCGCCTCCTCGTCGCCAAGGCCGACGAGGGGGAGCAGGTCGGGGTCCAGGTCGGCGATGGCCTTCTCGTACGGCTCCGGCGTGTCAGGGGCCGGCGGGACCGGGTCCCGGCCGGGCCCGCTGATGAGCAGCCACGGCTGGTTGGCCGGGTAGTAGTCGGGCAGCCTGGGCTCGATCCCCGAGTCGGCGATGGCGAAGATCTCGTCGGGAAGCTCCACCCCGTAGCACTCGGTGAGCGCCTCGCGGGCGCTCCGTCCCTGGTCGTAGAGGGCCTGTGCGCGGGCAGCCATCGCGGCGTACCCCTCGCGCGGCGTCATCGGACTCACTTGTCGGCTCACCCTTCGGCAGGTTCGACGATCTGGTCCAGGTGCTGCTTGATGTGTGCCCAGGTCTCCACGAGGTCGGCGGAGGTGAGCGCGCGGACGATTTCCTTGGTGACTTCCCCGGCCATCCTTATCAAATCCTCGCGCCCCCTCTTCCTCCTGGCGAGCACCTGTTCGACTTTCGCGTCGATCGCCTCCAGGCGAAGCCGGAGCTCCTCGGTACTGAGCGCCTTCGGATTGCGTGCCAGCATTCGTACGACACTTTCCACCTCGGAGTAGACCTTGGCCGTCTGACCCTGGGTGACCCAGTCCGCCGGGGCCGCGCCGGACGCGGGCGTTTCGGACTTGGCCATCTCCATGGCGAGCCGCTTCGCGTTCGCATAGGTCTGTGACTGCTCCAGCAAGGCGTCGGCGGGATCCGGATTCCGTCGGCTGGGCCGGGCAGCGTGCAGGACCTCGGGGTCGCCGATGCCGAAACCCCGGGAGGAGTCGTGGATAAGGGGGTCCGTCGTCGTCGCGGCCTCGGGGACGTAGGCCACGAAATCCTTCTCGTCGCCGTGGTATCCCCTCGCCAGCCGATCACGCATCGCCCAGCCCTCGGCGGCCTTCTTGCCCCAGAGGGGCTTCTCGCTCCCCACCATCGCCGGGTCCTGGAAGATGCCCGGTTGCTCGCCCTTGTCGTGAGTCCAGGCCTTGATGAGCATGTTCGGCTCGGTCGGGTAGATCATCCGCGGCAGGACCTTCGCCACGGCCGCCCGGATCGCCCGGTCGATCTCGTTGCCCAGGACCGTCAGCTGAACCCTTCGGGGATCCGCGTCCGCAGCCCAGCTGACGCCCTTGAAGGAGTATCCGCCGATGGTCAGCATGGGGTGCCGCTGCATGTCCGCGAGAACCTTCGTGTATTTCGCGAGGACACCCATCGGGTCCTCGCCGACGGTGGTCAGCCCGCCGTCCGGATCCTGGCTGACAACGTGCACCCGATGATTTCGGGTGGACAGAATCTCGACCGCCTGCCTGGTGTACGTCGAGCGGAGCACCTGTTCCCGCAGGGCGCCGTACGGGAGCGACTTGCTCTGCCGCATCGTCGACTCCTCCTCCTTCGCCTTTGCGCGGTCGCCCTCGTCGGTCAGCGCCGCGTACGCCTTGCGCACTCTGCTCAGCGGCACCGCCCCGCCACCGGCCTTGGGGAACCACCGCGGCTCCCAGAGAAAGCCGAAGACCGCCATCAGCATGCTGCCGCGCTTCGCCACACCCGAGACGGCGCTCGCCACTTCGCTGCGGGCCGTGTCGGTGGCCTCGGCGTCCAGCCCTTCGAAGGCGTTGACGCCCGCGATGACCGCCGTCCGGTTCGCCGCCACGGACTGCAGCTCCGGGTCACCGGCCCAGGCCCGGTCCAGGTAGCGGGTCGCCAGATCGCTCTTGGCTTTGTCGGGCGTGGCGAGAAGGTTGACGGCGAAGCCGGTGAAGTCGTCCTTCACTTCGAAGCCGCCGGCGGGGAAGGGCTGCAACTGCTCGTTCACGGTCCCGGCCGCAGTGGTCTTCAACTGGGCCGCGCCTTGAAGCGGGCCGATCCTGTACGGGAAGGCATCGCCGGCCGCCGGCACCTGGCCCTGCTGCTGGGTGGTGTTCGGCGCGATCTTGACGGTGGTCGCGATCTGTTTGTCCCGGGCCACCCCGGTGAACGGCTCCATGCCGATGGTGAGCTTGAGGCCGCGGGCACGGCCGTCGAGGCGCCCCTGCTGGGTCACGGTGATGTTCTTGGCCGCGGCGACCTTCCCGGCGTACGCGGTGCGCAGGTCGCCGTCCTCGGGCTCGGCGGTGGCGCGCAGCGCGTCGAACGTCTCCGCGATCACGGAGCGGTTGAAGGCGCTGTGGTCCTTCGCGGCGTACCAGGAGGCGCCGTTCTCGCCCTTCGCGATCCAGCCCTTCCCCTCCTCGGCGGTGGCCTTCTTGGCACCCTTGCCGGCCGTGGCCCGGACCGTCCAATGGGTGCCCGCCTCGGCGACTACGACCTGCACCTGTACGCCGCCGCGGGCCGCTCCGGCCTTGGCCAGGGCCGATTCGAGCTCGGCGCGGCCGACGAGCTGCGTGTCGGTTCGCTGCCGGGCGACGGCCCAGCCTCGCTGTGCGGCCTGCCGGGCGACGACGCGTACGTCGAAGGGATCGGCCTCCTTGCCGTCCTTGCCCTTGCCGGACTTGCTCTTGAGCTTGGCCCAGATCTGCTTGCCCAGCTTGACGATCTTGGCCACGAGCCAGTCGACGGCCTTCATGACCGGTTTCGACAGGGCGGTGAAGAAACCCTTGATCTTGTCGGCGATGCCGCCGATCCCGAGGATCGCCGCGAGCGCGCCGATCAGCACCGGGATGCTCGCGGCGAGCGCCTTCTCGATCAGTGCCGGTACGCCGCCCGCACCGCCCCCGGCGATGGCGATGATCGCGTCGAGGACGGAGTTGACGAACTCGACGATCTGCGCGCCGCGGTCGATGATGAACGTGACGATGTCAATGATCATCTTGACGGCCTTGACGAACGCCGAGGCCGGGTTCAACAGCGAGATGATCCAGGTGATGCCCGCGACGAGCACGGTCGGGATCAGGTACTTGCTGATCTTGCCGAGCAGGTTGGACTTGAGGTCGCCGACCTGTTCCTTGATCTCCTCGGTGACCCCGGCGACGCCCTCGTTCTGCAGCTTGCCGATCAGCGGCACCCCGGCCTCGACCGCCGACATGGCCTGCTCGGGAATGCCCTTCCTCATGATCCGGCCGCGGATCGCGTTCCAGGTCAGGCCGAGCAGCGAGGCGATCATGCCGAGGATCCCGCGCAGGTCGAACTTCGCGGGCAGCTGCAGACCGGCACCGCTCATCGTGCCGAGCAGCCAGCCGATCAGCCCCTTCTGCAGGTGCGCGCCGATGTTGTTCATGAAGTTGCCCAGCCCGGCGCCCAGCGCCGACACCAGATGGCTGAGGAACCCGATCGGGTCCTTGAGGATCGCCATCACCGCGGCCGCGGCCTTGGCCAGGATTCCCAGCAGCAGGTCCTTCAGCTGCAGGATCGTCTTGATCACGCCGCCGACCGCGTCCATCGCCTTGGCGATCAGGCCCTTGTTCTTCTCCTTCTCGGCCTCGATCTCGGCGTCCACCGATTTGAGCGCGTCGTTGTACTTCGAGGCCAGGGCGTCGACGAGTTCCTTGCCCTTGGAGTCCACCGACTCGGTCAGCTCGTCGAACTTGTCCGAGAACTCCCCGGCCGTCTTCTTCCCGATCGCCTGCAGATCTGCCGGCAGCTTGGCGACCTCGGCCTTCAGCTGGTCACGCCCGGTCGCGATCCGCTGCTTGGCACGGGTCAGTTCCCCGCCGATCAGGTCCGCCACGTCGGAGATGACCTGCTGCATGCCCGCGACATAGCCCTGCCGCGCGACCACGAAGATCTGGTTGGCCTCCTCGGGCAGCCCGGCGAACTTGTCCTTGATCCAGCGCCCTTTGCCCATCAACCCCGAATAACGCTTGTCCTTGTACGCGTCCATGCGCCGTTTGTGGTCGGCGGTGAACGCGTCCCGGACCTTCTTCTCCCCGGCGCTGAACGCGTCGTCGACCTTCTTGTCGAGCCCGTCGAGGATCTGCTCGACGTCCTTCTGGGTTGCGTCGAACACCTTCTGCAGGATCCCGGTGACCTGCGCCCGCTTCGTCTCGTCGCTGCCCTGAGCGCCCTGCTGGCCCTGCGACACGGCCGCGGTGGCACCCTTGTTGGCGGAGGCCATCGTCTGCATCGCGGCGCCGCCCTGCTGCACGGCATGCGACTTGGCCGCGGCCAGGGTCTGCTCCTCCTTCCCGCGCACCTGGGCGGGCGCGGTGGCGGCATGCTGCTCGCCGGCCTTCTTGTCCTTGAGCGCCCCGGCGAACTCCGGCTCGTTCGACTTGGCCAACTGCTCGTCGGTGACCTGCGCGTCCGCCATCTCCTGGTCGACCTGCCGCGGCCCGGCCGAGAAATCCGTGGCGCTCGCGGGAGCCTTGTCGGGCACCGCGTTCGCCGGGTCCGGCGTGGCCGGGGTCGCGGCCGGCTGCCCCGGCTGCAACGGCGTGACCGGCTTCTCCTTGGCGGCCGACGTGTCCGGAGGCGCCTTGGTCGTGGTCTCGATCTGTCCGGCCGACTGCTTCTTGCCGTCGGCGACCCGACCCTGCACCTGCCCCTTGACCGCGTCGGCCTTGCCTGACCCGCTGAACTCGTCGGCCTCGTCCAGGTTCTTCGGCGCCTGCGCGGCAATGGCATCGTTGACGGCCTTGACGAACGCGGCCTTGTCGAACCCACCCGGCTTCGCCGCGTTCATCTTCTCCGCATTGGCCGCCTTGCCCTGCGCCTGCTTGTCGTCCTGCGGCGGCTTTGCAGCAGCCTGAGCGGCCTGCGCGGCGGTCGCCGGCGGTTTGTGGGCGGACATGGTCTTCTGCTTGCTGCGGACGTCGGACTTGAGCGAGGCAAGCTTGGTGCCGTCACGGTGCCCCTCGGCAAGCCGCTGCACCCCGGCCGCGGTTCCGGCCTTGGCCCCGAACCCGGCCCCGGCGACACTCACATGCCCGACAACAACTGCAGGGCTTGCAGGCCCGACGGCGGCCGCAGAACCAGCAACACCCGCCGGCCCGGCGGCGTCCACAGACCTGGCGACGTTCACTGAAGCGGCGCCCGCGGGACCGTCCACGTCCGCGGGCTCGGCGACGACCGAGGGCATAGCGGCGCTGACGGGGCCGGTGGCGGCCACAGGACCGCCCGTGCTCGCGGGCCCGACTGCCGTAGCGGGCCCCGCTTGCGTGGAACCGTCAGCCGTCGAACCGCCGGTCGACGTGTGACCGGCAGGCCGCGGCCCGTGCGTCTGATCGTTGCGGCGCTGGGCGATCAACCCGGCCACGGCCCGGTTGCCCGCGGCGGACTGCAGGCCTCGAGCCATCGAAGGACTCAGAGAGGCCGAACGCGGCACCGGGCGCCCCGCGAGTTGAGGCGCGGCGGTGTCCGTGGTGTCCGTCTCCGCGCGCCGCGCGGAGTCACGCTCTGCTTCCTTCTCGATCTCTCGTTCCTGAGCCGGCATAGCCCATCCCCCGTCAGCAACGAGGCCAAGTCTCGAACGTGCACATACTCGATTCATGAGCGCCAGGGGCATCCGGGCGGTCACCTACCGGTGCCCTATAGGGCAATCGGCAACAGTCCGGAAAGCCGCCAGGGAAACACGAGGGCCGTCCTCTCCTGACCGAGGACGGGTCGAGCAGAGTGGGAAGGGAGATCGTCAGTGGTGGGGGGCTGTGGCCGACGGCCATCGAACGACTGGCGCTTCAGCTTTGGACCTCGTCGACCATGGCACGGGGCGATCCGGCGGCTCCGGCCGGTCCCACACAGTCATGGTCACACCGTTGTGTTGCGATGAAGTGCATGGGGGACGACAGGCCCCTCTACGGCAGCATTTCGCTACAACTTCCCTTGCAGAATGGGTAGTTGGCCTGGTTGAGCAGCAGGGCCAGATCGAGGCGGGCCTGCTTCGAGCACCCGAGACGAGGCAGTGACTCGGCCTGTGACATGCCCGAACCCGGACAACGGAGAGACACGGGTCACACCACGCCATGTCACAGGAGCGAGGGCCGCCTCGTCTCGGGTGGTGAAGGCATCGACGAACGTGGAGGAGCACCCGATGGACGCGCGATTGAACTACTTCGCCAACCCGATCACCGGCAAGGCCCTCAAGTACTTCATGTCGGCCGGCCGGGAGCTGAAGGGATTGCCGCTGTCAGCCACGACGCAGGAGTTGGTGGCGCTGCGCGTGAGCCAGATCAACGGCTGCGCGGTCTGCATCGACATGCACACCAAGGAGGCCGCCGCGGCCGGCGAGAGCCCGGTGCGGCTGAACCTGATCGCGGCCTGGCGGGAGGCAACCGTCTTCACCGAGGCGGAACGCGCCGCGCTCGCGTTGGCGGAGCAGGGGACCCGGGTCGCGGACGCGGCCACCGGGGTCAGCGACGAGGTGTGGGAGCGCGCCGCCCGGCACTATGACGAGGATCAGCTCACGGCCCTCGTGCTGCTGGTCTCGTTCATGAACGCGGTGAACCGGCTGAACATCATCACCCAGCAGCCGGCCGGCGACTACCAGGTCGGCCAGTTCCACTGAACTGCCATCGCCATCGCCATCGCCACCATCACCGTCACCGCACCCCGGCCCGGGTCAGGCATGCCGGAGTTGGGGACGGGGCCGGGATCCATGATCAAGGCCGTCAGGTCGGTCGCGGGTGCGAGCGTTGTCCGCTCCGCTCACACATCGGATGATCTCCGAAAAGAATGCCTCGTCGGCGCGGGCCCGGTCGGGCACTCGGAACGCAAGGAGGAGTCGGCGTGGGCAAGGTCGAGGAGTTCGAGGAGCTGCGGCCGCTGCTGTTCTCGATCGCGTACCGGATCCTGGGCAGCGTGGGCGAGGCGGAGGACGCGGTGCAGGAGACCTGGCTCCGTTACGACGCCTCGACCACCCGGCCGGTGTCGGTCAAGGCGTTCCTGTCGGCCACGGTGACCCGGATCGCCATCGACGTGCTGCGCTCCGCCCGGGTGCGCCGGGAGGAGTACGTCGGACCGTGGCTCCCCGAGCCGCTGCTGGACGATCCGTACGAGGACCCGGTCCGCGCGGCGGAGCTGGCCGACTCGGTGTCGATGGCGGCGCTGCTGCTCCTGGAGCGGCTCAGCCCGCTGGAGCGGTCGGTGTTCGTGCTGCGGGAGGTCTTCGCCTTCGGCTTCGACGAGATCGCCGCGGCGGTGGGACGCTCGGAGGCGGCGTGCCGGCAGCTGCTCGTACGGGCACGCCGTCACATGAGCGAGGGACAGCCACGGTTCGAAGCGGACCGCCAGGAGCGGCAGGAGCTGGCGAGGCGGTTCTTCGAGGCTCTGGCGCAGGGAGACGTGGACGGACTGCGGAGTCTGCTGTCGGCCGATGTCCAGCTCGTCGGGGACGGCGGTGGTAAGGCCCCGCAGCTGGCCAGGGCGGTCGCCGGCGCCGAGAACGTGGCAAGGCTGCTCGCCACCGTCTACCCGCTCATGGCGCGGGTTGACATCACGTTCGAACCGCATGAGGTCAACGGCCAGCCGGGCGCGCTCTTCCGCGACCGCGACGGCAAGGTCCTCCACATCCTCGCCCTCGACGTGCTCGGCGGGCGGATCCAGACCATCCGCTCGGTCATCAACCCCGACAAGCTCGGCCACCTCGGCCCGGTCGCCGACGCCTGGGCCGTTGATCAGGATGTGAAGCAGATGCGCAAGCGGACGCGGTGACCTCCCAACCCCCATGACAGTAGGACCTCGATGGGTGCCCGGTGCGTCCCGGTCGCCGTATGCCTTGCAGACAGCGGCCCACCAGGCGTCGTGGACCGGGGGGAACTTCCCTGCGGAACGGGCCTGTTCCAGCGCGGTCGATCCGGGCAGGGCTCCCGGCTTGCGGACCGGCGTCTCCAGGCCGTGGTCCGGCGCCGGCCGTGACCCGGATTTCGTCATCAGCCGTTCGTGCCGGGCGACTTCGACGTCGGCGTACAAGTGAATGTGCACCACCTCCTACGGATGCCAGGTCGGCCGCCGGTACGCGGGCCAGGTCGGCGGCGGAGGAAGCGGATTGCCGACGGCAGCCGCGCCGGGTGGCGCGGATGGGCGGCGGCACCGGCGGTACGCTCGCTCCCGCACGATGGGAGGGGACCCTGGTGATGCAGCCGCTGGAGGCCGGTGATCCGGAGCGGATCGGCATGTACGAACTGGTGGGCCGCCTTGGCAGCGGTGGCATGGGGGAGGTGTTCCTCGGCCGTACCGCCGACCAGCGGCTCGCCGCGATCAAGGCCGCCCATGCCGAGTACGCACACGACGCCGAGTTCCGGCGTCGCTTCGCCCGCGAGGTCGAGGCCGCCCGGCGTGTCGACGGCCGCTTCACGGCCGCGGTCCTCGACGCCGACCACAGCGCCCCGCGGCCCTGGCTGGCGACCGAGTACATCCCCGGTGTCTCGGTCACCGAGGCTGTCGTCTCCGCCGGTCCGCTGCCGGAAGCCTCCCTGCGGGCGCTCGCCGCCGGCATCGCCGCCGCCCTGGAGGCGATCCATGGCGCCGGCCTCACCCATCGCGACCTCAAACCCTCCAATGTCCTGCTCGCCGACGACGGCCCGCGCGTCATCGACTTCGGCATCGCCCGGGCCGGCGACCACACCCGGATCACCACGACCGGCATGACACCGGGCACCCCCGGTTACATGGCGCCCGAGCAGCTCCGCGGCGGTGACGTGGGTCCGGCCGCAGATGTCTACGCGCTCGGCGCCACCCTGGTCTACGCGGCCACCGGCCACGGCCCCTACGGGCAGGGCGATCCGCTGGCGATGATCTACCGCACCATCGAGAGCGCACCGCAACTGGACGACGTGCCCGCCGCGCTGCGCCCGACCGTCGCCCGCTGCTTGGCCAAGGACCCCGCCGACCGTCCCACGGTCGCGCGGCTGCGGGCCCGGTTCGCGGTCGGCTCCACCCTCGGTCACGGAGGATGGCTGCCGCCCCGGCACAGCACCATGATGCCGGGACGGCGGGAGTCGGCCCACGCGGCGGCCACGGTCCTCCCGTCCTCCTCGCGCACCGGCCCCGCCGACGTGCCGGCACCGGGAGTGTCGCCCCGGCGGGGCCTGTCCCGGCGTTCCCTGCTGCTCACCGGGGCAGGCGGAGCCCTGGCGGTCGGCGGCGGGGCGGTCGCCGTGCTGCTCTCGCTCGACGGCGAACCGGGCGGCAAGACCGGCGCGGCCGCCGGGAGTCCGAGCCCGTCCGGGGCCGCCGACGCGAACGGGACGCGTTCCCCGGGCGGTTCGACGTCGTCGGCTGGTTCCTCGTCGCCGGACGGCATGGCTTCGGCAGGCGGGCCCGCCGGGATCGGGGCGCTGCCCGCGATCACCTCGGGCCAGGGCTTCGGCGAGAAGCCGGCCCTCGCCGTGGGGAGCGGCCCGGCCCCCACCGAACTCGTCGTCCGTAACCTGGTCCAGGGCCGCGGCACCACCATCGTCAAGGGCGACTACGTGACCTGTCACTACTTTCTGCAGCCGTGGGACAGGGCCGAGGTTCTCGACAGCTCGTTCGACCGCGGCGAGCCGTTGACCGTGCAGATCGGCGTCGGGCAGGTCATCAAGGGCTGGGACACCGCGCTCCTGGGCAAGCGGGCGGGCAGCCGCCTGCAGTTCGCGGTGCCGCCGGCACAGGGATACGGATCCCAAGGGCAGGGTGAGATCAAGGGCACGGACACGCTGGTGTTCGTGGTCGACATCCTCGTGGTGAGCAGGTCGTAGCGAGGCCGGCCGCGCGGTGTCGGCCGACCAGGTCGTCGTGGCGGCAGGCGGTGATCTCCGAGCCGTTCGCGAGTCGGGCGGTGGAGGTCCACAGCAGCCGGGCTCAGCCAGGTGGCGGGTGAGTGAGTGGGTGATTGTTTCTGCGGCAGTGGCGGTGGGTGTGGTCATCGAGTGGTCTTGCGGTTCCGAAGGGCTGCCGCGGTGAAGCGCGTCATTTCTCGGCTGGGGTGGGGGCTCGGGGCAGGCGTAGCTGGAAGCATGCTCCGGGGGTCCGGGGGGTGAGGGTGAGCGTGCCTCGGTGGCGGTGGGCCAGGTCGCGGGCGATGGCGAGGCCCAGGCCGGTGCCGCCGTGGTCGCGGGAGCGGGCGTCGTCGAGTCGGACGAAGCGTTCGAAGATGCGCTCGGCGTCCTCGGTGGGTACGCCCGGTCCGTCGTCGTGCACCGTGAGGACGACCCAGGCGTCCTGGTTTCGGATGGTGATCTGGATGCGGTGTGCGGCGTGGCGGGCGGCGTTGTCGATGAGGTTGCGCAGCAGTCGTTCGTATTCGCCGGGGTTTCCCTGTGCGTGTGCGGGGGCGGTGCTGTCGCAGGTGAGGGTCAACGGTCGCTCGGCGAGGGGGTATTGCTCGGTCAGCCTGGAGGCGAGGGATGTCAGGTCGACGGTTTCGGGGCTGGCTATGGGGGTGCGGGTGTCGAGGCGGGCGAGGAGCAGCAGGTCTTCGGCGAGGGCGTGGAGGCGGCGGGTCTGTCGTGCGGCGGTGGTGGCCGCGGCGGGCCAGTCGGTACGTTCCGGGTAGGCGAGCGCGACTTCCAGGCTGGCCAGCAGTGTGGTGAGGGGGCTGCGTAGTTCGTGGGCGGCGTCCGCGACGAAGCGGCGTTGCTGGGCGGCGGCGTTGTCGAGGCGTTGGAGGGTGGTGTTGATGGTGGTGGCCAGGGCGGTGATCTCGTGACCCGTGGCGGGGACGGTGACGCGTTCGCGGGGATCGCTCGCGGTGACCGACGCGGTGAGGACGCGGATGGCTTCGACCGGCCGCAGCGCGATGCGGACGGCGAAGTAGGTGACGGCGGCGATCAGTACGAGGCCGACGAGCCCGGCCCGCAGCAGCAGGCGGTCGGTGGTCTTGGTGATTGCCGCGGCTGTGTGCGGGAGCACCACCACATAGACCCGCAGCTTGGCGTCGGCGGCGACGCCCAGAGCGGCGACTTTGTCGCTGCTGAGTTGATCGGCCTCGATATCGGCGGTCATGACCCGCTGGGCCCCGCCGGCCATATCGAATTTGTCCCTGGGGTTGTAGTCGCGGTTCACAGGCAGGCGGACGGTGGTGAGCGGTAGGAGCGCGGCCACCCCGTCTGTCGGCGGGGCGGGCATCACGTGGTGGGTGTCGGGGTAGGCGCGGCTCAGGGCCCCGCCGGAAGCGACAGCGGTGCGTCGGCCGGTCGCGACGACCTCGTACGGCACGGCGCTCGTGGAGGCGGGAACGACACCCTGGCGCAACTGTTCGCAGAGAGACCAGAGTTGCATCTGGGCTTGTTCTTCGGCGATCTGCGTGCTCTGGCGGTAGACGTCGTGGTGTAGCCACCAGCCGATGATCGCCAGGATGACGGCGGCGGTCGAGGCGGCGGCCAGGGCCGTGCGTGCTCGTACCGAACGCGGCCACCAGCGGCGTCGCGGCTCAGTCGCGTTCACGGTCGTCCACCAGCCGGTAGCCGGTACCCCGTACGGTCTGCAGGGATCGTCGACCGAACGCGGAATCCACCTTCTTGCGGAGGGCGCTGACGCGCGCCTCCACCAGGTTGGGATCCAGGGCTTCGTCGGGCCACGCGTGATAGAGCAGATCCGATTTGGAGACCGCCTGGCCCGCCCGGCGGGCCAGCAGCTCCAGCACGGCGAACTCCCGGGGTGTGAGTTCCACCCGGGCCCCGGCCCGACGGCAGACCCGGCCGGCGACGTCCAACGAGAGGTCGCCCACGGCGAGGACGGGCGGGGCGACCGCGGCGGCTCGTCTGACCAGGGCCCGCAGCCGTGCGACGAGCACCATGTAGGAGAAGGGTTTGGCCAGATAGTCGTCGGCCCCCGTGTCCAGGGCCTCTGCCTGATCCCAGTCCCCGTCCTTGGCGGTGAGCACCAGGATGGGGGTCGCGTTGCCCTCCCGGCGCAGTTGGGCGCAGACCTTGTAGCCGTTGAGTCCGGGCAGCATCAAGTCCAGTACGACCAGGGCGTATTCGCCGGTCCGGGCCATCCACAGTCCCTGTCGGCCGTCATGGGCGAGGTCGACGCTGTAGCCCTCGGCGGTGAGACCGGTGTGCAGGGTATGGGCAAGGTCCACCTCGTCTTCGACCACCAGGATGCGCATGCGGTGCAGCCTCGCACAGCGCCGGGCCGCCTTCCTGATCGGCCGGTCAGGTTGGATCAGCATCCGGTCAACGAGGTCCGGGCACGCTGGCGGAGCGTTTTTGCCACTGCTGAAAGGCCCTGCCGCCGATGTCCCGTGCTGAGCTCGCCATTGTCAACGATACGAAAAACGCTCCTCAGGGACGCCTTCATAGAGTTTCCTCGCTCTCACGCCGAAGATTCCTCACTCCCTTGCTCTTGCCCGTTTCACTGGCCACCCTTCTCGGCGTATGGGGAATTCGCCGAGAAGGAACCTTGTGGCATGACGAGGCTGTGACTCTCGAATTGTCTTCCCGTAGCCTGCCGGACCTGTGGCAGACGCTGGGTAACATCGACGCCGTGCATGGAGCGTATTACCTTCTCATGCATGGGCTGTTTGGCCTGTTCGGGACCGATCTCCTGGTGCTGCGTCTTCCCTCTGTTCTCGCCGGTGCGCTGGCAGCGGCAGGAGTCACAGCGCTCGGGGTCCGATTGTCACGGACGCGAGCCGGAATACTGGCAGGGCTTTCCTTCGCCGTACTCCCAGATGTCCAAAGATATTCACAGGAGGGGCGCTCGTACTCGCTGGTTTGCGCGCTTGTTGTCTGGGCCACATATTTTCTTGTGAATGCGGTACTCAGCTGTCGAGCCCCGGTCATTGTCAGGCGTAGAAGTTCGATGACGCCGTGGATCGTCTATGGTGCTCTCATGCTGGCAGCGTGTATTCTGCATCAGTTCGCCGCCTTCGCCCTGGCGGTACATGCCTTCGTCCTGCCACATTATGCGCGGCGCCCTTGGGTATACACCGCACTTTTGGTTGCGGCAGGAGTCGCACCCCTTGCGGCTCTGGGAATGGCGCAATCTGGGCAAGTCGCATGGATCGACGGTGTCACCGGTGGTGAATACCTGCGCTTCGCGATATTGGCTTCTTTCGCGATAGTGCTGTCTTGCTTTGCTTCGTCAGGGGGCGCTGGTAAAGCTTCTCCTGAAGCGCCTTTCAGTCTACGGGCGATCGCTCTGCCTCTGTTCATATTGCCCACTGCGCTTCTCATGCTCATTTCTCTTTATAAGCCTCTCTACGTGGAGAGGTACGTGCTCTACGGTCTCGTCGGCCTGGCGCTCCTTCTGGGGGCCGTGCTGGGGCGTGTGTCTGAACTGGGGCGCAACCTGCGAGTGACGGCAGTGATTGTTGTCGCGTTGGCGATCGCACTGCTCATACCCGAGTCTCTTAAGCTGCGGGCACCGGAAAGCCGATCGGATAACGTCACCGATCTGGCAATGGTCCTGGCCAGGGAGTACTATCCCGGCGACGGAATTCTCTACTTGTCCGTGAAGAGGCGCGCATGGTCACTGGCCTACCCTTCGGTAAGCAGAGGGATGTTCGACCTCGCCCAAGAGCTCACTCCGGCAGCCTCGCACGACCTTTACGGCACCGAATTGCCTTCCCCTCAGATTCGCGCGCGCATGCGCAGCAGTGCGCGAATTCTGGTGGTAACGGAACCCGAAGGCGTTCGTGCCGAAAGTAACGGGACAGAGTTAATGAAGGAGAGGGTTCTGGCGGAACATTTCACCAAGGGCCTCACCATACAAATTGACGGGGCGCAAGTCATTATTTACGAGCGCCGTACAACGGCTACTGAGGCTGAACTTGCGGTGTCGTAGGAGCTGACGGTCGTCGCCCCTCAGGCGTGCCCGGAGCCCGGCGAAAAGGTCGGCCCCGCCGCTGTTGTGGCGACCGAAGCGCAGCTCGTCACCGAGGCCGGTGAGTACCCCGGCGAGGTCCTGGCCTTCACACAGGGCGGCAGGTGTCGTGACCGGGGCGCGTGGTGAACCTGCCGGCGCCGCCGATCTGCAGCGCCTGGGCTGGCGAGGAACTCCTCCACACTGCCGGGGGCGGTCTCGATCAGAACATCGCCGCGGCAACGGCGCACGTACGCCTCGGCCCGGGAGAACCATGCGCGATAGTCGATGGCGCACACCGTGTAGGCGTGGGCGGTGCCAACGGAAATGCCGAAGCCGGCGGCGAGTCGGGCGAGGGTGTCGGGCCGCCGCAGGTACACCAGGCCGACGAGGGCATGCAGGTGCGGCGGGAGCTCGCAGCGGCGGTCACCCTCTCGGGTGACGATGAGCATGGTGGCCTACTCGACCGGGGCATGAGGCAGGTCGAGTGCGGCAGGACAGGGAACCAACAAGGCTCCTGTGCCAATGAGTTGAGACGTCGAACACCTCTCTCAACGGCAAGGAGTCTTGTCCGTTGCGGATGCCTCCGTCGGTCACCTCATCAGTGGCCAGCTGAAGGAGCCCACTGATTCCTCATGGAGTCTGCCAAGCCGCAGGAATCACTGATGTCGGCGGAAGCGACGGGCGCGGGGCACGGGGCGGTTGAGTGTCCTGCAGAGTTCGGTGTCGGCAAGGTCGGGGAAGGGCATGCCGGCGGCGTGGTAGTGGGTTCGGGACTGCTGGAGGGTGTGGAGGACGTCGTGATGCCGGCCGGCATCGCGTTCGCCGTGCACGTCGCCCGAGCTGTGGAGAGCGCGATCGCTTCGCTGAAGCACTCTGCGGCCCTGCCCGCGTCACTGCCGCCGTCACGCAAGGCTTCGCCGAGGTTGCGCAGCAGCGCGGCACGGGCCCCGCCGTCCCCCAGACGGCCGGCCGCGTCCAGAGCAAGCTCATGGACCCGGCTGCTGATGTCCCAGCGCCACTGATGCTCAAGAGCGATACTCATCGCGTCGGTGATCTCCCAGCACAGCTCCCACCACCCGCGAGCGTGAGCATGAGCGACAGCTGCCACCAGCACCACGCGCTCGGCTTCGAACCACTCGACGGCCTCTCCCACATCACCCGCCACAGCGTCGTCCGGCGGCGGACGGCGGACCGCCCCGTCACGGCCGCTGTGCCGGGCATCGGCCGGCCGTAGCTGCGTGTCGGCTGCGTCGGCCGCGCTGAGGAGGGCACCCAGCAGACGCCGCACGGCGCTGTCGGACTCGTCCGCCGGCTGCTCGGCCGCTCGCTCCTTGGAGAACCCGCGCGCGAGATCGTGCAGCACGATGCGCTGGCCGCCTGCCTCGCCGCGGCGAGCCCGCACGAGATGCGCCAGCAGCAGTCCCTCCAGGCACGCCTCGGCCGTATCGGCGTTCACGTCCAGCAAAGGCGACAGCGCCCAGGCCGGCAGGTCGGGAGTGTCCAGGGCGGACACCAGCCTGAACGCACGCTGCTGCAATAGCGGAAGCGCCTGATAACCAGCGCGGAAGACCGCGCGCACGCTGCGCTCGCCCAGGCTCAGCACATCCAGCCGCCGGTGGTCGTCGGCGAGATCGCGGGCGAAGGAGCCCACCGTACGGGCGGGAAACGTGGCCAGCCGTGCTCCCGCGATGCGCAGGGCCAGCGGGAGCCCGCCACACAGACGGACCACGTCACGACCTGCTTCGGGGTCCTCGTCCACCCGGTCCCCGCCGCCGATCCGTCTCAACAGCTCCCAGGCGGTGCCCTCGTCCAGCCCCGACAAAGCGACGCGCTCATCCACGGCCGCGCCACTCCCAGAGCCACCAGGAAGTCGCCCAGGAGAAGGAAATCGCCATGGGCGAGGACCGGCGCGTGCGGCGACAGCAGCACCCGCAGCTCCTCAACGCTCGACCGTCATCGACCGCCCCCCGGTCCTCCGTCGCAGCAGCCGCGCCGTCCCCCAACGCGCTACCGCCGCTCCGACGTCAGTCATGCCCAGAACGCCGCCAAACGGCACCTGACCGCTCTTCCCATGACCGTCACATCTCGCCCGCTGCCAGGTGCTCGTCGGCGTCGGGGCGATCCCGGCCCAGCGAAAGGCCCGCCGCGAGTGCGAGAACCGCGTCGGCACCCTCACCCCGACCGGACCATGATCCGAGTCAGCGGCTACCGCTGATTTCCGTTCGGATACTCCCCGCCGCCGCTCTCTGCCCCACCCCTTGTTTCATCTATCGATTTTCGATAGATTCCCATCGTTATTCGATGGAGGGATGGGTTGTGGGAAAGCTGACCGTGCGTGCGCTGCGCGCCGTGCTCGTGGTGGTGTTCGCCGGCACCGTGTGCGTGCAGGCATTGATGGTGTGGGTGTTGGTGAGCGGGAGCGACCCGGAGGACGGGTCGCTCCCGCTGACCGCGCTGCGCGTGATCACGATCCTGGGCATGGTGTCGGTCCAGGTCGCCCTGGTCTGTGTATGGCGGCTGGTGGCGATGGTGCGGCGGGGAACCGTGTTCTCCCACGCCGCCTTCCGGTACGTGGACGGTGTGATCGGCGCGATCGTGGCGGCTGCCCTCGTGTGGTTCGCGGTTACGGCCGTCAATGCGCCGGGCCAGCGGGACGACCCGGGTGTCACCGTCATCATGGCCGGGGTCGGCGTGGCCGTTCTGGGGGTGGCGCTCATCGTGCTCGTGCTGCGGATGCTGCTCGCCCAGGCGGTCGCGCGCGATGTCGAGGCGGCGCAGATGCAGGCCGAGCTGGACGGGGTGATCTGATGCCGATCGCCGTGGACATCGACGTGATGCTGGCCAGGCGGAAGATGTCCGTGGGCGAGCTCGCGGACCGGGTGGGGATCACGCCCGCCAATCTGGCGGTACTGAAGAACGGCCGAGCCAGGGCGGTGCGCTTCGAGACGCTCGCCGCGCTGTGCGAGGTGCTCGAGTGCCAGCCGGGCGACCTGCTGCGCTGGGAGGCCGGGGACGCCGCCGGCACATGACGTGCCCTTCCGAGGTCACGGACTTCCCGGCGCCCCGTGATCCGGGTGGACGGCCGTGGCTGCCGGCGCGTCATCGCCGGTCCCGCCTGCCTCTGCCTCTTGACCGGCTCCGTGAGCCCCCCCCGGGGCCGTGCCCGAGGAGATTCCGAGGTTCCGGGCGTGCTGGAGCGGCTGACCGGCGTGCCCGGCCTCGCGAACCGGGCACGGCGTTCGGCGCGCCGTGCCCGGTTCGGGTCCCGGATCCGCCGACTGCCGTGGACGGGTCTCGCCAGCCGCGATGGACACAAGTGCCGTGACCTGCGTGGGCTCCACGGGCGGACCGCCGACTGTGGTGAACGGTCACAAGAAGTGCATGCACCGCATGGCAACCGCATGGCACGTGAGCGGGTGCGGTGGCCGCGTGTCCTGCCCCCGGGCAGAGGGCCGGTGGCCGGTTGTCGTCGACGGCGCGGGCCGGCCCTGGTGATGGGTGGAATGGAGGGTTCAGGGGACGCCGCGTCACGCTGTCTGCCGGCGGGTCCGGCGGCAGGCGGGGGAGACGGTGACTGGGTGGTCCGGCAGCCGGCCGGCACTCGTAGGCTGGTCGGCGTGACGGATGAACTGCAGCGCCTGGCCGACGGCTTGACCGCCGACTACCTCCATGGCCGGTGGCGGCCGGAAGCGACCGAAGCACACCGCGCCCGCATCCTGTCCGCGCAGGTGAGCATCGACGCAGGCCTGGACGGCCTCGCCGCCGCCGACGGCGTCCTGACCGCCGCGTCCATCGATCAGATGCTGCGCCCGCACCCCCAACTCGACACCTGGCGCCTGGCTCCCGTACTGCGCGTCTACCCGGCCGGAACCCTCGAAGCCCAAGCCCTGGTACGCGACCTGCTGGATGCGATCGCCGTCAGCGGCTTCCCGCTGCTGCCGCCCCGGCCCCTGCGCTACGTCGAAGCTCCCGCACGCCATGACGGCGGTCCCGCCGCGCTCTTCCTGGGCGGCGGCATCACCGGATGCCCCGACTGGCAGCGCCGCGCCGCGCTCCAGCTCGACGCGATCGGTTCCCCGGCGGTCGTGCTCAACCCGCGTCGCGAAGCCTTCCCTCTCGGGCAGGCGGAGGCGGCACGGGAACAGACCGCCTGGGAGTACGAGCACCTCCGCCTCGCCGACGTGATCCTCTTCTGGTTCTGCGCGGAAGCCGTCCAGCCCATCGCCCTGTACGAGCTGGGGGCTCACGCCGCCCGCGGCGTTCGGCTCGCGGTCGGCGCGCACCCCGAGTACCCGCGCCGCCTGGACGTCCTGGAGCAACTGCGGCTCGCCCGCCCGGACGTGACCGTTCACGACTCGCTCCAGGACACCGTCCGCGCGGCCGCGGCCCTCTTGCCGCCCGGACCCGCGCGTCCCTGATCCCACCCCGTCCGGCTCGGTCCTCTGGTTGAAGTGGACGCCGGGCGATAGGGGTCGGCATCGCGTCGTCGTCCCGGGCTCCGGCTCGGAGCCCGCAGGGGGAGGCCCTGGCCGACCTGCTGCTGTCGGTCCCGGTCGCCGGCGAGGCCCACCAGGCGGGGTTCCCCGCCAGGCGTCGACACGCCCCCGCCGGCCGGCAGGCCATGGTCGCCTGCCTCGCCGCTGCGCCCGGTCGGGCCCGATACCGCCGGCGCAGTGCCCTGGTCGGGCCGGGCTTCGCCCGGCTCTTCCAGCGGTTCGGCCGCCACCTCGATGACCGCGGTCGCCATGCGTGGACACCGAGACCAAGCCAAGCTCCTCGGCACGGTCCGCAGCCTCGACAAGCCGCTCAGCCGCTCAGCCGCACAGCCGCACAGCCGAAGCCCGCTCTCGGCCTTCGCCGAGCGGAGGTTGCGCGACAGCCCCTACCCTGCCCGGCCCGTGTGCCGAGACCCGCCCGGCCCGGCCCCGGCACACCGCTCGGCTCGAAGACCGGTGCCCCGACGCCCGCTGCGACGTGGGCGAGACGGCCGGGCGGCCCGGGACCGCCGCCGGACGAGACCGGGTCAGTCCATGAAGAACAGGCTAGGGAACGTTGAGGCGGAACCATTGCACGAAGCGGCCTCCGGGGACCGCGTCGTCGGTGGGGAGGAGCAGCCGGGTGCGGTCTCCGTCCAGGACGTGCGGGGCGTGGCAGTTGAGCCGCAGGTCCGGGTCGTCCTTGGCGATGATCGCGGAGCCCTCGATGACGAAGCGTCCGGTGACGGGGCGGAGCGAGGGCGGGAGCTCCGCGAGTTTGGCGGGGAGTCTGTCGGTGAGCCATTTCGCGGCGGGGGCGGTGTCGTCCTGGATGGGGCGCCATTCGATAGTGCGGTCCGAGACGGCGCCGGTGAAGGGGGCGGGCGGCAGGACGACGGTGCTGAGCATGACGTTCTTCATGGGGTTGGCGATCCCCGCCCAGGGGAACTCGTTGGCGATCGGCCCCGGCAGGTCGAGGGCGACATGGCACACCGGCTTGGGCCGCCGGTCGGCGGCGGAGTGCATGATGCTGCGCAGGTCGATGGGCCGGTCCAGCGCGGCGGAGATCCCGCCGGCGAGGGTGGCGGGGACGACGTCGTCGTCGTTGCGGAACTCTCCCTGTTCGGGTTCCAGCCATGTGACCTGCGTGATGTGGACGCCCGGTCGCGGCGCCAGGGCGACGGTGACCGTGGCGCCGTCGCCGTCCTTCAGCCGGAGCCTGAGGGTGTCTGCGGCCGCGCCGGGTGCCGGCTGCCACCAGAACGCCGCCGTCCCGTCCTCGCCCGTCACGCTCTCGCCCGTGCCGGTCCAGGCCGGAGAGGCGGGTCCGGGGGGCGTGCTGCCGCTCGCCTCGGCGGTCAGGGCCCCGGAGTTGGCCCTGGCGACCACCGTGGCCCCCCGGACCGGGCCGCAGGCGCTGTCCACGACGACCCGCACCGGCTGCGGCAGGACCCGGCTGCTCACCCGCGGATACTGGCCGTCGCCGCTCACCAGCCGCAGTTTGCGGCGCTCGGCGAGCCATGCCAGGGCCGCCTGGACGGTCCTCGTCGAAGGGGAACCCGGGCACGGGCCGGGAGGCGTCCAGGAGACGTCGGCCGCCACCGCGCGTTCGAGGAACTTCTGCGCCGTGACGGCGAGCGGCGCGTCCGGGCCGTCGGGCCGGCGAAGACGAAGGACGTCGGAGGCGACGCCGGGATCGGGCTGCCACCAGAACGCCGCCGTGCCGTCCGGACCCGTCACCCAGTCCTTGGCCGCCCCCCACAGCGCGGACCCCGGTTCGGGCGGCCCGGTGTCGGCGGGGCGGGCCACGGCGACCAGCCCCTGGCCGCTCGCCGTGGCGGTCACCGTGGCGCCCTGGACGGGGCCGCAGGCGCTGTCCACGACGGCCCGCACCGGCTGCGGCAGGACCCGGTCACGCGGGCCGAGGTGCTGGCCGTCGCCGCCGAGGAGGCGCAGCCGGCGCAGGGTCGCCAGCCGCTCCAGGGCGTTCTGGACGGTCGGGGGCTCGGCGAAGGCCGCCGCCTCGGCCGGGCGCTGCCAGGCGATCCGGGCGGCGATCGCGAGGCGGCCGGTCATCGTGAGCTCGGGCGGGATCCCCGATTCCGCGTCCGGGTGTTCCAGGAGTGCGGCCGTCAGCCGCTGGTCCGGTCCGCCCTGGGGGTCGAGGGTCCAGGCGACCGCGGCCACTCCGTCGGGTCCGGTCTCCTCGGTGATCCTCCGGCCCGTCCTGCCGGCGCCGAGTCCGGTGAGCACGCCGCTCTCGGCCGTGAAGAGCACCGGAGCGCCGGGAAGCGGCAGCCCGCCGTTGCGGGCCGCCACGCGGAGAGGCTGGGGCAGCGGCGACCCCGGCGGGGCCTGCTGCCCGTCGCCGCCGGCGAGGTCGAGGGTGATCAGCTCGGTCTGGGCCGGAAACAGGTGCCGGCAGTCGCCCTCCAGGGTCCAGCCGGTTGCGTCCCGGGTGAGGAGGGCCACGGGAGCGCTGTGGATCACCGGCCCCACGGGGGTCGTGGGCTCGCCCCGCTCGTCGGCGCCGGGGGGCCACTCGATGGTTCCGGCCTGCGAGGTCTGGCCGTGGAGCAGCCGGCTGGTGCGGGCGGGGATCAGCCAGTGGTCGCCGCTGGCGGGCGTTCCGCCGGAGGGGAACCGCACCCGGATGCCGTTCTCCAGGTCCTGGTGGTCCTCGGTCACCGGCAGCAGTCCCTCCCAGCGCCGCGCCAGGGGCGTTCTGCCCAGCTGGGCGAGGGCGGGAGCCGGGCCGGACCAGCGCACGGTCAGCTGCAGCCCGCGTGTCGCGACGACGGTGGCCAGGAAGCCCGGCTGCCGGCGGATCTGCAGATCGGTGCTGGTGACTTCGACGAGATCGTCCCGGCGGATGGAGAGCTCCTCGTCGCGGCCCTCCCGATCCAGCGTCAGGTGCGAGACGGGCTCGGCCTCGGAGGCGGAGGCGATGGCGGTGACGCCCGCGACGACGCTGCCGTTCTCGCGTGACCACAGGAAGGTCGGCTCGGGGCCCGGGTGGTGGATCTGCACCCGGTAGAGCTGGTTCTCCAGGCCCAGGTAGCCGCCGGCGGGGGCCACCGCGCACGGATCGAGCTCCGCATGCGGCTTCCCGAGCGAGGCCGCCATCGATCTTGGCGTCCTGGGCGTTTCCTTTGACGCGAGTCGCACCTGCCAGACCGTCTGGGCACGGCTGCCGGTGTCCGGACCGCCCAGCGCCGCTTCGCGCAGGGCGGGGCGCTCGTCCGCGGTCACATGGTGGGTCCACACGTCGAGGAAGGCGGTGTAGCGGCCGGGCGGCGGCTCCGGCAGCGCCGACAGGCCGTCGACCTCCCGCAGATGGGGCTGGTCGCGCAGGGGCCACCCGGCCCGCTCCCCGTCTGCAGTGGGCGGCGGGGCGGGCGCCTCGACCAGGATTCCGGCCACGTAGTAGCGCCCGGGGGTGACCGAGAGGTCCTCCCATCGGGCCGCCTCGGCGGGCGCGCCGTCCGCGCCCACGATCGCGAAGCCCGCACCGGTGGCCGGACCGCCGGCCGGCCCGGCCAGGTCGAGGGTGCGCGTCTCGTCGTGGTGGGCGGTGAGTGCGGCCTGTTCGTTCCAGTCGGCGTCCAGCACCACCCGGCCCTGCTGGAGCAGGACCGAGCGGTAGGCCTCCTTCGGTGCGAAGGTCCAGCGGGTGAAGTCTCCGTGCATGGCTCAACTCCAGATGATCCCGGCTTCCAGCTCCGCGGGCACGTACGACGCCAGGTGCCGTCGGACCGCGGCGAGGCGCGACGGCCGGTGCAGGTGGTGGTACGCGCCCATCTCCGTGCCGCCCTCGCCGCCCTCGCGGATCGCGTCCGGGCAGGTCCTCGCCAAGGCGAGGTAGAGCGGCGAGCCCGGTTCCTCCGATGCATACACCGGTGCGAGCAGCGAGTGTTCCCGGCTCGCCGGTGCGCAGCTGAAGCGGCGCGGCGTGAGGGATCCGGGTGAGACGTAGCAGTGGCTCAGGCCGCCCTCCTGCCGGTCCTCGACGCGCAGGCGGCCGTCGAAGACCGTGTCGGCGGCGTCCAGCGTGCGCACCCGCAGCGCGCCGCGCACGGTGCTCGCCCGAACCGTCAGACGCGCCCCCGGCGCCGTGAGCGCCGGTCGGGCGGCGCCCGCGTCGACGATGCAGTCGCTGATCGCGATGTCCTGCAGGCCTTCGGGCCAGTCCACGGCCCGCACCACGCTGCGGATCAGCTCCAGCCGACGGACCCCGCCGTCCCCGGGCGGCGCGTCGGCCGCCCTTGTGACGCGGCCGGTGACCGTGCACTGGGAGAGCACCAGCCGGGCGAGCGACCCGGCCCGCACCGTCACGTCTCCCTCGACGACGAGCCCGTCGAGGACCAGGCTGCTGCCCTGCTCCCCGGTGACCACGAGGGAGCCGCGCAGATGGGGACGGAGCCCTGCGGGGACGCACGCGGCGTCCGCGGACCGCCCCGGAGAGCCCGCCTCGGGCTCCCGCCGCGGCGGGGAGGCCGCGACCAGGACCAGACGGGTCCCCTTGGGAATGTTGAAGGAGAGGTCCGCCGAGCGGGAGGCGTTGTCCCCGATCGCGACGATCGCCGTGGCGCCCGGCGGCAGCCCGGCGAGCGCCTCCCGCGCCCGGACGACGCCCGCGGCCGGCGACCGTTGCCCGCCCGGGCCGACGTCGATCCGCCGGACGATTCCCTCGCCGCCGTACCCGTCTGCCTCGAGGGCCCGGTGGAACCCCGCGGACCGGTCGTACGTCCCGGCGCCGACCTCGGCGAGAGCACCGTAGTGGTACCGCACGAAGACCTCGGCCGTCTCCAGCGGGGCGCGGCCGCGGAACAGCAGCAGTCGGCCCGTCACGGGGTCCACGCACGCCTGGTCCTCGTCCCCGCCCGCCAGGGGCTCGAGGCCGCACACCCGCAACCGTTCGGGCGGCAGCGGTGGCGCGTCCCGGCCGATCCGGACGCCCAGCGGCAACTGCCGCGCGTCCAGCTCGCCGTGACGCGCGGCTTCCAGCAGGGCGTGCAGCCTCCGGGCCCGCAGCGGGACGGGCAGGTCCGGTTCGCAGGCGGCCTGCTCCCGCGTCGCCTGCGCCGGCGGCGCGGCGGCGAACAGGGGCGCGGGCCTGCCCAGGGCGTCGAAGGCCCAACGGCCCGGTCCGTCGGGCCGGGCCTGCGGCCATCGCCCGGGCGCATCGGCGTCGCCCACCGAGTGACTGCGCAAGGGGAAGAGGAAGACGCCGAGCTGGGAGATGCCGTAACGGCCGCGCTCCGACCCGATCCCGCGTACCTCGGCGGTCCGCATCAGCGGATCGAGCGCGCCTCGCTCGAAGTCCTGCGGTGTGGCGGGACCGCGGGCGTACGGGTGCGGACCGCCGGTGTGGTCCAGACGGCTCGCCTTGCGCAGCGACGCCACTGCCGGTCTGTCCAGGCGGACATGGTTGACGTGCACCGTCGTGGCCAGCAGCTTGAAGTACTCGACGGCGCGCGCCTGCCAGCCGGTGACCTCCCTGGCGACCTGCTCGAGCACCGCGACGGTGCCCTTGCGCCGACGGTAGGAGACGGTGTGGGCGACGACGGTCCGCCAGCCGTGCCCCTCGCCCAGGTCCGGCAGAGCCTCGGTCAGCCCGATCAGCTCCGCGAGATGCGACAGCGGTTCCTCACTGCAGGTCTCCACGAACCAGCCGTCGTAGAGCCCCGCGAGCTCCCTCTCCAGGACGCCCAGTTCCCCGGCGACCACCGACAGCAGGGCGCGCAGGGCTCCGCCCGACTGCTCGTCCCGGGCGCGTACATGGGCCGGAAGCAGCGACAGCAACCGTTCCGGGTCGCCCTGGACGCCCGTCTCGTCCACCGAGCCGCTCACGCGGGCATCACCGTGACCTCCACCGCGCCGGGCGCCAGGCCCACCAGCCGCGCCGGGCGGACGCCTTCGGCGCTCTGGTGGGCGGGGGAGGACGTGAGCACCCGCACCGACTCCGTGTCCGGCGGGAGCGCAACCCCCGCCCCGGGAACGGCGGGCAGCGGCAACAGCCGGGGAACGTCGCAGGCCATGACACCTGGCACGGCCCGCACCGTCGTCGTCACGGCCGACGCGGTCACCGGGGTCGCGAACCGCTGACGGTCGGGTGCGAAACGTAGCTCGAGAGCCGCAGCGACGGCACGGACCGCCGCGGGCCGCTCATGGGCGGGGTCGACGAGCACTCCCACCCGGACCCCGAACCAGAGGACGTCGGCCGCCAGCACGCGCACCCAGGCACCCGGAGGGCAGACGTCCCGGAACGCCGCGGTCAGATCGGCGAGCAGCCCTTCGCCGACGGGCGTGTTGCGCTCACCGGTCACCGAGACCACGGTGGTCCTGCGGTTGCCGTCCAGGACCAGGTCGGCCCGCACCGTGGCGACGCCTGCGAAACCCTGCGCGAAGTCCTCGTAGTCGCCGACCGAGACCACCCGGTCGAGCGTGCGGGCCCGACGGGGCGCCGCGCCCCGCGCGTCCTCCAGCGTCTCAGGAGGAGCCCAGTCGTGCGCGGCCGCCGGATTGTCCACGGTCGCGATGCCCAGGGGGCGGCGCGGAAGCAGACTCAGCTGACCGGGGCCGAGGGCGCCGTCGGCCCCGATGCCCACGCGGTAGCTCGCGGTCACGTTCTCCGTGCCGGTCGGCAGGCGGGCGCCGCGCACACCGTCGCCGAAGACCGCGGTCGCCGTGCCGTCCTCCGTGTTGCGCACCACGTACGCCCGGTCGTTCGGTCCGGCCTCCCGCAGCGTCGGCACCTCCGTCCACAGTTCGCCGTTCACCCGGATGTCCAGCGTGCTCCCGGCTCCCGCCAGGGCGGCCGTCCGCACGTAGGTGAGCGGGCCGCGCCAGATGGGCAGGGCGGTGAACCGCTGCTCGCCGTCGCCGCTGCCCAGCACCTGGTTCACCGTCTCCCCATGGGTGGCCGTCACCGCATTGCCGCGCAGGACGAACGTTTCCGGCGCGTACGCGCCCTTCAGTTCCCTGTCCAGGGTGACCGTCATGAAGGCGCCCGCGGCATCGACGGTGCAGTCGACGATCTCGGCCCGCTCGGCGGCCGTGGCGCCTTTCCCGACGTCCCATCCCTGGACGACGACCGCGCGTCCCGGCGGCAAGCCGGGTGTGGTCGCCGCCAACTCCAGCCTCCGGCCGGCGACCGGTTCCGTCCGCGGCATGCGGCTGGTGGGCAACTCCACGGACTGGCAGTGCACAAGCGTGCTCCGCGGGTCGAACTCCCGGTCGGCGCCGTCGGTGCGCACCACCGTGGTCCGTGTGCCGAAGCCGCTGTGCGCCTTGGCCGAAGGGGAGGCGGAGACCGCCCGGTACAGTCGGCGCTCCCCGCCGCCTTCCTGGGCGGCCGTCGTGTGGCCGTCGGCCGGCCGTGCGCACTCTGCGACCAGCCAGGAGCCGGGCAGGATCCGCAGATTGTCGCCGTCCAGTTCCAGCACCAGCTTCTCGTCTGGCCGCGGCGGGGGCGCCGTCGGTCCGTCCGCGGCGACGGATTCGCCCTCCGGCATGTTCCAGCCGGACAGAGCGGCCCGCTGGGCGAAGCGGTGGACGCGGGCGCCCTTGACGAGCAGGAGGGTGTCGCTGGGAAGGTCCGTGCCGGACGCCGCGGACACCGACAGCAGGGTCCAGCCGGGACGCCCGGGAGGCTGCGCCGCCACATCGGTGACCACCGCGCAGGCCCAGGCCGACGACGGTCCGTCGGTGCCGGACCCGGTGACGACCAGCAGCGTGTCGCCCGCCTGGACCGCGGACGCCGCCGTCTCGACCCAGATCCGGGCCGGACGAGCTCCCAGCGGCTGGGGGACGGTGGCGACGGCGGGGACGCGGTTCCACGCGGCCCGGCACTCGAGGTCGGCGCCCGTCTCGAAGATCTGCGGGCTCTGCCCGGGGCCCGGGACGCTCTGGACCGCCGTGCCCTGCGGCACGGTGACGATCTCCGGCGCTCCCGGTGCCTCCTCCACGGTGAACGCCAAGTCGGTTTGGGCGGCGACCCCGGGCCGTAGTTCGTGCCCCAGGGCACGGGTGAGCTCCCGCACCGACTCCCGTTCGGTCGCGGTGCTCAGGAAGCCTTCCTGCGCCACCCGCCCGGTGTAGAAGGCCACGATGTCGGCGACGACCGCCCAGGCGTCCAGCAGGGCGATGGCCGGCTCGTCGGGCGGCCTTCGGGCGAGGGCGCGCACCCCCACGGGCTGGCTGGGGGCGGCCAGGGCGGTGCGCATCCTCGCCATGGACCGGCCGTGGGCCGTGACGTGGACGCGGGCGGGGAACTGCTCCGGCTGACCGGCGGCCGGTGGCCGGTCGCGGCGCCGGGGGAGCGGCTCGGTCATGCGCCGCCTCCGACGACCAGATCGACGAAGCCGGTCTCAGGGCTGTCCGGATCGCTGCGGCAGCACAGGATCTCGCGGCGCGAGGCGTCCAGGCGGCCGCGGGTGAGAGCGGCGCGGTTCGTGGCCGCGTCGGCACCCGCACGGCAGAACCGTTCGACCTGGACCTGAACCACTCCGGGCACGGACATGGCCTGCGCGATCAGGTCGCTGAGGTACAGCGACGAACCGAAACCCAGGTTGTCGGGGTGGAAGAGCCCGCGGCGCCCGTCCGGCAGCACCGACGCGGACAGGACCTCACGCAGGCGCTGCTCGGCCTGGACACGCAGGGTTCCCGGGTCCAGGCAGCAGCCGATGCCGATCTCCACCGGCACGAGGGCCGCCTCGGCGAATTCGACGTCCACCCCCGCGGTCCGTCGCACGTCCAGCAGGCCGGCCAGCCGGTCGAAGAGCTGCTCGTCCGTCGTCCCGTCCGGATCCACGACCACTTGCTGCGCGTACCACGAGCCCGTCCACCGGGGTGAGGCCACGGCCTGCCGCACCGCGCCGTCCGCACCGGCGATCGCGGCGTAGTCGTCGGAGGTGACCGCCTGAAGGCGGGTACGGAAGGCTCGGGGCGCCAGTTCCCGTACCTCCGCCATCGGCTGGGGGTCGAGGCCGCCTGCGGCCGGCAGGGGGTTGGTGACCAAGACGCCCGTGAGCCTGGTGCCGCCCGGAGCACCGAGGAGTTCCGTGAGGGTGTCGACGCCGACGTTGCCCCAGGAGCCGCCGCCGAGCCGGTACCGCAAGGTCATGGTCGTCCCCGGGGTGGGGCGGCGCCCCGTCACGCCGTCGCCGAAACGGAGCCTGATGGTTCTGTCGTCCTCCGTCTCGACCACCACATGGGCGGCGGCCCGGTCGCTGTCCAGCAGGTCGGGACGCGGCAGCCAGCGGCGCGCGCCGTCGTCGAGCTCGAGTTGGGCGACGGCGCGCCGCGGATCGGGGCGCAGAGCCGCACTCGCGCTCTCCCAGCCCTGGCCGGGGGGCACCCCGTTCAGCGGACCGGGATCCGCCGGGGCGGCCCAGGCCAGTCCCGCCCTGCGCAGGAACGGCCGGTAGCCGCCCTGCCACGGCACCTGCGCGGGTACGGGGGTGTCGTCGTGGACCGAGGCCCCGTGGTCCGCCAGGACGATGTTGGCCAGGGCGACCGCGGTGCCCGCGGCCCGGTCGCCGACCGGCCGGGAGACCCGCAGCGGGAAGGGCAGGGCGTCGTCACGGTGCCAGTGGATCTCCAGCACCCGCTGCGTGGCGGCCCCGCCGCCGTGGCCGGCCAGCGCGTCGACGTGCTCGACCGGTTCCCGGTCCAGCCGGACGGCGTACCGGTGGGTCGGATCGCCGTCGACGAGGGTGCCCGAGGGGCCCAGCTCGGCCAGCACCAGCACGTCACCGGCGCACAGGGCGGGATCGCCGTCCGAGGCCACCGCCACGAACGCGGAGCGGGCGCCGGCGGGCAGGACGTGGTCCGCCTCCGCCCAGGCGTGCAGGAAGAGCCTGTTCCTGGCGGGGGTGAGCACCACTGGGGCGCAGGTCTCGAAGACCGCGGCGTCGGCCTGCGCCGTGTCGCGTGCGGCGGGCGGCCGCCGGCCGGGCGGTCCCGCTCCTTCGCCCACAGCCGTGCCGGCCCGCAGGGAGACCTCGGCATCGGTGGTGAAGGCCAGCCAGGTGCGTGCGCAACAGCCCTCGTGGACGTGGTAGTCGAGCAGCCGCGCATGCCGGCGGACCGAGACCCTGCGGCGGGCGGTGCTCAGCGCCGCCTCTTGGGCGACCGCGTCCTGCCGGTAGGACAGGCGGTCGCCGAGATAGGCGAAGAGTTCGATCAGCGTGACGCCGATGTCGGCCGGTGACCGGTCGGTCCAGTCGGGCAGCAGAACCGCCATCCGGTCCAGGAGCCTGGTGCGCAGGGCCTCGTAGTCGCGGGCGAGGTAGTCGAGCACCGGCGAGGCCGCGGTGACGGGCGGCGTCGGGTTCGGTCGGCCGCGGACGGCGTCCGCAGGGCAGTCCACGGCGAAGGTGAACGGGGCCTGCGCCAACGGCACGTCGAAGCCGGCCGGAGCGGCCGCTCCGGCCGGCCCGAGCAGGCGCAGGACGCACGCCGACCGGTCACCGGGCGACGACGTCCTGACGATCAGCACCTTCGCCCGTGCCTCCTCGGGCACGCACGCCGCCACCAGGGCGCGGTCGGCCTCCGTCACCGGCGCCGGGGTATCGGCGGCGGAGGTCAGTTCGGTGGCGGGGAGCGCCCATTCGACCTCGACCGGGTTGCGTCGGGAGTCGGCGCGGACCCCGCCGACAACGACGACCCTGGGGCCGTCCGGGCCGGTCACCAGATCCTCGGGCACGGGACCGCGCAGCAGGTGCACGGCGAGGGTGCGCTGCCGAGGGGCTCCCGGCACGTGCTCGGGGCTGTCGGGCCGGTTGGAGAGGACCTCGACGTGGTCGATCCCGTCGAGCGCGGGGTCCGCGGTGGCCGCGACCAGCGCGCGTCTGCGGTCCCGGTCGATGCCGAACACGGTCGCCTCGGCGGCGACGGCGCCCGGGCCGGTCACGGCGTCCCCCGGCCGGTGAGCCGCAGGACCCGCGGTTCGGCGGTGTCCTGGCGCAGGGGCGTGTAGCGGATCGTCACGTCCAGCACCGCGTCGCGGGCCTCGACCCGGACCTCGTGCACGCGCAGCAGGTCGCTGAGCCACCGCTGCACCGCCGCCTGGACCAGCGACTGCGTCGCCCCCGCCAGTTCGTCGCCGCTGGGTGCGAAGACCAGCCGGTCCACCCCGCTGCCGAAGTCGGGGCGGTTGACCCGCTCGCCCGGCCGGGTGAAGAGAACGGCCTCGACGAGGCCGCGCAGGTACTCCTCGTCGTCCACGGTGGCGAGCCGGCCGCGGGCGTCCAGGCGCAGAGGGAAGCCGAAGCGCATCAGATCCCCCGCACGCGGGGCTGGACGGCGACGACGAACAGCGGTCCGCCGGACGGCGCGCACACGGCGGTGCCTCCCTGGATCACCAGCGGCATGCCGGTCGACCTGACCCTTGTCGTGCCGGTGGCCCACTGGGCGGTGACACAGGGCGGAAGGCCGGGCGGCGCGCAGCCGGTGACCAGCCACGGGGCGGCCAGCACCGCGGTCGGCCGGCCGCCGACCTTGACCCGGGGGTTCAGGACGGCCGGACGGGCTTGGGCCGCGTGCGTGCACAGCGTGACGGCCCCTTCGTGGGCGAGGAATCCAGGCACTACGTGACCTCCAGGGCACCCTTGTTCACCGAAACCGTGGTGGGGCTCAGCGTCACGCTGGCGGCGCCCAGGGACAGTTCGATGCCGTCGGCCGTGCACGCGATCCTCATCGGCAGGGCGGAGACCGGCGGACCGACGGCAATGGTGAGGCCGCCGCCTCCGGGAAGGTCGCTGCACGTGATCGAGACGGCGTCCGTCTTCCATACCTTGACCTGGGGCACGGCCGGAGACGCGGGAGCCTCGCCGGTGCCCCAGAAACAACCCCCCACAATGGGGTAGTCGGGATTGCCCGCCTCGAACTCGACCCAGACGTTGGCGCCCTCGGGCGGCACGGCGAAGAACCCCACCCCACGGCCCGCGTACGGCACACAGGGCTCGGCCCAGGACAGCCGTCCCTTCCCGAGCACGGCCGGCACGCTGACCTGGACCCTTCCCCGCATCAGGGGATCGACGTTGCAGGTGACCTTGCCGCGGTACTTGCCGTAGAACCTTTTCACGCCACGCTCTCCTGTACCTTGCGGCTTCGGCGCCGGGGGTCACGGTCGCACGACGGGCACGGTCGGGCCGTGACCGTCGCGCGTCAGGGTGAACCGCTGGACGTAGGAGCCCGGCGCCAGCTCGTGCTCGACGCGGCGCACGTACCAGTGGCCGTCGTGCGACCAGCCGGCTCCCCGGACGCCGACCAGAGCCCTCGGGCGCAGGACGTCGCCGTAGCGCCCCCCGTCGGCCTCGCCCTCCGCGACCACGGCGTCGACGCCGGAGTCCACCAGGGACTGGGCTCGGGCGAAGGCACCGATCGCCCCTGTCCCGCTGTCGCGCACCAGGCGCCGCCTGCGGATGTCCCCCGTGTGCGAGGCCCACAGCGGGCGCGACGACAGCGGCGGGCGGAGACTGCCCACCGTGTCCACCGCCATCTGCGCGCCCGTGCGCGGATCCTGCAGATCGCCCTCGACGAGCACCGGCGTGAGCGCGTCGGTGCGGAAACGCAGGGCACGGACGTTGGTCTCCGGCCCGAGATCCACCGAGAGGGCCGGCTGCGGCGCCCCGGACCGCACCGGCGGCCCCCAGTAGAAGGTGCTGGCGCCGATCTGCGGGCCCGGGACCACATAGCAGACGTACCCGTGACGGCCGGCCAGCTCGCGCAGGTGGGCCAGATCGGTGCCGTGCTGGGTGGGGATCCGCTCGATCGGAAGAGGAGGGTCCGCGACCCGCGGGGGGATCACCATGGGCAGGATGCGATGCGACGCGTACCGCGCGAGGATCTGGTTGACGAGCGCGAAGTCGTCCATGGCGGGATGCTCGGCGTCCACCTCCCGGCGGTCGAGCAGGTAGGACACGTCCTCCCCGGTGGCCGTCAGGGTGGCCCCGCCCGGCCCGTCACCGGGGGTCAGCTCGAGGTTGGTGATGATGCCGTCGAACAGGACGCGCGGCAGCGCCGCGAACGTGAGGACGACGGTGACCCGGGCGAACGGCACGAGGGGCGGACGCAGGACCGGCGTGTCCAGCGCGGCGATCGGTGCGGACCGTCCGGCGTCGAAGGTGAGGGTGAACACCGAGCGCGCGCCGTCGTCCTCCCGAACGCGCACCGAGAGAAGGCGTGCGGTCAGGTCAGCGGGGAGCGGCGTGGGAATGGTCGCGCCGGCGAGCACGGTGAGCCGCAGGCCGGAGGCCGGCATCTGCCTCATCGTCATCCTCCCGGTGCGGGGATCACCAGGACGGCGCCCACGGTGCGGAAGTCGGTCAGGTCGTCGGGATCCAGGGCGGCGTTGGCGTCGGCGACGAGCCAGTAGGCCAGCGGGTCGCCCAGGTAGCGTTGCGCGACGAGGTCCAGACGGTCTCCCTCGGCCACCGTGTGGAGTGCCAGTGGCCGTCCGGCCGTGAGGCCGGGCACATGCCGCCGCACCCGCAGATGACGTACCTGCCGCAGGCCGTCGACCGGGTCCTCGACGGTGGTGGTCGCCGTACCGACTCCGTCGTACCGGCTGGTTCCCAGGGCCCTGTCAGACACCGGTCGCACCCCCTGCCACCGTGGCCGCGGCCGTGGCGCCGGCCACGAGGGCCATCGTCTCCTTCATCGCGTGATGCACCAGGAAGAGCGCATGGCCGGCGTCGTTCACGGACAGGTCGTTGTAGGAGAGGACCTGAGCCGACAGCTGCACGGAGGCCTGGGTGGGGAACAGCTCGGGCGAGAAGGACTCCTCGGTGATCGTGAGACTCTCGATGCGGACCGGAACCACTCGTCCCGGACCCCAGATCAGCAGGGTGAGCGGGCTCTCCATGGGAAGGATCTCGATGGTGCCGGCCAGCAGCATCGCCGTGTTCTCCACCACCGTGGCGATGCCCGGATAGAGCAGCATCTCCAGCGCGGCGAGCTGGGGCGCGACGCCGGTCAGCGCGGCCACCGGATCGCCGCGCTCCAACTGGTCGGTGGCGTCGACGCCGACGGTGAGCGAGACCGTCTCCACGGGCGCGCCCCACAGCCGGTGGGCGTCCGCGGCGCCGGAGGGATGCGAGGAGGCGGGACCGCGCGGACGCAGCGTGCGGACGACTTGGTCGGGGTTGTACTGGAAGACCACCAGCCGCGACAGCGGCCCGCTGCTGTCGACCGCCACCACGGCGCCCCGCAAGGTACGGGGGCTGCCCGGAAAACCGCTCATGGAGAAGTCCTGCCCCGGTCCGCGTCACTCCGGCGTCACGGGAACGTATGAAGCCGCGCCGCGCCGCGCCGCTCGCTCCCTCCGTCGCGCCCGCTCGGCGCGCGATCACTCGCGCGAGTGATAGCGCGCCCCGCGGGGGGGCCCCCCGCCGCCCGGGGCCACAA
>NZ_JBSFWB010000037.1:0-76107 GCF_053592635.1 Streptomyces sp. NPDC002623 | reverse complement strand
CTCCACCCCACCCCCCCCGGGGGGCGGCCCCGGCGACCCCGCGCCCCCCGCCCCTGTGTCGACCGCCTTGTGCCAGTGGCCGTCAGTCCCGCCAGTGGTGGCGGCCGATGCTGATGAGCCGCATCTGACGGGTCGCCCGCCGGCGGATCTGCTCCCGCTCCTCCGGCGAGGCCTCCAGCGCCTCCAGGAACAGCGAGGCCGTGCTGAGCATCTGATCGACGTAGAGGTGCGAGAGCATCGACATGTCGTCCTCGCTCCAGCCCTCGGCCTCGGCGTCCTTGGCCAGTTCGGTCTGCACCTCCTCGGCGAACCGGCCCAGTTGGTCCCGGATCGCCTCCCGCACCGGCTGGACCCCGCCGTGTCGCTCGCGGGCGATGAAGCGGACATGCGCGGGGGACGCGCTCACATGACCGTCTATCAGTTCGACGGCCCGGGTGATGCGTTCCTCGCTGGAGTCGGCCGTGGTCACGGCGGTCCGGATCATCGGGTGCAGGCTGCCCAGTGCCTCCTCGACGAGGGCCACGCCCAGATCCGCCGTCGAGCGGAAGTGCCGGTAGAAGGCGGTGGGGGCGACCCCGACGGCCCGGGTGACCTCGCGCAGGCCCAGGCTGCTCAGGCTCTGCTCCTCCAGCAGCCCGAGCGCCGCGTCCAGGAGCGCCTGCCGGGTCTTCTGCTTCTGGGCCTGCCGGATGCCGAGGGTGTGACTCATGTCATCCAGTTAACAACTGTTCTCCGGAATTGCAAAGCCGTGCGGCGCGCTAGACTCAATGGTCAGTGAACAACTGTAACCACAACTGTTCACCGAAACGTAACGAGAGGCGGCCGAAGAGTCGCCCGGAGGGGGTTTCATCCCATGCTGTTCCTCGTCGCCGCACTGCTGCTGTTCGGCGTCGTGATGGGCGCCGTGGCCCACGCGTCGTTCACCTTCACCCTCGTCGCCGCCACCGGGATCGCCGCCTGGCTCGGCATCTTCGCGCTGCGCGAGCGCCACAGCCGCCGCCGGACCTCGGCCCACTGAGCGCCCACTCACCGCCCGCCGGCCGCCTCATCCGCCGCCCGCCGGCCGCCCGCACGCCTGCTGCCCGACCGCTGATCACCCACTAGCCGATCCCTCGATCGACAGGAGCTGAACGACCATGCAACTCACCGCACCGGCCAACCCCACCCCCGCCCGCCCCACCGGCGTCCGGGACGCGGACGGCATGGCCGTCGCGTCCTTCGTCCTGGGCCTGCTGGGCCTGCTCGTGCTCAACCTCTTCCTCGGCCCCATCGCCATCGTCCTCGCGACGGTCGCCCTGTGGCGCGGCACGGCCCGTCGTGGCCGCGCCTTCCTCGGCCTGGCCCTCGGCGTCGCCGATCTGCTGGTCCTGGTGGCGTTCATGCAGGCGGACTCCACGATCTCCTGGAACTTCTGAGACGCGCGGCGCACCGCCCGGCCGCGGTCCGGGCCGACCTGGCAGCGAGGGCTTCTGTACGGCCCCCGTAGAATCGTGGCCACCATGGCATACCTCGACCACGCCGCGACCACGCCGATGCTCCCCGAGGCGGTCGAGGCACTCACCGCGCAGTTGAGCATCACCGGCAACGCCTCCTCGCTCCACGCCGCCGGCCGACGGGCCCGCCGCACGGTCGAGGAAGCACGTGAGACCCTCGCGGAAGCGCTCGGCGCCCGCCCCAGCGAGGTCGTCATCACCTCCGGCGGCACCGAGGCCGACAACCTCGCGGTCAAGGGCCTGTACTGGTCCCGCCGCGACGCCGACCCGGCCCGCACCCGCATCCTGGCCAGCCCCGTCGAGCACCACGCGGTCCTCGACGCCGTGCACTGGCTGGGCGAGCACGAGGGCGCCACGGTCGAGTACCTGCCGGTCGACTCCTACGGGCGGGTCCACCCGGACGCGCTGCGCGAGGCCGTCGCCCGCAATCCCCACGACGTGGCCCTGGCCACCGTCATGTGGGCGAACAACGAGATCGGCACGGTCCTGCCGGTCCGTGAACTGGCCGACGTGGCCGCGGAGTTCGACGTCCCGCTGCACGCCGACGCGGTCCAGGCCTTCGGCCAGGTCCCCGTCGACTTCGCCGCCTCCGGCCTCGCCGCGATGACCGTCTCCGGCCACAAGATCGGCGGCCCGTACGGCATCGGCGCCCTGCTGCTGGGCCGCGAGTACACCCCCGTGCCCGTTCTGCACGGTGGCGGCCAGGAGCGCCATGTCCGCTCCGGCACCCTCGACGTCCCCGCGATCGCCTCCTTCGCCGTCGCCGGACGCCTCGCCGCCGAGCAGCGCGAGTGGTTCGCCCGTGAGATCGGCAGTCTGCGCGACACCCTGATCGACGCGGTCCGCACGGCCGTCCCGGACGCGATCCTCGGCGGCGACCCCGTGGACCGGCTGCCGGCCAACGCCCACTTCACCTTCCCCGGCTGCGAGGGCGACTCGCTGCTGCTGTTGCTGGACGCGCAGGGCATCGAGTGCTCCACCGGCTCCGCGTGCACCGCCGGGGTCGCCCAGCCCAGCCATGTCCTGCTGGCCACCGGCACCGACCCCGACCTGGCGCGCGGCACCCTCCGCTTCTCGCTCGGCCACACCTCCACCGAGGCCGACGTCGAGGCGGTCGCGGCGGCCATCGGTCCGGTGGTGGAGCGGGCGCGGGCGGCGGGGCTGACGTAGTCCGGCGGCATGACAGCGATGTCTAGTGTCGACACTCGGCCCGAATATAAGGGTCACCTGTCAATTTAGTGGCTAGGTGTCGACAGTAGGTGACGCTTGGTCTACCTTCTGGCACAGGTTCCCGCCACCGCTGTCGACAGAAGGTCCTCCCATGACCCTCGTGCCATCGGGTGAACGCCGCCGCGTCGCCTTCGCCGCCACGGCCGCCCTGCTCCTCCTGGGCGCCCTGGCCGCGGCGCCGGCCGCCGCCGCGGGTCCGCAGGCCGTGAGCGCCTCCTGCGCGGGCCCCCTCTCCTACGTTCAGCTGGCCGCCTCCGGGACGGCCGCCGCGCAGACCCGGCACGTGGTCGCCGCCGACCTGGACGGCGACGGGGTGCTCGACGTGGTCGCCGCCAACCTCGACGCGGACTCGGCGACCGTGCTGCTCGGCAACGGCGACGGGACCTTCGCCACGGGCACGACGTACCCGGTCGGCACCCGCCCCTACCAGACCGTGGTGGCCGACTTCGACGGCGCGAACGGTCCCGACCTCGCGCTCGCCGACTTCGGCGGCGCCCAGGTCAGCGTGCTGCTGAACGAGGGGGACGGCACCTTCGGCGCCGCCTCCGCCATCGACGTCGGCGCATCGCCGCGGGCCCTGGCCACCGGTGACCTGGACGGCGACGGCACGCCCGATCTCGTGGTCGTCGAGCAGGGCCCGAGCACGGTGCGCGTGCTGCTCGGCCGGGGCGACGGCTCCTTCGACGACCGGGGCCAGACCGCCACCGGCAGCCAGCCGCACGGCATCGTCGTCGGCGACTTCGACGGCGACGGCTCGCCGGACGTGGCCACGGCCAGCGTCGGCAGCGCGGGGGTGAGCGTCCTGCTCGGCGACGGCACGGGCGCCCTCGGCGCCTCGACCGAGTACGCGGCGACCTCCCGCCTCTACTCCCTCGCCGAGGGCGACTTCGACGGGGACGGCGCCCTCGACCTGGCCACGGTGAGCAACGGGACCAACGCTCTGGACGTGCTGCCCGGCGACGGCGACGGAACCTTCGGCGCGGCGACCACCTACGCCGTCTCCGCGCTGCCGGTCGCGGTGGGCGCCGCCGATCTGGACGGGGACGGCGTCGACGACCTGATGGTCTCCTCTCTGCGGGGCGGCTCGGTCACCCTCTTCCAGGGCGCGGCCGGTGGCGGACTGACCGAACTCGCCGAACTGTCCGCCACCGGCGCCTATGACGCGACGGCGGCCGACCTGGACGGCGACGGGATACGCGACCTCGCGGTGGCGAACAGCACCGGAGGGCAGGTGGACGTGTTCACAGGCGCCTGCTAGCCGCCGCCACCACCATGAACCTGGCCCGGGTGCGCTGGGCCAGGGGCTGCCGCCGGCACTTCCACTGCCGGCGGCAGCCTGCTGATGAGGCCTGGCTGAGCTGAAGCGAAGCGCCTAACTCGCCGTGACCATGAGGGACGCCATCATTCCCTCGTCCTCGTGCTGGAGCAGATGGCAATGGAGCATGTACATGTACGTGTCGTCGGTGAAGTCGGTGAACTTCATCGCGATCTTGATCGAGCCGCCGCCGACCACCTCGAAGGTGTCGAACCAGCCGAGGTTGACGCCGGTCGGCGTCTCACCGTTGATCGCGATCAACTGGAACGGCACGTCGTGCAGATGGAACGAGTGCTCCAACTGCGTGCTGTTGGTGATCGTCCACACCTCCTCCGCGTCCAGCGTGGTGCTGATCATCGTCATCCCGGCCATGGTGGTGCCGACCTTGCCGTTGATCGTCATGGTCCCGCCGGTGCCCTGGCCGAGGGTGATCGTCCGCGCGGCGAAGTCGCTCGTGTCGTACCGGGTGATGGTGTTGAGCGTGCTCGGCAGATCGGCGGGCGTGTCGGTGGCCTCCGGCGTCACCGTCAGGAAGTCGTACGTGCCGCTGCCGCCCCGGATCCAGCCCGTGGTGACGACGGCCTGGAGCGTGACCGCGTCCGCGAGGTCGAGGACGAACTCGGCACGGGCGCCGGCCACCAGCCGGATCGTGGTCACCTCGGTGGGCTCGGTGAGATAGCCCTGGTCGGTGGCGATCTGGGTGAGCGTGCCGCCGTCGCCGCGCTGGACGGTCATGATGTCGGCGGGGGAGGCGTTCAGGACCCGGAAGCGGGTGCGCTTCTTGGTCGCGGTGAAGCCGAGGGTCGTGGCGTCGACGTTGGTGCCGTTGACCAGCACCGGGAAGCTGACGGTGGAGCTGCGATAGCCGGCGGCCTCGTACTTGATGTCGCCGGCGCTGTCGACCGCCAGACACTGCAGGATGATCGGGATGTCGTCGACGCCGTACTCGCTCGGCAGGGCGGCCGAGACCTCCGAGTCGTCCTCGACGATGATCATGCCCGCCAGCCCGTGCACGACCTGCTCGGCCGTGGTGCCGAGGGCGTGCGGGTGGTACCAGAGGGTCTTGGCCTCGTCCTTGACCTCGAAGGTGGGCGACCAGGTCTCGCCGTCGGCGAAGGCGTTCTGCGGGCCGCCGTCCATCTTCGGCGGGATGTGGGCGCCGTGGAAGTGCACGGTGGTCTCCGCGCCCAGGCTGTTGGTGATGTTCAGCAGAGCGGTGGTGCCGGTGGTCCACTTCATGGTCGGGCCGAGGTAGGACCCGTTGTAGCCGGCGGTGGTGCTGGTGACGCCGGTGATCACCTCGTTGGTGCCGGTCTTGGCGGTCAGGGTGTAGGTGGTGGTGCCGTCGGCCGTGGTGCCCTCCAGCAGGTCCGGGATGACGAGGGTGCCGGTGGCCGCCGTCGCCGCGGACGCCTTGTTGTTGTTGGCGCCGGTCAGCAGGGCGAAGGTCGCGCCGGCCGCGCCGACCGCCCCCAGCCCGACCCCGGCCATTCCGCCGAGGAACTTCCGCCGGTGCAGGCCTTTGCCGCCCCGGCCCTTCGTCTCCTTGGAGTGCTCGTCCTTAAGGCCCCGGCCGCTCCTCGCGTGGGCGCCCTTGCTCTGCTCTCCCGCGCCGGGGGCGGGATCTGTTGTGTGGGTCATGAGCGTGGAGCTTTGGGCTAAAGCCTATGTAAAGACTGAGTTGAACCTTGGAGCGAGCCGAGGACTCTGTGCGATCGCCGTGCGCCACAACTTCCTTGAAAAAAGCCCAAGTTGGCAGGCCGCAGGTCATCTTCGGGGCGTGGGACACAACGGACGGCCGGCTCTCATCAATTGTTCACGATATTGAGTACATGTGACCTGTATCACAGTGGCTCATCAGCCGGAGACGGTCTGCGCCTTTTTCTGCGCCTCTCGGACGAGCCGCAGATACCGGTCCCAGTCCCAGTGCTCACCGGGGTCGGTGTGATCCGTCCCCGGCACCTCCACGTGCCCGATGATGTGCTCGCGGTCGACGGGTATGTCGTACCGCCGGCAGATCGCCGCGGTCAGCACGGCGGACGCGGCGTACATCGCGTCCGTGAAGTCCTGCGGCCGGTCCACGAAGCCCTCGTGCTCGATGCCCACACTGCGCTCGTTGTACGCGCGATTGCCCGCGTGGTACGCCACGTCCAGCTCGCGGATCATCTGCGTGACGTGCCCGTCCTTGCCGACGATGTAGTGCGCGGCGGCCTGGTGCCCCGGGTCCTCGAACGCCTTCACGGCGCTGGCCAGATCGCCCTGTGTGACATGGACGACGACCATGTCGATCCCGAAGTCGTCCGGCCGGTCCGCCCAGCGGAAGTTCGCCTCCGACGCCGCCACCCACCGCGCGCCCGTGTAGTCGACCGCGCCCTCGACCCGCCGGCGGCGCACACCGGGCAGCCGCCAGTACAGCCGCGCCAGTTCGTCACGCGCGAGCACGCCCGTGCCGACGGCCGCCGCCGCTCCGCCGATCAGCAGGGCACGCCGCCCGATCCGCCGGTCGGAGTCGCCCTTCCTCGCCCCCATGTGCAGTCCTTTCTCGCCCCTCGAGATCGTCAACGGATACTCGCGGGCTCCGGTTCCCGACGCCCCGTACCCTGGAAGGGCTATGACTGAGACTGAGACCTCGCAGCACCCCCGCCCGCTTCGCGTACTCGCCGCCATGTCCGGCGGGGTCGACTCCGCCGTCGCCGCCGCCCGCGCCGCCGAAGCCGGCCACGACGTGACCGGCGTGCACCTCGCGCTCTCCGCGAACCCGCAGTCCTTCCGCACGGGCGCGCGGGGCTGTTGCACCATCGAGGACTCCCGCGACGCCCGCCGCGCCGCCGACGTGATCGGCATCCCGTTCTACGTGTGGGACCTCGCCGACCGCTTCCGCGAGGACGTGGTCGACGACTTCGTCGCCGAGTACGAGGCCGGCCGCACCCCCAACCCGTGTCTGCGCTGCAACGAGAAGATCAAGTTCGCCGCGCTGCTCGACAAGGCGCTCGCGCTGGGCTTCGACGCGGTGTGCACGGGCCACTACGCCAAGGTGGTCCTCGCGGAGGACGGCACCCGGGAACTGCACCGCGCCTCGGACATGGCCAAGGACCAGTCCTACGTCCTCGGCGTCCTCGACGACCGACAGCTCGCCCATGCGCTCTTCCCCCTCGGCGACACCCTGACGACGAAGGACGAGATCCGCGCGGAGGCCGAGCGGCGGGGCCTGGCCGTCGCCAAGAAGCCCGACTCCCACGACATCTGCTTCATCGCCGACGGCGACACCCAGGGCTTCCTCGCGAAGAAGCTGGGCAGGGCCGAGGGCGACATCGTCGACGAGTCCGGCACGAGGATCGGCACCCACGACGGCGCGTACGGCTTCACCATCGGCCAGCGCAAGGGCCTGCGCATCGGCACCCCGGCCGCCGACGGCAAGCCGCGCTACGTCCTCGACATCTCCCCGGTCAACAACACCGTGACGGTCGGCCCGGCCGCCTCCCTCGACGTCGGCGCGCTGACCGCGATCAAGCCCCGCTGGTGCGGCGCCGCCCCGACCGGCCCCGGCGTCTACACGGCCCAACTGCGCGCCCACGGCGGCGAGACCGAGGTGACCGCGGAACTGATCGACGGCCGCCTGGAGGTCACGTTCACCGAGCCCGTCCGGGGCGTGGCCCCCGGCCAGGCGATCGTGCTCTACGACGACACCCGCGTGGTGGGCTCCGCCACGATCGCGTCCACGGTGCGGGCGACGGCCGGGGTGGCCTAGAAAAGATCTTCGGCCCCGGCCCCGCGGCCGGCGGCCTTCCGGCCGTCAGTCCGGCTGCCCGAAGAACTCCGCCAGCACCGGCGCGAGAACGGTCGGATCCACCATGTGGGTCTGGCCCTCGAGCGTCAGGTACGTGCCGTCGCCGACCGCGTCCGCGACGGCGCGCACGGCCTCGCGCAGCCACGGCGCACTTGCGTCGCCCGCCACCGCCAGCACCGGCACGCCGACCGAGGCCAGCCGCTCCCGAGGAACCGCCCCGCCGGCCATGACGGCGTCGTCGTAGGCGAGGGTCGGCGCGATGGCCTCCATGCCCTCCCACATGGGCGATCGACGCGCGCCCTGGATCATCTCCTCGGCCAGCCCCGTCAGCCGCAGGAACAGCTCGACGGCGTCCCCGCGCCGCCCGCGCGCGAGTGCCTCGGTGAGGTTCGCCGTGTACACGGCGCGCTCCCGCACGCCCTCCTCGTCGACGGCGAACGGCGTCTCGTACACGGCCGCCCGGCGCACCGGCAGCCCGCTCGCCGCCGCCTCCAGGACCAGTGCACCGCCCGACGAGATGCCGTAGAGCGCCGCCTCGCCGCCCGCCGCGTCGACGAGGGCCGCCAGGTCCTCGACCTCGCGCCGCACGTCGTACGGCGCCGTGTCACCGCTCCCGCCGCGGCCCCGGCGGTCGTACCAGAGGACGGTGAAGCGGTCCGCGAGCAGCCGGGCCAGGGGCGCCACGGTCCCGCCCGCGGACATCGCCCCGCTCACCAGGATGACCGCGGGGCCCTGTCCGGCGCTGGTGTACGCGAGCTCGGTGCCGTCGCGGGAAATCGTCTGCTTGTCCATGTCTGTGCAGACTGCCGCACGGCGGTGCGGTCATCGGGCTACGACACTTCCACCTCGTAGAAGCAGAGGTGGTTCCTGATCGCGGCGACGTCCGGCTTCGGGTCGGGGTACGACCACACCAGATCGGACGCGTCCGGCAGCGACCAGTAGGAGGCCGTGCCCTTGAAGGGGCAGTAGGTGTGCGTGTCGGAGGCGGTCAGCAGGTCCATGCGGACGTCCGCCTCGGGGATGTAGTACCGCGCGGGACAGCCGGTCTCGTGCAGCACGAGGGCCCGGTCGGTCTCGGCCAGCACATGGCCCGCGTGGACGACCCTGATGTGCCGGTCGGCCTGCTCGACGGTGATCGTGTGTCCTCGGGTGTCTCCATGAGTCATGCCGGAAAAGCACTGGCGTGCGCCTCGTTCTTCCCGGATACGGTGACGGGATGCGTATCTGTGTCTTCCTCTCCGCCGCCGACCTCGACGACCGCTACACGCGCCCCGCGCGCGAGTTCGCCGAACTGCTGGGCAAGGGCGGTCACACGCTGGTGTGGGGCGGTTCGGACGTCGGCCTGATGAAGGTGGTCGCGGACGGCGTGCAGCAGGCGGGCGGCCGGCTGTGCGGGGTGTCGGTGGACTTCCTGGCGGCCAAGGCGCGGCCCGGCGCCGACGAGATGGTCATCGCGCGCGACCTCGCCGAACGCAAGCGGCTGCTCCTGGAGAAGGCCGACGCGGTGGTGGTCATGGTCGGCGGGACGGGCACGCTGGACGAGGCCACCGAGATCCTGGAGCTGAAGAAGCACGGCCACACCGACAAGCCGGTCGTGCTCCTGAACACGGCAGGCTTCTACGACGGCCTCCAGGAGCAGTTCCGGCGCATGGAGGACGAGGGCTTCCTGCCCCGCCCCCTCTCCGACCTGGTGTTCTTCGCCGAGGAGCCGGTGGGCGCGCTGACCTACCTGGAACAGAGCCAGGGCGTCGCGTAGGCCCGCCGTGATGCGAGCATGGCGGGCATGGCTACTCATGTGATCACCGGAGCGGGCTCCGGCATCGGCGCCGCCGTCGCCCGTCGGCTGCACGCGCGCGGGGACGAACTCGTGCTGCACGGGCGCGACGCGGGCCGCGCGAAGGAGCTCGCGGCGCAGTTCCCCGGGGCCCGCACCCTGGTCGGCGACCTGGCCGATCCCGACAAGCTGAGCTGGGCCTTCTCCCACCAGTCGCTGCCGGACCGGGTGGACTCCCTGCTGCACATCGCCGGCGTGATCGACCTCGGCGCGGTGGGCGACCTGACCCCGAAGACCTGGCGCCACCAGCTCAACGTCAACCTGATCGCGCCCGCCGAGCTGACCCGGCACTTCCTGCCCCAACTCCGCACCGCCCGCGGCCATGTGGTCTTCGTGAACTCCGGGGCGGGCCTGCGGGCGAGCGCCGACTGGTCCGCCTACGCCGCCTCCAAGCACGGCCTGAAGGCCCTCGCGGACGCCCTGCGGCACGAGGAGCACGGCAACGGCGTACGCGTCACCTCCGTCTACCCCGGCCGCACCGCCAGCCCCATGCAGGCCAAGGTCCACCAGCAGGAGGGCAAGGAGTACGACCCCGCGGAGTGGATCGACCCCGAGTCGGTGGCGACGACGATCCTGATGGCGATCGACCTGCCCGGGGACGCGGAGGTCAACGACCTGACGGTACGACCGGGTCGCTGAGGGCTCGAGGCTACGTAGGCTGCACCCGTGAACCCACACTTCAGTTTCGGCCCCGCCACCGGCATCGGCTCCCTGCCGGGCGGTGACGCCCGCGAGGCCGCCAGGACCGCCACCGGGTCCTTCGAGGACTTCCCGTTCCTGGCCGAGCTGCCGGCCCGCGGCCCCGGCGCCGACATGATCGGCCGGACGGCGGGGATGCTGGTCGAGCTGTACGCGCGCGTGGAGCCCAGCGGCTGGCGGCTCGGCGACCGGCCCGGGCGGGACACCAAGCGGGCCCGGTCCTGGCTGGGGGAGGACCTCGACGCGCTGGAGGAGTTCACGCAAGGCTACGAAGGCCAGGTGAAGGTGCAGGCGGTCGGGCCCTGGACCCTCGCCTCCGCACTGGAACTGAAGAACGGCGAGGCGGCCCTCTCCGACCCCGGCGCCTGCCGCGACCTCGCCGGCTCCCTCACCGAGGGCCTGCGCCAGCACCTCGCCGAGGTACGCCGCCGGCTGCCCGGCGCGCAGCTCGTGCTCCAGCTCGACGAACCCTCCCTCACCTCCGTGCTCCGCGGCCATGTGAAGACCGCCAGCGGCTACCGCACCTACCGCGCGGTCGACCGGCAGGCCGTGGAGGCCACGCTCCGGGACGTCGTCGGGGTGCAGGGCGAAGACCCCGTCGTCGTCCACTCGTGCGCACCGGACGTCCCGTTCGCCCTGCTGCGCCGGGCGGGCGCCGCGGCGGTCTCCTTCGACTTCTCGCTCCTCACCGAGCGTGACGACGACATCATCGGGGAGGCGGTGGAAGCCGGCACCCGGCTCTTCGTCGGTGTCGTGCCCGGCACGGATGCCGCATTGTCAGACCCTGCCGGTAGCGTCATGGGTGTCAGGACGCTGTGGCGCAGGCTGGGGCTGCGACCGGGGCTGCTCGCGGAGGCCGTCACCCTCACTCCGTCGTGCGGCCTCGCGGGGGCTTCCCCCGCGTACGCCCGCCACGCCCTCGCCCACTGCGTCCGGGCGGCGAGATCCCTCGCGGACAACCCAGAGTAACGGGAGGACAACACGGTGGCCGGCGACAGGCAAGCGGAGACGACGGTGCCCAGCGAGGCACGGGAGCAGCACGCGCAGCTCGCTGAGCAGATCGAGGAGCACCGCTTCCGGTACTACGTGAAGGACGCTCCCGTCGTCAGCGACGCGGAGTTCGACAGGATCCTGCGCGCCGTGGAGGCGCTGGAGGAGGAGTACCCGGAGCTGCGCACGCCCGACTCGCCGACCCAGAAGGTCGCGGGCGCGTACGAGACGGAGTTCACGGCCGTCCAGCACCGCGAGCGCATGCTGTCGCTCGACAACGCCTTCGACGACCTGGAGCTCGCGGCCTGGGCCGAGCGCGTCCACAAGGACGTCGGCGCCTCCGCCTACCACTTCCTGTGCGAGCTCAAGGTCGACGGCCTCGCCGTCAACCTCACGTATGAGAACGGCAGGCTCACGCGCGCGGCGACCCGCGGCGACGGCCGCACCGGCGAGGACATCACGCCCAACGTGCGGACCATCGCCGAGATCCCGGACCGTCTCGCGGGCGACGGAGTGCCGTCGCTGGTGGAGATCCGCGGCGAGGTCTACTTCCCGATGGAGAAGTTCGAGGAGCTCAACGCCCGGCTGGTCGAGGCCGGCGACAAGCCCTTCGCCAACCCGCGCAACGCGGCGGCCGGTTCGCTGCGCCAGAAGGACCCGCGGGTCACCGCCTCCCGCCCGCTGCACATGGTCGTGCACGGCATCGGCGCCCTGGAGGGCTACGAGGGCATGGACCGCCTCTCCGCGGCCTATGACCTGCTCAAGGGCTGGGGCCTGCCCACCTCCCCGCACAACAAGGTGGTCGGCGACCTCGACGGCGTACGGCAGTTCATCGCGTACTACGGCGAGAACCGGCACTCGGTGGCGCACGAGATCGACGGGGTCGTCGTCAAGCTCGACGAGATCCGGCTCCAGGGGCGGCTCGGCTCCACGGCCCGCGCGCCGCGCTGGGCGATCGCCTACAAGTACGCGCCGGAAGAGGTCAACACCAAGCTGGTCAACATCCGCGTGGGCGTCGGCCGCACGGGCCGGGTGACGCCCTACGCGCAGGTCGAGCCGGTGACGGTGGCCGGGTCCGAGGTCGAGTTCGCCACCCTGCACAACCAGGACGTGGTCAAGGCCAAGGGCGTCCTCATCGGCGACACGGTGGTGCTGCGCAAGGCCGGTGACGTGATCCCGGAGATCCTCGGCCCGGTCGTCGACCTGCGCGACGGCAGCGAGCGCGAGTTCGTGATGCCGGCCGAGTGCCCGGAGTGCGGCACCCCGCTGGGCCCGATGAAGGAGGGCGACGTCGATCTGCGCTGCCCCAACGCCCGCACCTGCCCCGCCCAGTTGCGCGAGCGGCTCTTCTACCTGGCCGGGCGCAAGGCCCTGGACATCGAGCACTTCGGGTACGTGGCCGCGGCCGCCCTCACCAAGCCGCTGGAGCCGCAGGAGCCGCCGCTGCTCGACGAGGGCGACCTGTTCGCCCTGACGATCGAGCAGCTGCTGCCCATCAAGGCGTATGTCCTCGACCAGGACAGCGGACTGCCCAAGCGGGATCCGAAGACGGGCGAGGAGAAGATCGCCACGGTCTTCGCCAACCAGCAGGGCGAGCCGAAGAAGAACGCGCTGGCCATGCTGGAGACCATCGCGGCCGCCAAGGAACGCCCGCTGGCCCGCATCCTCACGGGTCTGTCGATCCGTCATGTCGGCCCCGTCGCGGCCGAGGCGCTGGCCCGTGAGTTCCGCTCGATCGAGCGCATCGAGCAGGCCACCGAGGAGGAGCTGGCGGGCACCGACGGCGTCGGCGCCATCATCGCGGCCTCGCTGAAGGAGTGGTTCTCCGAGGAGTGGCACCAGGAGATCCTGCGCAAGTGGAAGGCTGCCGGCGTCCGCATGGAGGAGGAGAGCTCCGCGGAAGACGAAGGCCCGCGGCCCCTGGAAGGTCTGACGGTCGTCGTCACCGGCACCCTCGAACACTTCACCCGCGACCGCGCCAAGGACGCCCTCCAGAGCCGTGGGGCGAAAGTGACCGGTTCCATTTCGAAGAAGACCTCGTTCGTCGTTGTGGGTGACAATCCCGGATCGAAGTACGACAAGGCGATGCAGCTGAAGGTGCCGGTGCTGGACGAGGACGGTTTCACCGTCCTGCTGGAACAAGGACCCGAGGCGGCGGCCGAAGTCGCCCTCCCGACCGGCGAATCGACCGAGGAACCGACCGAGGGGTCGACCGTGGAGCCGACGGGGGCGCCCGCCGAGGCGCCCACCGCGGAACCGGCCGAGAACTCGATCGAGGAATAACGAAGCGCAGCGGTTGAAGGCCACCCGATCGGCGCATACCAGATGCATACGGGTGGCCGGGGCGCATTCGGGCAACCGTCGACGACCGCTGCCCGTGGAAGCCTTCTGCGGCCTACTGTTGAGATGTGCGCCTGCCGTGCCCAGCTGCGGTCGGGGCATCCCCCTGCTCCCGAGGAGCAAAGGGAAAGGGTTTTCCAGCGCGGCGCCGCCCGGGGTTGTCGGGCAACTGGCCGCGTGGCGTGGGCACCGCCGGCTGTGAGAGGGACGGGAATGGAACCGACCGAGAGCGCCGCCGCGGACTCGACGGTGCGCCGACGCCGGGTCGCCGGCGTGTGGTGGGCGAGTTGGCGGACGGCGCGCTCCGAGCGACCGCCGGGCGCGCAGGCGTACCCGCACCGCCCCGCACGCCCCGCACCGCACACGGCTCCGCAGCCCACACCGCACCCCTCCCTGGAGAACCGCGCCTCCGCCGCACTGCCCCCCGGCGTGCCCGGCGCCGAACCCGACCGGCATCTGTCCTGGCCCGCGCTGCCCGCGGCGGTCGTCGCGGCGGCCGCCTTCGCCCTCGGCGCCGGCTTCTACCGCGCCTTCACCGGCGACCACGCGCTCTTCCCGTCCGGCACGGTCGGCTGGGCCCTGGCCCTGCTGGCCGGCGTCATCGTCGGCCACCTGGTCCTGCTGGGCCGCGCCCGCTGGTGGGGCGGCACCGGCTCCGGCGCCGCCCTCACCCTCGCCGTCCTGCTGCTCTACGGCTGGGTGCCGGCCGGCATGGTCAGCCTCACCGTCGTCGTCCTGGTCGGCATAGCCAGGCGCCACCGCTGGCGGCAGGGCGTCCTGCACGGCGCGGTGGACATCCTCGGCATCGGCGCGGGCGCGCTGCTGCTGGCCGCCTGCGGCCGGATACCGTCCGTCGAGCGCCCCTGGACCCCCGACACCTGGTCGGTCTACACCGGCCCCCAGGTGGTCCTGGTGGCCGTCGCCTACCTCGCCGTCACCCGTGTCCTGCTCTGGTATCTGCACGCCCCCCGCACCGGCGGACTGCCCACCGTCGCCCGGACGGCCCTGGTCAGACAGGGTCTCGTCGCCGTCGCCCTGCTGGGCATCGCCCCGCTGATCTGCGTGGTGGCCGTGGCCAAGCCGATCCTGCTGCCGCTGTTCGCCATCCCGCTCATCGCCCTCGACTCCACCCTGTGGATAGCCCGGGCCCGCGCCGAGGAGCAACTGCGCGACCCGCTGACCGGGCTGCCCAACCGGCAGTGGCTCCTGGAGCGCATCTGGACCGCGCTGGACGACGCCGAGCGCATCGGCGTCCGGGCCGCCCTGATGCTGATCGACCTCGACCGGTTCCGCTCGGTCAACGACACCCTCGGCCATCTCGCGGGCGACCGGCTGCTGCTCCAGATAGCCGACCGGCTGCGGCTGGCCCTGCCGCGCGGGGCGGAGGTCGCCCGGCTCGGCGGGGACGAGTTCGCCGTGTTACTGCCCGTCGCCGACTCCACGACCTCGGCGAGCCGGATCGCCCGCGCCCTGGTCTCCGACCTCAGCTCGCCGCTCGACCTCGACGGGCTCACCCTCGTCCTGGAGGCGAGCGCCGGCGTCGCCGTCTTCCCCGACCACGCTCTCGACGCGGAGGGCCTGCTGCGCCGGGCGGACGTGGCGATGTACCAGGCCAAACGGGACCGCACGGGCGTGGAGGTGTACGAGTCCAAGCGCGACTCCAACACCCCCGACCGGCTCGGCCTGCTGGGCGACCTGCGGCGCGCGCTCGACGCGCACGAGGTCCAGCTGCACTACCAGCCGAAGGTCCGCTTCGACGGGCAGGTGGCGGGCCTGGAGGCCCTGGTCCGCTGGGTGCACCCCGAGCGCGGGAAGGTGCCGCCGGACGAGTTCATAGCGATCGCCGAGTCCTCGGGGCTGATGCCCCATCTGACGGAGTACGTGCTGGACACCGCGCTCGGACAGGTCGCGAAGTGGCGGGCGCAGGGGCTGTACGTGCCGGTCGCGGTGAACGTCTCCCCTCGTGACGTCCACACACCCGGCTTCGCGGGGTCGGTCGCGGCGCGGCTGGCCCGGCACGGAGTGCCCGCGGGATCGCTCCAGCTGGAGATAACGGAACACGTCCTCCTGGAGGACCCGCAGCGCGCCGCCGACACCCTCAACGGTCTGACCGGCCACGGCGTGAAGATGTCCCTGGACGACTTCGGCACCGGCTACTCCTCCCTGGTGCATCTGCGCCGACTGCCCGTGAGCGAGCTGAAGATCGACCGCTCGTTCGTGGCCCGCCTCGCCGTCGACAACGAGGACGCGGAGATCGTGCGCTGCACGGTCGACCTCGCGCACTCCCTGGGCCTGCTGGTGGTCGCCGAGGGCGTCGAGGACGACGAGACCTGGGAGCGGCTGCGCGACCTCGGCTGTGACGCCGTCCAGGGCTGGCTGGTGGCCGCGGCGATGCCCCCGGAGGAGACGACGGCCTGGCTGCGGGCACGGGGGTCGCGCGGCTGGCAGCGACCTCGCGCGGCGTTGCCAGCAGCGGCGACCGACGAGTAGCCCGCTGTTTCGCCCCCACCGCCCTTACCCGTCCCATCCTTCTGGGGCTCCGCCCCAGACCCCGCTCCTCAAACGCCGGAGGGGCTGATTTTCAGCCCGTCCGGCGTTTGAGGACGAGACCCGTCCAGGGCCGGAGCGGGGGTCCGGGGGCGGCAGCCCCCAGGAACCGTGTCAGTGGTTCAGGGCCCCGCCCCCTAGGATTGGCCCCAAACCACATCTCACTTCACTCACCCCAGAGGAACGCTGCATGCCTGGCATCACGCGCGAGGAGGTCGCCCACCTCGCCCGGCTGGCGCGTCTGGAGCTGAAGCCCGAAGAGCTCGAACACTTCGCGGGACAGCTGGACGACATCATCGGCGCGGTCGCCCGCGTCAGCGAGGTCGCCGACCAAGACGTACCGCCGACCTCGCACCCGCTCCCGCTGACGAACGTCATGCGGGCGGACGAGGTCCGTCCGTCGCTCACCCCCGAGCAGGCGCTCTCCGGCGCCCCGGCCCAGGAGCAGCAGCGTTTCAAGGTGCCGCAGATCCTGGGGGAGGACTAACCGCCATGACGGACAACGTCAACATCATCAAGCTCACCGCCGCCGAGACCGCCGCGAAGATCGCCTCCGGCGAGCTCACGGCCGTCCAGGTCGCCGAGGCCCACCTGGCGCGCATCGAGGCGGTCGACGAGAAGGTGCACGCCTTCCTGCACGTCGACCGCGAGGGCGCACTCGCACAGGCCCGCGCCGTCGACGAGAAGCGGGAGCGGGGCGAGAAGCTCGGCCCGCTGGCCGGCGTCCCGCTCGCGCTCAAGGACATCTTCACCACCGAGGGCATCCCGACGACCGTCGGCTCGAAGATCCTCGAGGGCTGGATCCCGCCGTACGACGCGACGCTCACCAAGCGGCTGAAGGCCGCCGACGTCGTCATCCTCGGCAAGACCAACATGGACGAGTTCGCCATGGGGTCCTCCACCGAGAACAGCGCCTACGGCCCGACCGGCAACCCCTGGGACCTCACCAAGATCCCCGGCGGCTCCGGCGGCGGCTCCTCCGCCGCGCTGGCCGCGCACATGGCGCCCCTCGCCATCGGCACCGACACCGGCGGCTCCATCCGCCAGCCGGCCGCCGTCACCGGCACGGTCGGCGTGAAGCCGACGTACGGCGCGGTCTCCCGCTACGGCATGGTCGCCTTCTCCTCCTCCCTCGACCAGGGCGGGCCCTGCGCCCGCACGGTCCTGGACGCGGCGCTGCTGCACGAGGTCATCGCCGGGCACGACCCGCTGGACTCGACGTCGATCGACGCGCCCGTCCCGCCGGTCGTCGAGGCCGCCCGCAACGGCAGCGTCGCCGGGATGCGCGTCGGCGTCGTCAAGCAGTTCCGCGGCGAGGGCTACCAGGCCGGCGTCATCCAGCGGTTCGACGAGTCCGTCGCGCTGCTGAAGGACCTGGGCGCCGAGATCGTCGAGCTGGACTGTCCGTCCTTCGACCTCGCCCTGTCGGCCTACTACCTGATCGCGCCCTCCGAGTGCTCCAGCAACCTGGCGCGCTTCGACGGCCTGCGCTACGGCGCGCGGGTGGGCGACGACGGAACCCACTCGGCCGAGGAGGTCACCTCCCTCACCCGTGAGGCGGGCTTCGGCCCCGAGGTGAAGCGCCGCATCATGCTCGGCACGTACGCGCTGTCGAGCGGCTACTACGACGCCTACTACGGCTCCGCCCAGAAGGTGCGCACGCTCATCACGCGCGACTTCGAGAAGGCCTTCGAGCAGGTCGACGTGATCGTCTCCCCGACGACCCCGACCACCGCCTTCGCGATCGGCGAGCGCGCCGACGACCCGATGGCGATGTACCTGGCCGACCTGTGCACCATCCCGACCAACCTGGCGGGCAACGCGGCCATGTCGCTGCCCTGCGGTCTCGCCCCCGAGGACAACCTCCCGGTCGGGCTGCAGATCATCGCCCCGGCGCTGAAGGACGACCGGCTTTACAAGGTCGGCGCCGCCGTCGAGGCCGCCTTCGTGGAAAGGTGGGGTCACCCGCTCCTCGAGGAGGCTCCGTCGCTGTGAGTGCACTGAACAAGGCCAAGGGCTTCAAGAAGTCCAAGTCCGGCACGTACCTGTCCATGGCCGGCACCGCGTTTGGCGCGCTCGGCGTGGCCAAGCAGATCAAGAAGGCCCGCGCCGAGAACGACACGCTGCGGCTCATCGACGCTGCCGTCTCCGCGGCCGCGATCGTCACCGGCCTCGCCATCCTGTACCGCGAGCTGAAGCGGCTGGGCGACGACGACGTCCTGCTGGGCTGAGAGGGAAGTTTCACCGTGACCACCACGACCGACCTGGAGTCGTACGAGGACGCACTGGCGTCGTACGACCCCGTCATGGGCCTCGAGGTCCATGTCGAACTCGGCACCAAGACGAAGATGTTCTGCGGCTGTTCGACCGAACTCGGTCAGGATGCCAACACGCAGACCTGTCCCACCTGCCTCGGCCTGCCCGGCGCGCTCCCGGTCGTCAACGCGATCGGCATCGAGTCGGCGATCAAGATCGGTCTCGCGCTGAACTGCGAGATCGCCGAGTGGTGCCGGTTCGCCCGGAAGAACTACTTCTATCCGGACATGCCGAAGAACTTCCAGACCTCCCAGTACGACGAGCCGATCGCCTTCAACGGCTACCTCGACGTGCAGCTGGAGGACGGCGAGACCTTCCGTGTGGAGATCGAGCGCGCCCACATGGAGGAGGACACCGGCAAGTCGACGCACGTCGGCGGCGCCACCGGCCGTATCCACGGCGCGTCCCACTCCCTGCTGGACTACAACCGCGCCGGCATCCCGCTCATCGAGATCGTCACCAAGCCGATCGAGGGTGCGGGCGAGCGCGCCCCCGAGGTCGCCCGGGCGTACGTCCGTGAGCTGCGCGAGGTCATCAGGGCGCTCGGCGTGTCGGAGGCCCGGATGGAGATGGGCCAGATGCGCTGCGACGTGAACCTGTCGCTGCGCCCGCACGGCCGGGAGAAGTTCGGCACCCGCAGCGAGACCAAGAACGTGAACTCGCTGCGGTCCGTGGAGCGTGCGGCCCGTTTCGAGATCCAGCGGCACGCGGCCGTCCTGAACGGCGGCGGGACGATCATCCAGGAGACCCGCCACTTCCACGAGGACACCGGGTCGACGACCTCGGGCCGCGTGAAGGAGGAGGCCGAGGACTACCGGTACTTCCCGGAGCCCGACCTGGTGCCGGTCGCCCCGTCCCGCGAGTGGGTCGAGGAGATCCGCGCCGGGCTGCCCGAGATGCCGTTGGCCCGCCGGGGCCGGCTGATCGCCGACTGGGGCGTCTCCGCCACCGACATGCAGTCGATCCTCAACGCCGGTGCGCTGGACCTGATCGTCACCACGATCGACGCCGGCGCCGACGCGGCCTCCGCCCGCAAGTGGTGGATGGGCGAACTGGCCCGCAGCGCCAACGAGTCCGGAAAGTCCCTCGACGAGCTGGCGATCACCTCCGAGCAGGTCGCCCGGGTCGCCGAGCTGGTCACCTCCGGGGACCTGAACGACAAGCTGGCCCGCCAGGTCATCGAGGGCGTCCTCGCGGGCGAGGGCACCCCGGACGAGGTCGTCGTCAAGCGCGGGCTCAAGGTCGTCTCCGACGACTCGGCGCTCGGCACGGCCGTCGACGAGGCCATCGCCGGCAACCCGGGCATCGCCGAGAAGATCCGCGGCGGCAAGGTGGCCGCCGTCGGCGCCCTCGTCGGCGCCGTGATGAAGGCCACCCGCGGACAGGCCGACGCGGCCCGCGTCAAGGAGCTGATCCTGGAGAAACTGGGCGTCAGCGAGGGCTGAGACCCGGCAGCTTCAAGAAGGGATGCATTGACTCGTCGGTGCATCCCTTCTCCCGTTCTCAGCCCGACGCGCTACGCTCGCCCGCCATGAGTGCACGAACCGACTCCGACCCCGACAGCGACATAGAGGACGGCGACACGAAGGACGGCGACATCGAGGACACGGACACGGACACGGACGACGAACTCGACTTCGAGGACGCCCGGCGGGCCCGCTGGACCGCGACCGGCACCGGAGCGCTGCTCACCCTCGCCGGCCTCGCCGCGTCCCTGCTGCGCCTGACCGGCTCCTCCCCGGCCCTCGTCCCGGCGGCCTACGCCCTCGGCGCCGCCGTCTGCGCCCTCGCCGCGCTGCTGGGCTCCCGCGGCCGGACCCGGCGCGCCCTGTGGCTGCTGATCGCCGGCGTGATGGTGATGGCGTTCGGCGACCAGGCCGACTGACACCGTCGCCGTTATTGTCCTGTGACAAGACTCGCACTCTTGTGAAAAGACGCACTACCGCATCAAACGATCTTCAGCGCCTGCGAGAGTGACCACACATCGCTCATAAGTTCTTTGCGGGCTGTTCAGTTCAGGCACGACGGTTCCCGGTCAAAGATCCACAATTCGGCCTCCGGGAGCACCAGTGGCAGCCCTCGCACGATGGTGTGTTCGCAACCGCCTTCTCGCGGTTCTGCTCTGGCTCCTCGCCCTCGGCGCCACGGCCGGCGCCGCCGCCGTCACCGGCTCCGCGTACTCCAACGACTACGAGGTCCCCGGCACCGAGTCCGGCCGCGCCACCCAGCTCCTCGAGGCGGGCTTCCCGGATCTCGGAGGGGACAGCGACACCGTTGTCTGGCACACCGCCTCGGGCACCGTCCGCGCCGCCGACGTCGAACAGACCATGACCGGCACGCTGGAGCGGATCGCCGACCTGCCCGGCGTGGCCTCCGTCGCCGGCCCCTACGACGACCAGGGCAGCGCACAGATCAGCAGGGACGGGCGCACCGCCTACGCCGTCGTCGTCTTCGAGGACCGCGCCGAGGACCTCGACGAGGGCCAGGCACAAGCCGTCGTCGACGCCGCCCGGGCCGCCGGGACCGACGGGCTCCAGGTCGAGCTGGGCGGCACCGCGATCGGGCTCACCGAGTCCTCCGGCGGGCATCTCGCCGAGGTCGTCGGCGTGGTCGTCGCCGCGGTCGTGCTGTTCCTCGCCTTCGGCTCGCTCGCCGCGTCGCTGCTGCCCATCGCCACCGCCCTGGTCGGCGTCGGCACCGCGTACGCCGGCATCGTGCTGCTCGGACACGCCATGACCGTCGCCGACTTCGCGCCCATGCTCGGCATGCTCGTCGGCCTCGGCGTCGGCATCGACTACGCGCTGTTCATCGTGACCCGGCACCGGCGCGGGCTGAAACGGGGGCTCACGGTCACCGAGGCCGCCACGCACGCCGTCGCCACCACCGGACGCGCGGTCGTCTTCGCGGGCGCCACCGTCTGCATAGCCCTGCTCGGCATGTTCATCCTGCGCCTGAGCTTCCTCAACGGCGTGGCGATAGCGGCCTCCCTGACCGTCGTCCTCACGGTCGCCGCCTCCGTGACCCTGCTGCCCGCGCTGCTGTCCCTCATCGGCATGCGCGCCCTCAGCCGCCGCGAGCGCCGCCGGCTCGCCGAGCACGGGCCCCAGCCGGAGGTGCCGGCCGGGTTCGCCGCCCGCTGGTCGGCGTTCGTGGAGCGCCACCCCAAACTGCTCGGCGCCATCGCCCTGGGCGTCATCTCCGTCCTCGCGCTGCCCACCTTCGCCCTCCACCTCGGCACCTCCGACCAGGGCAACAACCCGAAGTCGGCCACCACCCGCCAGGCCTACGACCTCCTCGCTGGGGGCACCTCCCGCTCGAGCGCAGCCGAGAGTGGGGGAGGCTTCGGCCCGGGCGTCAACGGTCCGCTGACGCTGGTGACCTCCGTCCACGGCGCCGAGGACCGGCTCGCCCTCGACAGCCTGGACCTCGCCCTGCGCACCACCGAGGGCGTGGCGTCGGTGACCCCGGTGACCTTCGACTCCGGCGGCCGCACCGCGTATCTCACCGTCGTGCCGGAGTCCGCCCCGCAGTCGCAGCGCACCAGCGAACTCGTCGACCGGCTGCGCACCGAGGTACTGCCCCGCGCCGAGGCCGGCACCTCCCTCGACGTGCACGTCGGCGGCGTGACGGCCGGTTACGACGACTTCGCGGACGTCATCGTCGGCAAACTGCCGCTCTTCGTGGGCGTCGTCATCGGCCTGGGCTGTCTGCTGCTCCTGCTCGCGTTCCGGTCCGTCGGCATACCGCTCAAGGCCGCCGCGATGAACGTGGCCGCCGTGGCCGCCGCCTTCGGGGTCGTCGTCGCGATCTTCCAGTGGGGCTGGGGGAGCGAGCTGCTCGGCCTCGGCCGGGCGGGGCCGATCGAGCCCTTCCTCCCCGTGATCATGGTGTCGGTGCTGTTCGGCCTCTCCATGGACTACCAGGTCTTCCTGGTCAGCCGGATGTACGAGGAGTGGCTGGAGACCGGCGACAACCGGCGCGCCGTCCGGATCGGCCTCGCCGAGACCGGCAGCGTGATCAACTCCGCCGCGGTCATCATGATCTCCGTCTTCCTCGCCTTCGTCCTCAGCGGCGACCGGGTGATCGCCATGTTCGGCATCGCGCTGGCCTCGGCCGTCGCCCTCGACGCGTTCGTCCTGCGCACCCTCCTCGTCCCCGCCCTCATGCACCTGCTCGGCGGCGCCAACTGGTGGCTGCCGCGCTGGCTGGACCGGCGGCTGCCGCGGATCAGCATCGAGCCGCCCGAGACCCGCGCCGCCCATGAGAGGCTCACCGAGGTAGTGGAGGCACTGGAGAAGGAGCCGCGGCCCGATGTACGCGATATCGCTGGGTGACGACGGAGCGGAACTGCGCCCCCTGGAACCCTGGCACGCCGAGGAGTTCCTGGCGCACCTGGAGCGCGGCCGGGAGTTCATCAACCAGTACGTCCCGTTCGGCTCCAAGGCCACCGACGTGGCCGGCGCGCGGGAGGCGCTGCAGCGGTACGCCGACATGCGCGCCGCCGACACCGGCTCGCTGCACGGCATCTGGCAGGACGGCACGCTCGTCGGCGGGGTGCTCTTCCTGAACTTCGACGCCGAGGCGGCGAACTGCGAGGTCGGCTGCTGGCTGGAACCCGACGGCACCGGCCGCGGGCTGATCACCCGGGCCATCCGGGTGCTGATCGACTTCGCCGTGGAGCAGCGCGGGATGCAGCGCGTCGAGTGGGTGGCCGCCGCGGGGAACACACCGAGTCTGAACGTCGCCCGGCGGCTGGGGATGACCCGCGACGGCGTCCACCGGCAGGCCTACCCCTATCGTGGGGTGCGGCACGACCTCGAAGTGTGGTCCGTGCTGGCCCAGGAGTGGCGCGACGCACGCGCGCGCGGCGCTCACAACGATCATTAAGGGACCTCTCAGAGAGCGTCCGTACGGTGCGAGGTATGGGAACCAAGACTGTTGACGAGGCCGGCGCAGAGACCGGCCCCGAGGCGAAGACCGACGACAAGAAGGTGGACGTCACCAAGACCGACGCCTCGGACGAGGTGACGCAGCCCCGGGAGAGCGACGAGGCCGCCGACACCGAGGAGACCGACGAGGCCGCGGACTTCGAGGAGGGCGCCGACGAGCTCGTCGCCGAGCAGGGACCGACCGGCGTCGGCCAGGGCGCGGGCGCCGTCGTCGCCGCCGTCCTCGGCTTCGTGTCGCTCACCGGCAGCTGGATCGGCACGGTCGCCGGGGCCCGGCAGACCCTCGTCGGCCAGCTGGAGACCTCGTCCTCCGCGAGCGTCGCCACGCAGATCCAGGCCGTCTACGGCGACGCCTGGCAGACCACCGCGCTGTGGGCCGGCCTGTTCGCGCTGGCCGCGCTGGTCGTCGGCGTCGTCGTGCTGGCCCGCCCGGCCTTCGGCAACCCCGCCCGTCCCCAGGCGACCTGGATCAAGTCGGTCTCCTGGGCCGGCGTCGCGCTCGGCGTCATCGGACTGCTCCTCGCCGTCCTGAAGTACACCGACGCGCTGCTCGGCCTGCCCTCCGCGAGCTGAGTTCCCGCACGTCACGAGGGGTCTTAGGCCCGCCGTAAGCACCTTACGGCGGGCCTTAAGACCCCTCAGGCGCGTCTAAGGCCCCGCCCGCCGCCGAAGATGCGGAACTCTCCCGATGTGGCGGACCCCCCTGGGAGACGAAGGTTGAGGCATCGCAACAAGCGAAGCCGGAAAAACCGACCTCAGGGGACACCCACCATGTACGAGTACGAGCTTCAGCAGGCCCGTTCCGCCGAACTCCTCCGCCGGGCCGCACACGAGCTGCAGGTCCGCGAGGCCGTCCGCAGCGCCCGCGCCGCCCGCCGCGAGGCCGCCGAACGCGCCGCCGCCGAACGGTCGGACGGCGGGGCCGAGAGCGAATCGCATACCGGCCGCCTCCGCCGGCTCCGGTTCGCCCGGCCGGCGTGAACCCCCGCGCCGGGGCGGGCGCAGTGGCGGAGGGCGGCCGCACGGGGGTCGGCCGCCCTCCCCTCGGGAGCCCGGGCGGCCCGGCGATAACCGCTGGGCCGCCCGCACCCCCGCGTGCCATGCTCGCCCCCGTGGAGACCAGGTCCGTCAGCCCCGTCTTCGTCGGTCGCGCCGACGAGTTGGACACCCTGAACGACGCGCTCGCCCGCGCCGCCGCGGGAGAGCCACAGGCACTGCTCATCGGCGGTGAGGCCGGGGTCGGCAAGACCCGGCTCGTCGAGGAGTTCGCCACGGCCGCCCACCGCCGGGACGCGGTCGTCGCGCTCGGCGGCTGCGTCGAGATCGGCGCCGACGGACTGCCCTTCGCCCCGTTCTCCACCGCCCTGCGCGCCCTGCACCGGGCTCTGCCGGACGAACTGGCCGCCGCCGCGGCCGGTCAGGAGGAGGAACTCGCCCGGCTGCTGCCGGAGCTGGGCCGCAGCGGGACCGGCCGGCACGACGAGGAGGGCATGGCGCGGCTCTTCGAACTCACCGCCCGCCTCCTGGAACGCGTCGCCGCCGACCGCACGGTCGTCCTCGCCCTGGAGGACCTGCACTGGGCCGACGCCTCCACCCGCCACCTCCTGTCCTACCTGCTGCGCACCCTGCGCACCGGCCGGCTGGTCGTCCTCGCCACCTACCGCGCCGACGACATCCACCGCCGCCACCCGCTGCGCCCCCTGCTCGCCGAACTCGACCGGCTGCGCACGGTCCGGCGGCTCGACCTCGCCCGCCTCACCCGCGACGAGGTCTGCCGCCAGATCGCCGGGATCCTGGCCCAGGAACCCGACCCCGACCAGGTCGACGACATCTTCCGACGCTCCGACGGCAACGCCTTCTTCGTCGAGGAACTCGCCGTCGCCGCCCACGAGGGCTGTCGCACCGGCCTCACCGACACCCTGCGCGACCTGCTGCTGGTCCGTGTCGAGGCGCTGCCGGAGGGCGCTCAGAAAATCGCCCGGATCGTCGCCGAGGGCGGCTCCACCGTCGAGTCCCGGCTGCTCGACGCCGTCGCCCGGCTCGCCGAGGACGAGCTCATCGAGGCCCTGCGCGCCGCCGTGAACGCCAACCTCCTGCTCGCCACCCCCGCCGGCGACGGCTACCGGTTCCGCCACTCCCTGGTCCGCGAGGCCGTGAGCGACGACCTCCTGCCCGGCGAACGCTCCCGCCTCAACCGCCGCTACGCCGAAGCCCTCCAGGCGGACCCGACCCTCGTCCCCGGCGAAGAGCGCGTCATGCGGCTGGCCAGCTACTGGTACCACGCGCACGACCCGGCGAAAGCCCTGCCCGCCGTCCTGGACGCGTCCGTCGAGGCCCGCTCCCGGCGCGCCTACAGCGAACAACTGCGGCTCCTGGAACGCGCGATGGAACTGTGGGAGACCGCGCCCGAGGACATCCGGGCCGCCCTGCGCCCGGTCGACTACACCGAATCCTTCCCTCCCTGCGGCTGCGACCCGGCCACCACCCCGCTGCGCTACCTCGACCTCATGGCCGAGGCCGCCGTCGCCGGCCGCTACTGCGGCGAACGCGAACGCGCCCTGAAGATCACCAAGCGCGCACTGCACCTGCTGGACGACGACAACGACCCCCTGCGCTCCGCCTGGTTCTGGGTACAGCGCTCCCGGCTGATGCGCTCCCTGGGCCGGGGCAGCGGCCGCGGGGAGCTGGCCGCCGCCCAGGAGCTGGTGCGCGGTCAGCCGCCCAGCGAGGTGCACGCCGAGGTGCTCATGCACATCGCCAACTGGTCCATGCTCCACGCCCCCGGCCCCGACGCCTACGCCGACGCCGAGCGGGCCGTGGAGTACGCCCGCCTGGTCGGCGCCCGCGAGACCGAGCTCAACGCCCGCCAGATCCTCGGCGTCCTCATGGTCCACGCCGGCCATATCGAGGCCGGGCTCGCGGAGCTGTACGAGGTCAGGGAACGGGCCCTCGCCGAGGACATGCCGCCCGTCGCCCTCAACGCCTACGTCAACCTGCCCTCCGAACTGGAGGCGGTCGGCCGTTCCAGGGAGGCCGTCCCGATCCTGGAGAAGGGCCTCGCCTTCGCCGAACGGCACGGACTGCCCGACACCGAGGCCTGGATGGCGAGCAACCTCGCCGAGTCCCTGTTCTCGCTGGGCCGCTGGGAGGAGGCCGACCGCGCCTGCGCCCTCGCCGGACGGCTCGGCCAGGGCGTGGCGATCCGCGGCACGCACGCCGCCCTGTGCGCCGAACTCGCCCTCGCGCGGGGCGACTTCACGGAGGCCGATCGCCGACTCGCCGCCGGGCATGACTTCTTCGCCGCCCATGAACACGCGCCCCAGCACCACTTCCCCCTCGCCCGCCTTGCCATCGGACTTGCCGCGGCCGAGGGGCGCCCCCTGGACGCCCGCGCCTGCCTCGCACCCGTCCTCGACCGCGACTTCCCGCCCGGCACCCAGAACTACGCCTGGCCCCTGCTGCTCGCCGCCGCCTCCGCGGAGGGCGACGCCCGCGCACTGCCCGCCGCCGAACCGGGCCGCGCCGAACTCCTCGACCGGATCCGCGCCGTCGCCAAGCAGCTCGCCACGCTCGCCCCCGTCTGGCAGGCCCACGAACGCTGGGTCCGCGCGGAACTCCTGCGCGCCGAGGGCCGCACCGACCCGGACGACTGGTCCGAGGTGGTCGCCGCCTTCGAGCGCCTGGACCGCCCCTACGACCTGGCCCGCACCCGGCACCGCCTCGCCGAGGCCCTCCTCTCCGTCGGCGGCGAGGACGAACGCGACCGCGCCGCCGAACTGCTCCGCCTCGCCCACGCGGTCGCCACCCACCTCGGCGCCCGCCCGGTCGCCGAGGCCGTCACCCTGCTCGCCCGGCGCGCCCGGTTCTCCCTGCCCCTCACCCCGGGCCGCCCGGACCCCGACGCCGACCCCCTCACGGCCCTCGGCCTCACCAGCCGTGAACGCGACGTCCTGCGCCTGGTCTCCGTAGGCCGCAGCAACCGCCAGATCGCCGAGGAGCTCTTCATCTCCCCGAAGACCGCAAGCGTCCACGTCTCGAACATCCTCTCCAAGCTCGATGTCACAGGCCGCGGAGAGGCGGCAGCCCTCGCCCACCGACTGGACTTGTTCCCGCCGGGGGCGGGGGAGGGGGTGGTGGCGCGATAATGGCGGCGGCAGGCCACCAGGAGGGAACAGCGATGTTCAACGCCTTCGAGGAACTGTTCTCACCGGGTCGCAAGCACACCCGGGACGAGCAGAACAGGCTGGAGCTGACCCGGGAGGACGTCGGCGACGCCGATCCCGGGCGCGGGCCGATAGACCTCGCGTCCGGCAAGGTCGTGGTGCGGGCCCCCGAGGACGGCGCCCCGAAGGGGCGCGGGCTGTGACATCTGCGGCTCCGCCGCGATGGGGGTCCCCCCGCTCGAGCGAAGCCGAGAGTGGGGGAGCGACCAGCCACGACGGACCCGCTGACGAGGTACCGGATCTCCTGGTCTCCTGGTCTCCAGCGGAGCGGGTCAGCTCACCTGGAGCTCCAGTATTCGGTCGTCGCCCGGCTTCGGGTCGCCGCGGCCGTCCGTGTTGCTGGTCGTGACCCACAGTTTGTCGCCGCCCGCCGACACCACCGTGCGCAGCCGGCCGTACTCGCCCTCGAGGAAGGACTGCGGGTCCGCCGAGGCCGCCGTGCCCTTCAGCGGGATGCGCCACAGGCGCTGTCCCTTCAGCCCCGCCATCCAGATCGAGCCCTCGGCGTAGGCGATGCCGCTGGGAGAGGCGTCGTCGGTGCCCCACTGGGCTATCGGGTTCTTGTAGGCGTCGTCCTTCGACTCGCCCTCCGCCTCCGGCCAGCCGTAGTTCGCGCCCGGTTCGATCGCGTTCAGTTCGTCCCATGTGTTCTGGCCGAACTCCGACGCGAACAGGCGCTGCTTGGAGTCCCAGGCCAGACCCTGCACATTGCGGTGGCCGTACGAGTACACCGCGGAGTCCGGGAACGGGTTGCCGGGGGCCGGTTCGCCCTCCGGGGTCAGCCGCAGGATCTTGCCGCCCAGGGACTTCTTGTCCTGGGACAGACCCCGGTCGCCGCTCTCGCCCGTGCCGACGTACAGCATGCCGTCCGGGCCGAACGCGATCCGGCCGCCGTTGTGGATCGTGCCCTTCGGGATGCCCTTGAAGACCGTGTCGGGCGCTCCCAGCCGGTCCCCGGCGGGCCGCTTCGCGTCGTAGATCATGCGGACGATGCGGTTGTCCGAGGCCGAGGTGAAGTACGCGTAGACCATGTGGTCCGAGGCGTAGTCGGGGGAGAGCGCGAGGCCCAGCAGGCCGCCCTCGCCCGCGGCGGAGACGCCCGGCACCTCGCCGACCCCGCTCTTCTCGCCCGTCTCCTCGTCCACCAGTGTGATCGTCCCCTCGTCGCGTGAGGCGACCAGCAGGCCGCCCTCGGGGAGGGGAGCGAGGCCCCAGGGGCTGTTCAGGCCCTCGGCGACGGTACGCACCACCTTGACCGTGCCCTTCGCGGGCGGGGTCTCCTCGGCGGACGGGGACGGCGAGGACGCGGACGCCGTCGTCGTACCTCCCGGCGAGGCGCTTCCGGCCGCCCCGGCCGTTCCTCCGCCCTCGGAGGAGCAGCCGGCCGTCAGCAGGAGTGCGCTCGTGGCCAACACGGCCGACACAGCTCGACGTTGCACGATCATGTCCCTTCGGCACGGAGGCGCCTTCGGCGGGCCCCACCTGTCCTACGCCGCAGACGCCTCAGGGGTTCCCGATCCGCGTCGACCGACCCGAAAGCGGGACCTGAAGCAGGATCCGAAGCGGGACCTGAAGCAGGATCCGAAGCGGGAACCGAAGCGGCACCCGAAAGCGGCGCTCACTCCCACGATCCCCGTGCCCCCGGCAGTTCCGCCACCTCCGCCAGGTCCTGCGGCGTCAGCCGCAGCGCGGACGCCTCCGCGTTCTCCGCCACCCAGCGCTCGTGCTTGGCGCCGGGCACCGGGACCACGTGCCGGCCCTGCGCCAGCACCCAGGCAAGAGCCACCTGCGCCGCTGTCACCGCGTCCCCGTGCCGGGCGGCGACCCGGCGCAGACCGGCGACGATCGGCTGGTTCGCGGCCATCATCTCGGCGGTGAACCGGGGGTGCCGGGCCCGCATGTCGTCGGGTTCGAAGCCCTCGCCGGGGGTCAGCGTGCCGGTGAGGAAGCCGTTGCCGAGCGGCATCGCCGCCATGAGGCCGACACCCCGCGCCGCGCACCACGGCAGCAGGTCGTCCAGCGCCTCCGGCGACCACACCGACAGCTCCGCCTCCACCGTGCTCACCGGGAAGACCTGCTGCACGCGCCGCAGCTGCCGAATCGTTCCGTCGTGCAGCCGCCCACCGGATCGCCGACCGCCCCGCGCCCCCACCGCGCACAGCCCCAACGCCCGCACCTTGCCCGCCGCCACCAGCTCGGCCATCGCGCCCCAGGTCTCCTCGACCGGAACCTCGGGGTCGGCACGGTGCAGCTGGTAGAGGTCGATGACGTCCGTCTGCAGCCGGCGCAGGGAGGCGTCGCAGGCCCGCTTCACATACCCGGGACGGCCGTTGGCCACGACGTGCTGCTCACCGACGAGCAGACCGACCTTCGTCGACACGAACGCGTCCTCGCGCCGCTCCTTCAACACCCGCCCCACCAGGAGCTCGTTGGTGAACGGGCCGTACATGTCGGCGGTGTCCAGCAGGGACGAACCCGCATCCAGCGCCCGGTGCACCGCCCTGAGCGACTCGTCGCCCCGCTGCCGCGACCCGCTGTACGCCCAGCTCATCGGCATGCACCCGAGTCCGACGGACCCCACCTCGAGCGCCCCCGCGCCGATCCTCCTGCGCTCCACCTGCCCGAAACCCTCCCTCTCCAGACCCCCCAACCTAACCTCTGTGTCGACGTGTGCCTGACATAGCCTCCTGACCATGAGCTCTGACATGGCACTCGACGTGTGGCTGCCCCTTCCGCCCGAAGACATCGACGGTCTTCCCGAGGGGCTCGACTACCGCTTCTGGGACGGGGGAGAGGCCGGGGACCAGGAGTTCCCGGGCGATCCCGCGGACTGTGCCTTCTATGTGGTGCCCTACCTGAAACAGCAGTCCGTCAAGGTACGGCCGCTGCGGCAGATGCGCCGCCTGCAGGTCGTGCAGACGCTCAGCGCCGGCGTCGACGACGTCAGCGTGCAGCTGGCGGATCTCGTGCCCGGTGTGCGGCTGTGCAACGCGCGCGGGGTGCACGAGGCGAGCACCGCCGAGCTCGCGCTCACCCTGACCCTCGCCGCCCTGCGCGGCATCCCCGACTTCGTGCGCGCCCAGGACAAGGGGCTGTGGCAGAGCGGGTTCCACCCCGCGCTCGCCGACAAGAACGTGCTCATCGTCGGATACGGCTCCATCGGCTCCGCCATCGAGGACCGGCTCGTGCCCTTCGAGGTGGCGCGGGTGGCGCGCGTCGCGCGCTCCTGGCGCACGACGGCGCGCGGGCCTGTGCATCCGATCGCCGAACTGCCCGCCCTGCTCCCCGAGGCGGACGTCGTGATCCTGTCCACGCCGCTGACCGAGAGCACCGTCGGCCTGGTCGACGCCCCCTTCCTGGGCCGGATGAAGGACGGCGCACTGCTGGTCAACGTGGCCCGCGGCGCGGTCGTCGACACCGAGGCGCTGCTCGCCGAAGTGGAGACCGGCCGCATCACCGCAGCGCTGGACGTCACCGACCCCGAACCGCTGCCCCCGGGCCACCGGCTGTGGACCGCGCCGGGCGTCCTCGTCAGCCCGCACGTCGGAGGCCCCACCTCCGCTTTCCTGCCCCGGGCCAAGCGCCTGCTGGTGGACCAGTTGAGCCGCTTCGTGAACCGGGAGCCGCTGCGGAACGTGATCCTTACGACGGGCACGGCGAACGGATCGTGACGGCCTCGGCACTCCCGTAGTCCGGTTCGGGCACCCTCCGCAGTCCCCCGGACGCGGTCCGTACCTCTTCCGGGCGCATATGCCGATGATCGTCACGCAGCGTAGAGGAACTATGTCCCTGAGTGACGAGACTGGTGTATCGTCCCGACAGGGGCTGCGCCGCGCACTTTCGGCGTGAGGGATGGACATTTCAGACTTGTGAGGGGGGCGACGGGCGATGCACGGCCTATGGACGAACGATCCGACGCGGCGGAGCCGCCGGCGGCGACCCTGGCGCTCGGCCGCGCGCAGGCACGGCCACGACACTCACCGCCACAGGAGCCACGCACAGCCGGCGTTCTCGGACCCGAGGGATTCGGGAGCGACGCGGACCGGGAGGACCCGGTGAGCTCGCCCACCACCTCCACGACTCTCCTCGACGGAAAGCTGCGGACGCAGCCCTCGACGGGGACGCCACGCACCGTGCCGCCGGCCAAGGGCGGCCCCGCATCCAACCTCGTCCACCAACTGCTCCTGGCCCTGCTGTGCGCGGGATACGCCGTCGGTTCCGCGCTCGGCTGGGGCTCGGACGAACTCGCTCTGATCATGGGTGACTTCGGGCTCAGCGCCGCGGCGGGCACCGCCGCCGTCTCGTGCTTCCTGTACGCGCGCACCCGCCGCATCCGCTTTCGACCCGCCTGGCTGCTGTTCGCGCTCTCCTCGGCGATGGCGGCCCTCGGCAACGCGGTCTGGGGGTGGTACGAGGTGGTCCTGGGGCGGCCCGTGCCCAGCCCCAGCTTCGCCGATCTGTTCTTCCTCTGCTTCGCGCCCCCCGCCATCGTGGGACTTCTCGTGCTCGCCGCCCGACCGATGACGAAGGCGGGCTGGGTCTGTCTGGCGCTGGACGCCTGGCTGATCGCCGGCTCGCTGCTCACCCTCTCCTGGAGCCTCGCGCTCGCCCAGGCGGCGAAGTTCGACGGGCCGAGCGTGGCGCACGCGGCGCTGTCGCTGGCGTATCCGCTGCTCGACATCGCCCTGGTGAGCATGGTGCTGGTGCTGCACTTCCGGCGTACCGCGGTGAACCGCTCGGCGGTCAACACGGCCGTCGGCGCACTCGCGCTGACCGTGATGTGCGACGCCCTGTTCACCTCACCGCTGCTGCACAACAACTACCGCTCGGGCCAACTGCTCGACGCGGGCTGGTTCGCCGGCTCGCTGCTCCTGGCGTACGCGCCCTGGGCCGCTTCCCGCCGGCAGGGACCGGCATCGGACGAGGGGCACACGCGTGTGGTGCACGAGCACGTACCCGGCCAGCGCACCGGGGGTCACCCGCACGGACCGTCGCGCCCGGCCGCTCACCCGGCCGCCGATCCGTCGGCGCAGCCGCCTCCCCAGGGCGGCGATCACGGCCGGTATCCGGTCACCCGCCCCATCACCGGGTCCCTGGCCGCGCTGACGCCCTATCTCGCCGCGGCCGTCTGCACCCTGGGGATCCTCTACAACGTCCTCAACGGCCGCAGCGTCGACCGTGTGGTGCTGCTGACCGGCGGCGCCGTGGTGCTCGCCCTGGTGGTGCGCCAGGGGATCATGCTGCTCGACAACATCACCCTCACCCAGGAACTGGCGCAGAAGGAGAACCACTTCCGCTCCCTGGTGCAGGGCTCCAGCGACGTCATCATGATCGCCGCCCCCAGCGGCATCCTGCGCTATGTCTCCCCGGCCGCCGCCGGGGTCTACGGCCGGCCCGCGGAAGAGCTGGTCGGCAGCGAACTGGCGAACCTGATCCACCCGGAGGACCTGGGCTGCGTGGTGCACGAGGTGCGCCGCTTCCTCGCCGCGAGTCCCCAGGACGAACCCACGACCCGCATCGAGTGCCGCTTCCGCTCCGGCGACGGAGGCTGGCTCAACGTCGAGTCGACCGTCAACCGGCACCACGGCGGCCTGATCTTCAACAGCCGGGACGTGACCGAACGCGTCCGCCTGCAGGCGCAGCTCCAGCACAACGCCGAGCACGACCCGCTCACCGACCTGCCCAACCGCGCGCTGTTCACCCGGCGCGTCCAGCAGGCCCTGTCCGGCCGCCGCAGCTCCGACCGGGGCCCCGCGCTGCGCAACACGGCGGTCCTCTTCATCGACCTCGACGGCTTCAAGGCCGTCAACGACACCATCGGCCACGCGGCCGGGGACGAACTGCTGGTCCAGGCCGCCCGCAGGCTCCAGGACGCGGTCCGCAAGGGCGACACCGCCTCCCGGCTGGGCGGCGACGAGTTCGCGGCGCTGATCGTCGGCGACGGCACCCGCGACCGGGCCGCCCGGGAACGCCACATACTGGAACTCGCCGACCGCCTCAGGCTCACGCTCTCGCAGCCCTATCTGATCGACGGCAACGAGGTCCGGGTCGCCGCGTCCATCGGCGTCGCCTTCGCCGAACCGGGGCTCGGCGCCGGTGAGCTGCTGCGCAACGCCGACCTCGCCATGTACCGCGCCAAGGCGGGCGGCAAGGGTCGGGTCGAGCTGTACAAGCCGCAGATGCAGCAGGACGTCGTACGCAAGGCGGAGCTGGCCACGCGGCTGCGTGCCGCGCTGCACGACGGCGAGTTCGCCCTGCTGCACCAGCCCGTGGTGCGCCTGGAGGACGGCCGGATCTCGTCGGTCGCCGCGCAGGCCCGCTGGCGCTCCTCCCAGGGGGTGCTCTTCACGCCCGCCGAGTTCCTGCGGGTCGCGGAGGACAGCGACAAGACCGCCGAGCTGGACCGCTGGCTGCTGGAGGAGGCCGTCGAACAGGCCGCCGACCGGGCCGCGAGCGGGCTGACCGTGCCGGTGGTCGTACGGGTGGGCGCCCGGCGGCTGCTGGACCGGTCGATGCCGCTGGGCTCGGTGGAGGCCCTGCTGACACGGCACGGGCTGCCGTCCGGGTCGCTGGTGGTCGAGCTGTCGGACACCGACCCCAGGGTGCCGCTGGACGAGCTGGAGCGCCGGCTGGGGGCCCTGCGGCGCCTCGGCGTCCGCATCGCCCTGGACGGCTTCGGCAGCGGCTACGCGACCTTCACGGCGCTGCGGCGACTCCCCGTCGACGTGCTCAAGCTCGACCGCTCGCTGGTCGAGGGGGTCGTCGAGTCCGCGCGGCTGCACAAGATCACCGGCGGGCTGCTGCGGATCGCGGGCGATCTCGGGCTGCAGTCCGTGGCCGACGGCGTGGACCTGCCCGAACAGGTCGTCGCCCTGCGCGCGCTGGGCTGCACGCACGGCCAGGGCATGGCGTTCTCCGGACCGCTCGACGAGTACCGGCTGCGCCGGGGGCTCGCGACCGGCCGCTATCCGGTGCCGCACGGGCCCGCCGAGCCCGCGTTCGCGGGCGGCGGCGCGGGGGTGTACACCAGTGGGGTGACCGCCGGTGTCACCGCCGTCCTGGGGAGCGGAAGTGCCCTTCGCTCACATAATGAGACTCCCGTCCCACCCACTTGACAGTCGGTGCGCGCCAGGGGGAGGGTCAATGCCATGCGCACCCGAATTCTCGTACTTGGAAAGCGCGTCGGCTGACGCTGGTGACGTCCGGGAGGACCCGGAACGCACAGCGACCCACACCCGGCGCGCTCCCCTCGCTTGCCTTCTGGCACGAGGGGTTTTTTGTTGCACAAAACCCGCAGCACCCCAGTAAGACCCCCAGCAGAACCCAGCAAAACCCTCAGTAAAACCCTCAGCATCGAGAAGAGAATGCCGATGACCGAGCAGGCCACCGGGGCCCATCCGCAGCCACGGCCCCGATCCGGAGGACAGCACTCCGCGTCCGTCGAGCAAGTGACGGGTGCGCAGTCCCTCATCCGTTCGCTCGAGGAGGTCGGCGCCGAGACGGTATTCGGCATTCCCGGCGGTACGATCCTGCCCGCCTACGACCCGATGATGGACTCGACGAGGGTCCGCCACGTCCTGGTCCGGCACGAGCAGGGCGCGGGTCACGCGGCCACCGGATACGCGCAGGCCACCGGCCGGGTCGGCGTCTGCATGGCCACCTCAGGGCCGGGCGCCACCAACCTGGTGACCCCGATCGCCGACGCCCACATGGACTCGGTGCCGCTCGTGGCGATCACCGGCCAGGTGGCGTCCAAGGCGATCGGCACGGACGCCTTCCAGGAGGCGGACATCGTCGGCATCACCATGCCGATCACCAAGCACAGCTTCCTGGTCACCAAGGCCGAGGACATCCCCCGGGTGATCGCGCAGGCCTTCCACATCGCCTCCACCGGCCGCCCCGGCCCGGTCCTGGTCGACATCCCCAAGGACATCCTCCAGGCGAAGACGACGTTCTCCTGGCCGCCGGTCATGGACCTGCCCGGCTACCGCCCGGTGACCAAGCCGCACGCCAAGCAGATCCGCGAGGCCGCCAAGCTGATCACCGCCGCCAAGCGGCCGATCCTGTACGTCGGCGGCGGTGTCCTCAAGGCCGGCGCCACCGCCGAGCTGAAGGTCCTCGCCGAGCTGACCGGCGCGCCCGTCACCACCACGCTGATGGCGCTGGGCGCGTTCCCCGACAGCCACCCGCAGCACCTGGGCATGCCGGGCATGCACGGCTCGGTGGCCGCCGTCACCGGTCTGCAGAAGGCCGACCTGATCGTCGCCCTCGGCGCCCGCTTCGACGACCGCGTCACCGGCAAGCTGGACAGCTTCGCGCCGCACGCCAAGATCGTCCACGCGGACATCGACCCGGCCGAGATCGGCAAGAACCGCGCCGCCGACGTGCCGATCGTCGGTGACGCGCGCGAGGTCATCGCGGATCTGGTCCAGGCCGTCCAGAAGGAGCACAGCGAGGGCCAGCAGGGCGACTACAGCGCCTGGTGGAAGGACCTGAGCCGTTGGCGCGAGACCTACCCGCTCGGCTACGACCAGCCGTCCGACGGCTCGCTCTCCCCGCAGCAGGTCATCGAGCGCATCGGGCGGCTCGCCCCGGCGGACACGATCTTCACCGCGGGCGTCGGCCAGCACCAGATGTGGGCCGCCCACTTCATCCGCTACGAGAAGCCCGCCACCTGGCTGAACTCCGGCGGCGCGGGCACCATGGGCTACGCGGTCCCGGCCGCGATGGGCGCCAAGGCCGGCGCCCCGGACCGGACGGTCTGGGCGATCGACGGCGACGGCTGCTTCCAGATGACCAACCAGGAACTCACCACCTGCGCCCTCAACAACATTCCGATCAAGGTCGCCATCATCAACAACGGCGCCCTCGGGATGGTCCGCCAGTGGCAGACCCTGTTCTACAACCAGCGGTACTCCAACACCGTGCTGCACAGCGGTCCGAACGACGTCAACCCCGACGCCCGCGGCACCCGCGTCCCCGACTTCGTGAAGCTGTCGGAGGCCATGGGCTGCTACGCGATCCGCTGCGAGTCCCCGGACGACCTCGACAAGGTCATCGAAGAGGCGAACTCGATCAACGACCGCCCGGTCGTCATCGACTTCATCGTCCACGAGGACGCCATGGTGTGGCCGATGGTCGCCGCAGGCACCTCCAACGACGAGATCCTGGCCGCCCGGGACGTCCGCCCCGACTTCGGCGACAACGAAGACGACTGAGCGAGAGAGACGTAAAGAAGACATGTCCAAGCACACGCTCTCCGTCCTGGTGGAGAACAAGCCGGGCATCCTGGCCAGGATCGCCGCCCTGTTCTCCCGCCGGGGCTTCAACATCGACTCGCTCGCCGTCGGCGTCACCGAGCACGCCGACATCTCCCGCATCACGATCGTGGTGAGCGTCGACGCCCTGCCGCTGGAGCAGGTCACCAAGCAGCTCAACAAGCTCGTCGAGGTGCTGAAGATCGTCGAACTGGAGCCCGGGACGGCCGTTCACCGCGAACTCGTTCTGGTGAAGGTGCGCTCCGACAACGAGACGCGCTCCCAGATCGTCGAGATCGTCCAGCTGTTCCGTGCCAAGACGGTCGACGTCTCCCCGGAGGCCGTGACCATCGAGGCCACCGGCAGCCACGACAAGCTGTCCGCCATGCTCAAGATGCTGGAACCGTACGGCATCAAGGAGCTGGTCCAGTCCGGCACGATCGCGATCGGCCGCGGCGCCCGTTCGATCACGGACCGTTCGCTGCGCGCGCTCGACCGGTCGGCGTAAGTATGGGAACGGACGGGTCGGCGTCACCGACCCGTCCGTGTCCCGCCCGTATACCGAGACCCCGAGACTTCCCTTCCGCCCGCCGTCATACGGTGGGACGCAACACCTGCACACAAGGAGAGAACCCAAAGTGGCCGAGCTGTTCTACGACGCCGACGCCGACCTGTCCATCATCCAGGGCCGCAAGGTCGCGGTCATCGGTTACGGCAGCCAGGGCCATGCGCACGCGCTGTCGCTCCGTGACTCGGGCGTCGACGTCCGCGTCGGTCTGCACGAGGGCTCCAAGTCCAAGGCGAAGGCCGAGGAGCAGGGCCTGCGCGTGGTGACGCCCGCCGAGGCCGCCGCCGAGGCCGACGTCATCATGATCCTGATCCCGGACCCGATCCAGGCCCAGGTCTACGAGGAGTCCATCGCGCCGAACCTGAAGGACGGCGACGCGCTGTTCTTCGCGCACGGCTTCAACATCCGCTTCGGCTTCATCAAGGCCCCGGCCGGCGTCGACGTGGCCCTGGTCGCCCCGAAGGGCCCCGGTCACCTCGTGCGCCGTCAGTACGAGGAGGGTCGTGGCGTCCCCGCGATCGCCGCGGTCGAGCAGGACGCGACGGGCAACGCGTTCGCGCTGGCGCTGTCGTACGCCAAGGGCATCGGCGGCACGCGCGCGGGCGTCATCAAGACGACCTTCACCGAGGAGACCGAGACCGACCTGTTCGGTGAGCAGGCCGTGCTGTGCGGTGGCACCTCGGCGCTGGTCAAGGCGGGCTTCGAGACGCTGGTCGAGGCGGGCTACCAGCCGGAGATCGCGTACTTCGAGTGCCTGCACGAGCTGAAGCTGATCGTGGACCTCATGTACGAGGGCGGCCTGGAGAAGATGCGCTGGAGCGTCTCCGAGACCGCCGAGTGGGGCGACTACATCACCGGCCCGCGCATCATCACCGACGCCACCAAGGCCGAGATGAAGCAGGTTCTCGCGGAGATCCAGGACGGCACCTTCGCGCAGAACTGGATGGACGAGTACCACGGCGGTCTGAAGAAGTACAACGAGTACAAGACGGCCGACTCCGAGCACCTGCTGGAGACCACCGGCAAGCAGCTGCGCAAGCTGATGAGCTGGGTGAACGAAGAGGCGTAAGCCGTGGGTCCGCGACGGCGCCGCCGGTTCCGGGGCGCCGTCGCGGGGCTCTGCCCGGGTGATCATTCCGCGGAGGCGTAAGGCGACCTCTGTGGCAGCACTAGACTGCTGGACTACATACGCGTTACAGGCCCACAGCGTCGTGCGTCTCCACGCGGCTAGCACCTCCTCCGCCTGCGGCCGTCGGGACGGCCGTCCGCACGCATTGGACTTGTGAGGACTCACGTGAGCTCGAAACCTGTCGTACTCATCGCTGAAGAGCTGTCGCCCGCGACTGTGGACGCGCTTGGCCCGGACTTCGAGATCCGGCACTGCAACGGAGCGGACCGAGCCGAACTGCTCCCCGCCATCGCCGACGTCGACGCGATCCTGATCCGCTCGGCCACCAAGGTCGACGCGGAGGCGATCGCCGCCGCCGGCAAGCTGAAGGTCGTCGCACGGGCCGGCGTCGGCCTGGACAACGTCGACGTGCCTTCCGCCACCAAGGCCGGCGTGATGGTCGTCAACGCCCCGACCTCCAACATCGTGACCGCCGCCGAACTGGCCTGCGGACTCCTGCTCGCCACCGCCCGCCACATTCCGCAGGCCAATGCCGCGCTGAAGAACGGCGAGTGGAAGCGCAGCAAGTACACGGGCGTGGAGCTCGCCGAGAAGACCCTCGGCGTCGTCGGCCTCGGCCGCATCGGCGCGCTCGTCGCGCAGCGCATGTCCGGCTTCGGCATGAAGGTCGTCGCGTACGACCCCTACATCCAGCCCGCGCGCGCCGCCCAGATGGGCGTCAAGGTGCTCTCGCTGGACGAGCTGCTCGAGGTCTCCGACTTCATCACCGTCCACCTGCCGAAGACCCCCGAGACGGTCGGTCTGATCGGCGACGAGGCGCTGCGCAAGGTCAAGCCGAGCGTGCGCATCGTCAACGCCGCGCGCGGCGGGATCGTCGACGAGGAGGCGCTGTACTCGGCGCTGAAGGAGGGCCGGGTCGCCGGCGCCGGCCTCGACGTGTACGCGAAGGAGCCCTGCACGGACTCCCCGCTGTTCGAGTTCGACCAGGTCGTCGCCACCCCGCACCTCGGCGCCTCCACCGACGAGGCGCAGGAGAAGGCCGGCATCGCGGTCGCGCGCTCGGTGCGCCTCGCCCTCGCGGGTGAGCTCGTGCCGGACGCGGTGAACGTCCAGGGCGGAGTCATCGCCGAGGACGTCAAGCCCGGTCTGCCGCTCGCCGAGCGGCTGGGCCGGATCTTCACCGCGCTCGCCGGCGAGGTCGCGGTCCGCCTCGACGTCGAGGTCTACGGCGAGATCACCCAGCACGATGTGAAGGTGCTGGAGCTCAGCGCCCTCAAGGGCGTCTTCGAGGACGTCGTCGACGAGACCGTCTCGTACGTCAACGCGCCCCTGTTCGCGCAGGAGCGCGGCGTCGAGGTGCGGCTGACGACCAGCTCCGAGTCGGCCGACCACCGCAATGTCGTCACCGTGCGCGGCACGCTCTCGGACGGCGAGGAGGTGTCGGTCTCCGGCACGCTGGCCGGTCCGAAGCACCTCCAGAAGATCGTCGCCGTCGGCGAGTACGACGTCGACCTCGCGCTCGCCGACCACATGGTCGTCCTCAACTACGAGGACCGTCCGGGCGTCGTCGGCACCGTGGGCCGGGTCTTCGGCGAGGCGGGCATCAACATCGCCGGTATGCAGGTCGCCCGCGCGGCTGCGGGCGGCGAGGCGCTGGCGGTCCTGACCGTCGACGACACGGTTCCCGCCGGGGTGCTGGCGGAGGTCGCGACGGAGATCGGCGCGACGTCTGCTCGTGCGGTGAACCTCGTCTGAGGTTGCCGCCCGGTCTGGGCGCTGCTGCCCCCAGGCCCCCGCTTCGGCCCTGAAGGGGCCTCGTCCTCGAACGCCGGACGGGCTGACCGAGTCAGCCCGTCCGGCGTTTTTCTGTCCCGTCACTTCGGCAGCTCCACCACCCGGTCCGCGAAGTGCCGTAGGACGTCCCGGTCGTGGCAGATGAACAGATAGCCGAGGCCCAGGTCGTCCTGGAGGTCGGACAGCAGGTTCAGGACGCCGGCCCGGACGGACGGGTCGAGGGCCGACACCGGCTCGTCGAGGACCAGCAGCCGCGGGTCCGAGGCCAGCGCCCGGGCGATGCCGACGCGCTGGCACTGGCCGCCGGAGAGCTCGTCCGGACGACGCTCGCCGTACGAGGGGTCGAGGCCCACCCGGTCGAGGAGTTCGGCCACCTTGGCCGGGCCGTCGGTCGCGCTCCAGCGGCCCTGCACCCTCAGCGGTTCCGCCACCGCGTCGCGGATCCGGTGACGGGGGCTGAGGGAGCCGTACGGGTCCTGGAAGACCGGCTGCATTCGGGGGCGCAGCGGGCGCAGTTCGCGGTCGGTGAGGGTGGTCAACTCCCTTCCCTCGAAGCGGACTTCGCCCGCGTCCGGGCGGCGCAGCTGCAGTACCGCCAGGGCGGTGGAGGACTTGCCGCAGCCGGACGGGCCGTCTAGAGCGAGGGTTTCGCCCGGTTCGAGGGCGAAGGAGACGTGGTCGACGGCTGTCAGCGCGCCGTAGCGGACGACCAGGTCACGGACGTCCAGCAAGGGGCGGGTCGTCGTCCCTGTCATGCGAACTCCCCCAGGGGATCGGTGACTTCGCCCGCGCGATGACAGGCGACCAGGCGTCCGGCGACCTCGTGCTCGGCCGGCTCCTCGCGGTGGCAGACCTCGGCGGCCAGGGGGCAGCGCGGGGCGAACGCACAGCCCGGCGGCAGTGTCCCCGGCGGGGGAGGGGTGCCGGGGAGGGCGGGCAGCCGACGGCGCCGGGGGCCTTCGGCCCGGGGGAGGGCGGCCAGCAGGCCCGCGGTGTACGGTGCCCGCGGGTGCGCCAGGATCTCGCGCGCCGGGCCCGTCTCCACCGCGCGGCCGGCGTACATCACCAGCATCCGGTGCGCATGCCGCCGTACCGCGTCCATGTCATGGGTGACCAGCACGAGCGCCGCGCCGACCGCCTCCCGCTGCTCCGCGAGCAGCTTCAGCACCGACTCCCGGCGGTCGGCGTCCAGCGCGGTGGTCGGCTCGTCGGCGACCAGGATCTCGGGTTCGTTGACGACCGCCATCGCGATGACGGCCCGCTGGCGCATGCCGCCGGAGTACTCGTGCGGGTACGCGCGTGCCGTGCGGGCCGCGTCGGGGATGCCCACCCGGTCCAGCGCGGCCACCGCGCGCGCCCGTGCCTCGCGGCGGGAGAGACCGCTCACCGACCGTACGGCCGCCGCGAGTTGGTCGCCCACCGGGTGGACGGGGGACAGCGCGGCGAGCGCGTCCTGCGGGACCAGCGCGATCCGGCGGCCACGCGCGCCGGACAGGTCCGGGCGGACCGTGCCGGTGGTCGTGGCCTGTCGCGGCAGCAGGCCCAGCAGCGCCCGGGCGGTCAGGCTCTTGCCCGCGCCCGACTCGCCCACCAGGGCGAACACCTCGCGCGCCCGCACGTCGAACGACACCCCGCGCACGGCCTCCCGGCCGCCGACGGAGATCCGCAGGTCACGGACGCGGAGCAGGGGCTCGGACGCCGTCGGGGGCAAGGGGAGCAGCGGGGTCGACGGAGGCGAAGGGGGCAGCGGGGGCAGCGGGGGCAACGGGGTTCTCCTTCTTCGTCGTTCGTGCACGGCCACGGCCACGGCCACGGCCACGGCCACGGCCGCGGCCCTGGGTGTACGCCGCTCCCGACACGGCCAGGCCCGCCAGCAGGGCCAGGGCGACCGCCGGCGCGAGGGCCGCCCACGGGGCCCGTTCCACATAGGCGCGGGACTCGTCGAGGAGCAGCCCCCACTCGGGGGCGGGCGGCTGGGCGCCCAGGCCGAGGAAGCCCAGGGAGGCCAGCGCGAGGGCGATGCCGGGCAGGCGCAGCAGGGCGTGCCGGGCGACCGGGGCCGCCACCGACGGCAGGACGTGCCGGGTGAGGATCCACCACGGGGTCGCGCCGATCGCCCGCTGGGCGGTGAGGAACGACGAGGCCCGCACCTCCTGGACCAGCGCCGCCGTGTGCGCGGCCAGCGGCGGCCAGGAGATCAGCGCGACCGCCAGGGCCGCGCCGCCGGTACCGGGTCCGGCCGCCGCGGCGACCAGGATGCCGACGATCACCGGGGGCAGCGCGTTGGCGATGTCCGCCGCGCCCGCCGCGACGCCCGGCAGAAAGCCCAGCGCCAACGACAGGACCAGACTCAGGAGACAGACGGCCGCCGCCGTGCCGACGGTCGTGGCGGCGCCATGGCCGAGCCGGGCCAGCACGTCACGGCCCAGTCCGTCGGCGCCGAGCGGATGCGCCCAGGACGGCGGGGTCAGCCGGGCGGCCGTGTCCACCGCGTACGGGTCGCGCAGCAGGCCCCAGCCGATCGTCGTCCCGAGGACGGCGGCGAGGGCGAGCGGGATCGCCGGGTGCGTGCGGGCCGGGCGGGCCGGGGGCAGGCTCAGCGAGGCGTCCCGCAGCGCCGGGCCCAGCAGCCGGCGCCGGGCCAGTGCCGCGAGCGCGCCGGTGAGCAGGCCGAGCAGCAGCAGCGCCAGTACCGAGCCCTGGAGCAGCGGCAGATCCTGCGACTTGGCCGCCCCGAGGGCCGTACGGCCGATGCCGGGCACCGCGAACACCGTCTCCACCGCGACCGCGCCGCCCGTCAGACCCACCGCGGCCATCCCGAACTGCGGGAGCAGCGGGGGCAGCACACGGCGCAACGCGGCCGCCGAGACACGGACCCCGCTCACTCCGGCGCCCCGCCACAGCTGCGCCCACCGCTCGTCCAGGACGGCGGGCAGCGCGTCCGCGACCAGACGGCCGAGCAGCCCGCCGGCCGGGACGCCGAGGGCGACGGCCGGCAGGACCAGGTGCCGCGGCCCCTCCCAGCCCGAGGTCGGCAGCAGGCCCAGCCACACCCCGCACACCAGCAGTCCCACCGTGGCCAGCAGGAACTCCGGCACGGCGGCCAGCATCGCCGCGCCCGCACCGGCCGAGGCCCGCCCGCGCAGCAGCACCGGCGCGACCAGCGCGACGGCGAGCAGCAGCGCCACGCCGAGGGCCGCGCCCATCAGCGCCAGCGACACCTTCAGGCCGCTCGCGACCGACGGCAGGACGTCGGTGCCGGAGACCCAGGACGTGCCGAGGTCGCCGTGCGCCAGGTCGGCGGCCCAACTCCCCAGCAGGGGGAGGGGACCCGCGTCCAGGCCGAGGTCGCGCCGGATCGCGGCCAGCGCCTCCGGCGTGGGTTCCTGTTCGGCGGAGCGGGCGCGCAGGACGGTCAGGGCGGGGTCGCGGCCCGAGAGCCAGGGCAGCAGACCCACGGCGGCGAGCACCGCGAGAAGCGCGAGGGTACGGGTGGCCGCGGCCGGGGACGGCCTCAACGCCCTTACCGGCCACCTCACTTGACGTAGGTGGCGGCCGTGACCAGCTCCCGCTCCCGCGGGTCGTGCGCGGCGCCGACGACCCCGGCGGCGTCGCCCTGGACGACCCGCTCGTGCAGCATCGGCACGGCCGCGTCGGCGGCCAGGACGGCGGCCTCGGCGGCGATGACGGCCTTGCGGCGGGCCTCACCGGTGGGCGTCTCGGCGGCCGTCCGCACCGCGGCGTCCACGGCAGGGTCGTCGAGCTGGGCGATGTTGAAGGAGCCGTCGGAGGCGAAGTCGCTGTAGAGGTAGGCGGCCGGGTCGCCGGAGTCCAGGACGGTGGCCCGGGACAGGATGAACGCGTCGAAGGCGCCGGCCAGCGCGTCCGCCTCGATATTGGCGTACTCGCGCACCTCCAGCTTCACCTCGAACCCCGCCTTCTGCAGCTGCTGTTGCAGGGCGGCGGCGACCTCGGGCAACTCGGCGCGGTCGGTGAACGTGCCGATGGTGATCGCCTTGCCGGCCGGGTCGCCCGCCTTCGCGCGGGCCACCGGTGTGCGCAGCCCGGCCGCCCACGGCAGCGCCGGTCCGAGCAGGCCCTCGGCGATGTCCGCGCGCCCCTCGTAGACGCCCCGCACGATCGACTCGGCGTCGATTGCCTCCCGGGCGGCGGCCCGCAGCGAGGCGTCCTCGAACACGCCGTTCCCGGTGTTCAGGTACAGGGTGTTGGTGCGGGGCATGGGCACCTCGGTGACGAGGTCCTCGTCCAGCAGCGCGGCCTGCGAGACGGGAACCGCCTCGACGATGTCGGCCTCGCCGCTGCGCAGGGCGGCCGCGCGGGCGGTGCCGTCGGGGACGAACCGTACGTCGATGCCGGGCGCCCTGGCCTTGCCGCCCCAGTAGGCGTCGTAGCGGTCGAGGGTGGCGGAGGACGTGCCGTTCACCTTCGTCAGCTCGAAGGGGCCGGTGCCCGCCCCGACCGGGTTCACCGTCTTCCCGGTGTACGCCTTCGCCGCGAGGATCGACAACTGCGGCGAGCTGAGCCGCTGCGGGAGCAGGGGGTCCTCGTCGGCGGTGGTGACGGTGACCGTGCCGGCGTCGGCGGCCCGCACGGTGAGCTGCACGCCGTCCAGGATGCGGGGCTTGGGGGCGGCGGTGGCGGCCCTGGTCAGCGATCTGACGACCGCTTCGGCGTCGAGCTTCGTGCCGTCGTGGAAGGTGACGCCGTCGCGTATCGCGAAGCTCCAGGTCCGGCCGCTCTGCCGCCAGGAGGTGGCGAGCGAGGCTTTGGGGTCGCCGTCCGCGTCCAGTTCGACGAGGGTCTCGGCGGTCGACCAGCGGGAGAGCTTGAAGGCGTCGTCGGAGAGCGGGGACAGCCCCGAGCGCGGCGGCTGCATCATCGCGACCCGCACCCGTTTCCCCTCGGCGTCCCCGGCGGCGGCGGACCCGTCACCGGTGAAACACCCGGTGAGCAGCGTGGAGGCGGCCGTCAGGGCGGTGACGGGAAGCAGACGGCGAGCGGGCAGGCGCACGGAACCCTCCGGGTAAAGGGGTGGTCAAGACTGGATGCGCCGACATTAGCATGATGATAATCGTTTTCAGTAAAGCGACTGAAAGCGCTCTGGGCGTGATTTACAGCCGGGCCGCCTTCAAGGTCATGTGCAGCAGCAGTCGGTCCTCGCCGTCGTCCAGGTCCAGGCCGGTCAGCTGTTCCACCCGGGACAGCCGGTAGTACAGCGTCTGGCGGTGGATTCCCAGCTCGGCGGCCGTGCGGCCCGCCTGGCCCGCGCAGTCGAGATACACCTCCGCCGTGCGGGCGAGTTCACGGTGGGCGGGGGCGAGCAGGGACCGTACGGCCGGGTCCTGGAGGGACTGCGGCGGCAGGGCGGTCAGCAGACGGTACGGGCCGATGGACGCCCACTGCGCGACCGGGCCGAGGCGGGGCTCCGCCAGGGCGGCCCGCGCCGACGCCGACGCCTCCTCCCAGGCGGCGCCGAGTTCCGTCAGACCGACGCGCCCCGCGGCCACTCCCGCCGCCGCCTCTCCCGCCCGCTCGAGGAGCCGGGCCGCCGCCGCGGTCGCCGGGGCGAGGGTGTCCGTCGAGCGCAGCCGGACCAGCAGGGCCAGCGACTGGGACGCGGTGCCCCACGGCACCGTGCACAGCGCCGTCGCCCCCGGCAGCGTACGGACGGAAGGGGCGTCGTCCGGGTCGGCGGACGGCCACGGGGTCACGCACACCACCGTGTGCGGGCCGTCCGCGCGGGCGCCCAGCGCGGTGCGCAGCTCCGCGACCGCCATGTCCCGCTGCCAGCCGGGCTGCGCGGTCAGCACCGCCCGCAGCTCCCGGGTGAGGTCGGCCCCGTGCTGCGCCTCGTCGGCGAGCAGCGCGCCGATCCGGGCGGTCACCTCCATCGCGGCCGACAACTGGGCCTCCGACGGCCCGGGATCGTCGTCCAGCAGCCAGACGTAACCGAGGACGACCCCCCGGTGCCGTACCGGGAGGCAGACCCGCCCCCGGTACACCCCCGCCTCCGGGGTCGGCGGGATCCGGACCGGGCCGCTCGCGCGCGTGATGCCGAAGCCCTCGAACCAGGTGCGCACGGCCGCCGTGGAGCGGCGGGTCAGGATCGAGCGGGTGCGCACCGGATCCAGCGCGGACGCGTCCAGCTCACCCTCGCTGTCGTACGCGCCGAAGGCGATCAGCTCGAAGTCCCGGTTCTCCAGGGTCGCCGGAGCGCCGAGAAGCTCCGAGATCTCATCGACCAGTTCCTGGTAGTCGCCTTTGTAGTCGGCTGTCACCCGGGCATTCTCCCGCATTTTCGAAAGCCTTCATACATCTGTCTGAGATCTGCGGCACGGATGCGTGACAGGTGTCGATGGCCGACGATCGGAGGGATCCTTAGGTTTCACGGTGGTTCTATCTGCTGGTTTGTGGAGGTGCCCCGTGCTGGGTCCCGTGATTCTTGCCGCGTCGCGCAGCGACCGGATGCGACGCCTGATCTCGGCGGCCCCGGTGACGAAACAGGTCGTGGACCGCTTCATCCCCGGTGAGACGGTCGACGACATCGTCCCGATCATCGAGGAGCTCACCGCCGAGGGGCTGGAGCTGACGATGGACGTCGTCGGCGAGGACATCACCACCCCCGGGCAGGCCGCCGCCGCCCGCGACGCCTATCTGGCGCTGATCGACCGGCTCGGCGCGCTCGACCTCGGCGAACGGGTCGAGATGTCCGTCAAGCTCTCCATGTTCGGACAGGCGCTCGACGGCGGCCATGAGCTGGCCCTCGCCAACGTCCGCCCGGTCGTGGAGGCCGCGGCCGCCATCGGGACGACCGTCACCCTCGACGCCGAGGACCACACCACCCTCGACTCGATGTTCGCGATCCACGACGCGCTGCGGGAGGACTTCCCGCAGACCGGCTGCGTCATCCAGGCGTACCTGTTCCGCACCGAGGCCGACGCCCGCCGTCTCGCCGCGAACGGCAGCCGGGTACGGCTGGTCAAGGGCGCCTACAAGGAGCCCGCCGAGGTCGCCCACCAGCAGAAACACGAGATCGACAAGGCGTACGTCCGGATCCTGAAGACCCTCATGGACGGCGCCGGGTACCCGATGGTCGGATCCCACGACCCGCGCCTGATCACCATCGCGCAGGAGCTCGCCCACCGCGCCGGCCGCAAGCTCGACGAGTACGAGTTCCAGATGCTCTACGGCATCCGCAGCGACGAGCACCTGCGGCTGGCCGCCGAAGGCCACCGCATGCGCGTCTACACCGCCTACGGCACCGACTGGTACGGCTACTTCATGCGCCGCCTGGCCGAGAAGCCGGCCAACCTGCGGTTCTTCGTCCGCAGCATGATCACCAAAGGCTGAGCCCGAACACCCGCTCAAGTTCAAGGAGTTACGGATCTCATGGACGCTGTGACCCAGGTCCCCACCCCCGTCAACGAGCCGGTGCACGGCTACGCCCCCGGCTCGCCCGAGCGCGCCCGGCTGGAGGCCAGGCTCAAGGAGCTGGCCGACAACCCGATCGAGCTGCCCTGCACCATCGGCGGCGAGCGGCGGATGGGCGGCGGCAAGCGGTTCGACGTCGTGCAGCCGCACAACCGCAAGGCCCGCCTCGGCACCTACGCCAATGCCACGCAGCAGGACGCCCAGGACGCCGTCGACGCGGCCCTCGCCGCCGCGCCCGCCTGGCGCGCGATGTCCTTCGACGACCGCGCCGCGATCATCCTGCGCGCCGCCGAACTGCTCGCCGGTCCCTGGCGCGAGACGCTGGCCGCCTCCACCATGCTCGGCCAGTCGAAGACCGCCCAGCAGGCGGAGATCGACTGTCCCTGCGAACTGGTCGACTTCTGGCGCTTCAACGTCGCCTACGCCCGCCAGATCCTGGCCGAGCAGCCCCCGGCGAACTCGCCGGGCGTCTGGAACCGCCTCGACCACCGTCCGCTCGAGGGCTTCGTCTACGCGATCACGCCGTTCAACTTCACGGCCATCGCCGGCAACCTGCCGACCGCGCCCGCGCTGATGGGCAACGTGGTCGTGTGGAAGCCGTCGCCGACCCAGACCCACGCGGCCGTCCTGCTGATGCAGTTGCTGGAGGAGGCCGGGCTGCCCAAGGGCGTCATCAACCTCGTCACCGGCGACGGCATCGAGGTCTCCGACGTGGCCCTGAACCACCGCGACCTGGCCGGCATCCACTTCACCGGCTCGACCAAGACCTTCCAGTACCTGTGGAAGACGGTCGGCGCCAACATCGAGAAGTACCGCTCCTACCCGCGGCTGGTCGGCGAGACCGGCGGCAAGGACTTCGTCGTCGCCCACCCGAGCGCCGACCGCGCGGTCCTCAAGACCGCCCTCACGCGCGGCGCCTTCGAGTACCAGGGCCAGAAGTGCAGCGCGACCTCCCGGGCCTACATCCCGGCCTCCATCTGGAACTCCGGCTTCAAGGAGGAGTTCGCGGCCGAGGTCGACTACCTCACCATGGGCGACGTCACCGACCTCGCCAACTTCGTCGGCGCCGTCATCGACGAGCGTTCCTTCGCCAAGAACAAGGCCGCCATCGACCGTGCGAAGGCGGACCCGACCTGCACGATCGTCGCGGGCGGCTCCTACGACGACTCGGTCGGCTGGTTCGTCCGCCCGACCGTCGTCGAGTGCACCGACCCGGCGAACGAGGTCTTCACGACCGAGTACTTCGGCCCGTTCCTCGCCGTGCACGTCTACGAGGACGACGCCTACGACGAGATGCTGACGCAGATGGAGTCGGTGTCCGACTACGCGCTCACCGGCTCGGTCATCGCGAACGACCGCGCGGCCGCCGCGTACACGATGGACAAGCTGCGCTACGCGGCCGGCAACTTCTACATCAACGACAAGTCGACCGGCGCTGTCGTCGGCCAGCAGCCCTTCGGCGGCGGCCGCGCCTCCGGCACCGACGACAAGGCCGGCGCCCCGCAGAACCTGATGCGCTGGACGCTGACCCGCGCCATCAAGGAGACCCTGGTCCCGCCGACCGACTACACGTACCCGCACATGGGCTGACACCCACTCCGCCTTCCCCGGCCGCCGGTCACACTCTTCGCCATGACAGACATGACAGGCATGACGGAGAGTGTGACCGTGCAGGCCGACGACGGAGTGCGGCTGTGGGCCGCGCGGTCGGGGCGCGACGGGACGGGCGAAGCGCTGGTGCTGTGCCACGGCGGGCCCGGCCTGTGGGACATGTTCGAGGACGTGGCCGCCCGGCTCGACGACCTGGCGCCGGTGATCCGCTGGGACCAGCGCGGCTGCGGGCGGTCGGAGCGCTGCGCCGGACCGTGGACCACCGAGCGCTTCGTGGCCGATCTGGACGCCGTACGACGGCACTTCGGCCTCGAACGGATGGTGCTGCTCGGCCACTCCTGGGGCGCGCAGCTCGCGCTGAGCTATGCGCTGGCCCACCCGGAACGCGTCGGCGCGCTGCTGTACGTCAGCGGTACGGGCATCGACCCGGTGTCCTCCTGGCACGGGTCGTTCTCCGAGAACTTCCTCGCCCGGCTCGGGGAGGCGCCCGACCGGCTCGCCCGCTGGCGGGAGCTGTCGAAGGAGGTCCCCGAGCGGGCCGTGCTGCAGTGGTCGATCGAGTTCGAGGACCGGGACCGGGCGCTGGAGCACGCCGGACGCATGGCCGACCCCTGGTTCGGGATCAACGTGGAGTGCAACGACGCCCTGAACGCCGAGACCGGACGCGACTGGGGCGCCCCCGAGCTGTACACCGCCTGCCAGGCGCTCGACGTGCCCGTGACGATCGTCGACGGCGCCCGCGACATCCGGCCGCGTTCGGCCGTCGACTCGCTGGAGCGGGCCCTGCCGCGGGGACGGCGGGTGATCTTTCCGGAGGCCGGGCACCTGCCGTGGGTGGAGCAGCCGAGGGGCTTCCGGGAGGCCGTGGCGGCGGCCCTCGACGGGGGCCGCCGTCTCAGATAGTAGGAAGTCCGAGTATTTGTAGAGACAGGCGCGCGCTCCTCGCTTAGCTTTGTAGGAGCCGAACGTCTCGCTCGATCAAGCGAATGGCGGTCGTGAGCCGGGCCCCGTGCAGGCAACCCCTGCGGCCCGCTCCCCGCCCACCGGCGTCTCGAACCCCCCTTCAGCACTCCCTGGAATTCGAAGGAGTCGATTTCCCATGGCCGAGACGACCGTCCGCCGCCGAGTCCGTCACGTCTCCGGTACGAGCGAGTCCGACCGCAAGAACGCCGCCGCCGCCCTCCAGCGCGCCCTCGACCGCCGTGACAACGGCGGCGAGACCGGCCACTGAGCCGAGCCGGGCAGAGCCGGCCGCAAGTCCGGGAGCCGCACCCGCACGGGGTGTGGCGCGGGCCCCGAACGGGACTTCGGGACCCGCGCCGCACCTCGACTCCGTCGTCCGTATGGCGGACAGTTCATGTCATCCCATGGGACGGAGGAGTAGGGTTCCCGCATGTCTCGCAGCCTCAATCTCGCAGTGATTCCCGGTGACGGCATCGGCCAGGAGGTCGTGGCCGAAGGTCTCAAGGTCCTCTCCGCCGTCCTCCCGCAGGATGTGAAGCTGGAGACCAAGGAGTACGACTTCGGCGCCCGGCGCTACCACGCCACCGGTGAGACCCTCACCGACGCCGACACCGAGGCGCTTCGGCAGCACGACGCCATCCTGCTCGGCGCGATCGGCGACCCGAGCGTCCCGTCCGGCGTCCTGGAGCGGGGCTTCCTGCTCAAGCTGCGCTTCCTCTTCGACCACCATGTGAACCTGCGTCCGTCGAAGCTCCTCCCGGGCGTCGCCACCCCGCTGGCCGGCCAGCCCGAGATCGACTTCATCGTGGTCCGCGAGGGCACCGAGGGCCCGTACACCGGCAACGGCGGCACCATCCGCAAGGGCACCCCGCACGAGGTCGCCACCGAGGTCTCCGTGAACACGGCCTTCGGCGTCGAGCGTGTCGTCCGGGACGCGTTCGCCCGCGCCCAGGCCCGCCCCCGCAAGAAGCTGACGCTGGTCCACAAGAACAACGTGCTGGCCTTCGCCGGCCACCTGTGGACGAACGTCTTCAACAAGGTGGCCGAGGAGTTCCCCGAGGTCACCACCGACTACATCCACGTCGACGCGGCCACGATCTACCTGGTCACCGACCCGGGCCGGTTCGACGTCATCGTCACCGACAACCTCTTCGGCGACATCATCACCGACCTCGCCGCGGCCGTCTCCGGCGGCATCGGCGTCGCCGCCAGCGGGAACATCAACCCGTCCGGCGAGTTCCCGTCCATGTTCGAGCCGGTGCACGGCTCGGCCCCGGACATCGCCGGCCAGGGCAAGGCCGACCCCACCGCCACGGTCCTGTCCGTCGCCCTGCTGCTGCGTCACCTCGGCCACGAGGCGGAAGCGGTCCGCATCGAGGAAGCCGTCTCCGCCGACCTGGCGGAGCGCGGCTCGCTGCCCGCGCGCAGCACCTCCGAGATCGGTGACGCGCTCTCCGTACGAGTAGCCGGCTGACCCCGCGCTGCACGAAACCTTTCGAAGCCGCCGGGTCGCATCCGCACCCGGCGGCTTCTCGTATGTCCGGCCGGGTGCAACCATCAACCCTGGGTCGCATTCACGCCGTTTTCTTCCTCGGACCCCGCTTGCGATAATCGAACGCGGAGCCGCGGTATGAGGGAATGCTCGGACGTCCTAGCACCGGCCACCGGCCGTTCGGACGTGAGCGCGGCCCGTCACTACACAACCGGTGAAGGACAACCACTCATGACGACGCCCACGATCGAGCTCAAGCCCTCCGCCAGCCCGACCTCCGCCGCCGAGCGGCAGGCGATACTGGCGAACCCCGGTTTCGGCCGCCACTTCACCGACCACATGGTGACGATCAAGTGGACCGAGGGCCGCGGCTGGCACGACGGCCAGCTCGTTCCGTACGCGCCGATCCCCCTGGACCCGGCCACCATGGTCCTGCACTACGCGCAGGAGATCTTCGAGGGCCTGAAGGCCTACCGCCGCCCCGACGGCTCCGTCGCCACCTTCCGCCCGGACCAGAACGCCAAGCGCTTCCAGCGCTCCGCCCGCCGCCTGGCCATGCCCGAGCTGCCGGTCGAGACGTTCATCGAGGCGTGCGACGCCCTCGTCGGCCAGGACAAGGACTGGGTGCCCGCGCACGGCGGCGAGGAGTCCCTCTACCTGCGCCCCTTCATGATCGCGACCGAGGTCGGGCTGGGCGTGAAGCCGGCCAACGAGTACCTCTTCCTGGTCATCGCCTCGCCCGCCGGCGCCTACTTCCCGGGCGGCGTGAAGCCCGTCTCCATCTGGGTCTCCGAGGAGCACGTCCGGGCCGTCCCCGGCGGCATGGGCGACGCCAAGACGGGCGGCAACTACGCGGCCTCCCTGCTCGCCCAGGCCGAGGCCGCCGAACAGGGCTGCGCCCAGGTCTGCTACCTCGACGCGGTCGAGCGCAAGTGGGTCGAGGAACTCGGCGGCATGAACCTGTACTTCGTGTACGAGGACAAGATCGTCACCCCGTCCCTCACCGGCTCCATCCTGGAGGGCGTCACCCGCGACAGCCTCCTCACCGTCGCCCGCGACCTCGGCTACCCGGCCGAGGAGGGCCGCGTCTCCGTCGACCAGTGGCAGCGCGACTCCGAGAACGGCACGCTGAAGGAGGTCTTCGCCTGCGGCACCGCCGCTGTGATCACCCCGGTCGGCACGGTCAAGCGCACCGGCGGCGAGTGGCAGCAGTCGGACGGCGAGCCCGGCGAGGTCACCCTCAAGCTCCGCCAGGCCCTGCTGGACATCCAGCGGGGCACTGCCGTGGACCAGCACGGGTGGATGCACAAGCTGGGCTGACGCCCTTACGGGTGATCGCCGGTGGGCGCATTGCTCGCATTCTGAGACACCCGTGAGCGCGGGGGCGGTCTGTGCCAGACTGCCCCCGTGCTCTCGTTCGCCATGATTATTGGCAGCAGGCGCGCCGGTCCGCAGTGACCGCTCCGTACGACAAGGTACGAGCGGACATCGTGTCCTCGACCCGCGCGCAGACCTCTCGCACCCGCGAGAGGTTTTTCGCTTTTCTGGCCCACCCACAGCCGGGAGCGAGAGCGCGAGGGACCATGGGGGGATGGTGGAGCCGGTCATTCCGGTAACGACCGAGATCCAACACAGGAGCCTTCAGACCATGACCGAAACCAGCGAACTCGACGACTCTTTCCACGTCTTCGACACCACCCTGCGCGACGGCGCGCAGCGTGAGGGCATCAACCTCACCGTCGCCGACAAGCTGGCCATCGCCCGGCACCTGGACGACTTCGGAGTGGGCTTCATCGAAGGCGGCTGGCCCGGCGCCAACCCCCGCGACACCGAGTTCTTCGCCCGCGCGCAGGCGGAGATCGACTTCAAGCACGCGGCGCTGGTCGCCTTCGGCGCGACCCGCCGGGCCGGCGCCAAGGCGGCGGAGGACCCGCAGGTCAGGGCGCTGCTGGAGTCGGGCGCCGGGGTGATCACCCTGGTCGCGAAGTCCCACGACCGGCATGTCGAGCTGGCCCTGCGCACGACGCTGGACGAGAACCTGGCGATGGTCGGCGACACGGTGTCCTTCCTGAAGAGCCAGGGCCGCCGGGTCTTCGTCGACTGCGAGCACTTCTTCGACGGCTACCGCGCGAACCCGGAGTACGCCAAGGCGGTCGTCCGGGCGGCCGCCGAGGCCGGCGCGGACGTGGTCGTCCTCTGCGACACCAACGGCGGCATGCTCCCGGCGCAGATCCAGGCGGTCGTCTCCACCGTCCTCGCCGACACCGGCGCCCGCCTCGGCATCCACACCCAGGACGACACCGGCTGCGCGGTCGCCAACACCCTCGCCGCGGTGGACGCGGGCGCGACGCACGTCCAGTGCACGGCGAACGGCTACGGCGAGCGGGTCGGCAACGCCAACCTGTTCCCGGTGGTCGCCGCCCTGGAGCTGAAGTACGGCAAGAAGGTGCTGCCCGAGGGCCGGCTGCGCGAGATGACCCGGATCTCGCACGCGATCGCCGAGGTCGTCAACCTCACGCCGTCCACGCATCAGCCGTACGTGGGAGTCTCGGCCTTCGCCCACAAGGCGGGCCTGCACGCCTCGGCCATCAAGGTCGACCCCGACCTCTACCAGCACATCGACCCCGAGCAGGTCGGCAACACCATGCGGATGCTGGTCTCCGACATGGCCGGCCGCGCCTCCGTCGAGCTCAAGGGCAAGGAGCTCGGCGTCGACCTGGGCGACGACCGCGAAGTGGTCGCCCGGGTCGTGGAGCGGGTCAAGGAGCGCGAGCTCAAGGGCTACACCTACGAGGCCGCGGACGCCTCCTTCGAACTCCTGCTGCGCGCCGAGGTCGAGGGCAAGCCGCTGAAGTACTTCGAGGTCGAGTCCTGGCGCGCCATCGTCGAGGACCGCCCCGACGGCACCCACGCCAACGAGGCCACGGTCAAGCTGTGGGCCAAGGGCGAGCGGATCGTCGCGACGGCGGAGGGCAACGGCCCGGTCAACGCCCTGGACCGGGCCCTGCGCGTGGCCCTGGAGAAGATCTACCCCCAGCTGGCCAAGCTCGAGCTGGTCGACTACAAGGTCCGCATCCTGGAGGGCGTGCACGGCACCGAGTCCACCACCCGCGTCCTGATCTCCACGACCGACGGCGCCGGCGAGTGGTCCACGGTCGGCGTCGCCGAGAACGTCATCGCGGCCTCGTGGCAGGCCCTGGAGGACGCGTGCACCTACGGGCTGCTGAAGGCGGGCGTGGACCCGGCGGAGTAGTTCCCCGTCCACGGCATGTCTGGTATCGGTGGGTTTCGGGTAGCTTCGAGGTATGAAGGTCGCGACCTCGACCCGGCCTCCCCGAGGCCTCACCGGACTGCTGTTCGCACTGGCGCTCGCCGTCCTGACGGTCCTGACCGTGCTGTCGGCGGGCGCCCCGCGAGCCACCGCGGCCTCGACCGACCTCTCGACCATCGCCGACTCGCTCCGCAAGAGCCCGGTCTACGTCGACCCCGACGCGAGCGCCCAGCTGTCCCAGGCGGACGCGCACGCGCTCCAGCAGCAGATCGAGAACGCCGACAAACCGCTGTTCATCGCGGTCCTGCCCGCCGGCCACCCCACGGCGGACCTCTTCACCGACCTGCGCACCGCCACCGGCGTCACCGGCCTCTACGCGATCCGCCTCGGCGACCGCTTCGACGCCCGCGCCGACTCCTCCGTCATGTCGCGCACGGCCGTGCAGAACCTGGTCACCAGCGTCCGGGGCGAGAGCGACGCCAAGACCCAGCTGGACGACTTCACCGACCGTGCGCTGGCCGACATGGGCGGCTCGGCCCCCGCGAGCTGGAACTCCTCGGGCGGCGGCGACGGCGTCTCGTCCACCGCGCTGATCGCCGCGGGCGCGGTCCTGGTGGCCGGCGGCGCGGGCGCGTACACCCTCGTGCGGCGAGGCCGCCGGCGTCACGAGCAGGAGCAGCGGGCCTCCCTCGAACGGCTGCGGGTCGTCGTCGACGAGGACATCACGGCCTTCGGCGAGGAACTCGACCGGCTGGACTTCCATCCGTCCGAGCCGGGCGCCGACGACCTGATGCGCGCCGACTACGAACGCGCCCTGGACGCCTACGAGCAGGCGAAGTCGCTCATGGCCGCGGCGACGAGACCGGAGGACGTCCGCGCCGTCACCCAGTCCGTGGAGGACGGCCGCTTCTCCCTCGCCCAGCTCGCCGCCCGCCGTGCGGGCGAGCCGCTGCCCGAGCGCCGTCCGCCCTGCTTCTTCGACCCCCGCCACGGGCCCTCGGTCACCGACGCCACCTGGACGCCGTCCGGCGGCGCCACCCGCGAGGTCCCGGTCTGCGCGGCGGACGCGACCCGGCTGGCCGACGGCCGCGACCCCGTGATCCGCGAGGTCGACAGCGACTACGGCCGCCGCCCGTACTGGGAGGCCGGCCCCGCCTACGGCCCCTGGGCGGGCGGCTACTTCGGCGGCGGCATCCTGCCCGGTCTGCTCGTCGGCACCATGCTCGGCTCCCTGATGGCCGCCCCGTCGTACGCCTCCGACTACGGCGCCGGCTACGGCGACTTCGGCGGCGGTCACGAGGGCGGCGACGTCTCCGGCGCGGACTTCGACGCGGGCGACTTCGGCGGCTTCGGCGGTGGGGGAGGGGACTTCGGCGGGGGTGGCGGGGGCGACTTCGGCGGCGGGTTCTGAAGACCCGGGCAGGAGACGGGGAACGGGCACGGGCCCGGCGCAGGTCGGCGCCGGGCCCGTGGCCTTCGTACGAGGTCGTCGCTCGTGAGCGCGGCTCACGGCGGCGCAGTCGCCTGCGTCAGAGCGTGGCGGCCGCGGCGGTGATCGCCGAGGCGAAGGTGGACACCTCGGAGTAGACGCCGGGGGCGTTGGCGCGGGCGCAGCCGATGCCCCAGCTCACGATGCCGACCTGGATCCACGCGTTGGCGGCGTCCCGGCGGAACATCGGGCCGCCCGAGTCGCCCTGGCAGGTGTCGGTGCCGCCGGCCGCGTAACCGGCGCAGATCTCGTCGCTGGCGACGAGCCCGCTGTAGCCGCTGTACGCACGACAGGTCGCGTCACTCACGAACGGCACGGTGGCCTTGAGCAGGTAGCGCTGCTGGGCGCCGCCCTCGGAGGCCGAACCCCAGCCGGCGATGGTGAAGGTGCCGGTGTTGTACTGCGTGGTGGTGGCGATCTTCAGGGTGGCCTGGGTGGTGATGGGCGAGGCGAGCTTGATCAGCGCCCAGTCCTTGCCGTTGCCGTTGTAGCCGGGGGCCCGGTACACGTACGTGGACTTGACCTGGACCCGGCCGGTGGTGGACTGCAGGTCCACGACGCCGGCGGTGGCGGTGATGCTGGTGTTGGCGCCGGTCCCGCTGACGCAGTGCGCGGCGGTGAGCACGATCTGCTGGGTGAGCAGGGACCCGCCGCAGCCCATGGAGAGCCGGACCATGAACGGGAACTCGCCCTGCGCGGCACGGGTTCCGCCGACGACGGGGGAGGGCGCGGCCTGCGCGGCCGAGACGGGCTGGAGGCTGGCGATCGCGAGCGCGGCCGCGCCGACGGCGGCGAATCTCTTGAACGCCGTGAGGAGCTTCTTCAAGGTGCTGCCTTCCGTGGGGGGTTGAGTTTGGCGCGATCATGTCAAACCGATGGACAAAGAAATGCCCATGCGCTGGCATGGTCAGGTCAAATCTGTTGTTGGATTATGAGAAGGCTGTGAGCCCTTGCACAAGGGGGCTGATTCAGCCACGCCCGGCAGCGGGGGCGGCCGGTGCCGGGGCCGGGACAGGAGCGAGGCCGGCGAGCGCGCCGAGGGGCTCACCGCTCAGCCGGCAGACCTTCCACTCCTCCAGGAACTCCACCCCGAGCGACTTGTAGAAGTCGATCGCCGGCTGGTTCCAGTCCAGCACCCACCACTCGAAGCGCTCGTAGCCCTTCTCCCGGCAGAGCGCGGCGAGAGCGGCGAGCAGCGCCTTGCCGTGGCCGCCGCCACGGGCCTGCGGCCGGACGTAGAGGTCCTCCAGATGCATGCCCCGGGTCCCGGTCCAGGTGGAGAAGCGGGGGAACCACAGCGCGAACCCCAGCACCTCGCCCGTGCCGCCGTCGTCCTCGGCGATCAGGGCGAAGGCCGCGGGATGCTCCCCGAACAGCGCATCGCGCACCTGTTCCTCGCCGGCCCTGGCCTGCTCGACCGCCTTCTCGTACGCGGCCAGCTCCCGGATCATCGCGCGGATCTCCGGTACGTCGTTCGGCGTGGCGGCTCGGATCATGCGCAGGATCATGGGCGACCGCCGCGAGCCGTGTCCACGCAATTCCGCCCCTCGGACGGAGGGGACGCGGCGGGCTGGTCCTGAAGGACGGTTCCAGGCCTCCGGCGGACAGGGGCGCAGGCCCGCAGGGCCCGACCGGCGGCCGCGCTCGCGAAGTCGGAGGAGGCGGCCGCCGGTTCCGGGTGAGCGGGGTCGCGGTTCCCGGCGGACCGCCGTCAGTCCTGGACCGCCGCCTTGGCGAAGCCGAGCAGTGCCTCGAAGTCGATCGCCCCCGGATCCCCGTGCGCGTTCTCGGGGACGTGCATGTGCCCGCACACCCCCTTGAACCCGTTCCACCGCTCCCCGCTCATCCGCTGCCCGCCGCCGTTCCCCGCCGACTTCGGGTACGCCGGCCACAGCGTCGGTCCGCGCAGCGGCACGTCGTGGTGGATGTGCATCCACGCCAGGTACTGGGCGACGGCGCGCAGTGCCCACTCCGGGGCCTTCGGCCAGTACATGTGGGCCTGTCCGCGGGCCTTCCACTTGGCGTGCAGTTCGGGGTCGCAGGTGCCGACGAGTTCCGCCTGGCAGACGTTCAGCGTGTTCGTCTCGACGCCGCCCCTGCGGTTGGCCAGCGCCCGCGAGGAGATGTCGATGTCGAAGTGCTGGTACCACTTCAGCCGTTTGGCGGCGAAGTCCGGCACCGCCGTCAGGTTGGGTGCGACGGCGCCGCCCTGGTAGTCGGGCAGCGAGCCGCCCTCCGTGGTGTGCAGGACGATGACGTTGACCTCCATGCGGTCGCCGCCGAAGTCGTCCTGGTACCAGTGGTCGCGGTTCGCGCCGGGGTAGTGCTGGGGTCCGGTCCTGGTGCTCATGCCTTGTGACTGTGACACGGAACACAGCGAGGGGCCGGAAGCTCTTCGCTTCCGGCCCCTATCCGCCGATTTCTTCTGAAATGGGCCGCATGCTTAGGCGTTCTTGATCGCCGAGATGTCGAAGTTCAGCTTGATCTTGTCGGAGACCAGCACGCCACCCGTCTCCAGCGCGGCGTTCCAGGTCAGGCCCCACTCGGAGCGCAGGATCTCGGCCTTGCCCTCGAAGCCGACGCGCTCGTTGCCGAACGGGTCCTTGGCGGAGCCGTTGAACTCCAGGTCGATGGCGAGCTGCTTGGTGACGCCGAGGATGCTCAGGTCACCGGTGATGCGGTAGTCGTCGCCGCCCAGGGCCTCGGCGGAGGTGGAGCGGAAGGTCATCGTCGGGAACTCTTCGGTCTTGAAGAAGTCCGCGCTCTTGAGGTGGCCGTCACGGTCGGCGGACCCGGTGTCGACGCTCTCCATCTTGACGTCGATGGAGGCGGTCGAGCGGGACGGGTCGGCGCCGTCCAGGTGCAGCGTGCCGGTGAAGTCGCCGAACTTGCCCTTGACGTTGGTGACCATCGCGTGACGGGCGACGAAGCCGATCGCCGAGTGCGCCGGGTCGATCGAGTACTCGCCGGTCAGGGCGGCGAGCTCGGGGTTCACCGTGCCGTCCGCGGCGGTGGTGGCGGCGGTGGTCTCGTCGGTGCTCTTGCGGCCGAAGATGCCCATGACGTGCTCCTTGGGGACGGGGGAAGATCGTTGATGTTTAATCTTCAACGAGGTCAACACGGGAGACCGTAGACCTATTCCGTTCAACATTCAACTTCATTCGCGGCGTGTCTCCTGTTGCTTTCGAGGGTGCACCTCCTGCACTGAGGTCGGTGCCCGTGAATCGTCGTCCGGGGCTCCGTTCACCCCGGGGATGGCATGCGCGGGCAGGAATTGTGAGCTGGGTCTCAGCGTCCGGGTTTGTTCGACCCCTACAAGCTCCTGGCCCTCTGAGCAGTCGGAACGGCTGCATGCCGGTCGGGTTCTGTTCAGGGGTACCAGGAAATGGCTCCGGAGACTGTACGGAGTCGACGTCTCTCTTTCCTTGGCGAGCTTCGTAAGGTCGCTACATGACCGTTTTGGAAGAGACGACGGGTGAGCCGACCGGGGAACCCACGGACGCGCGCGGCCGAGTGGCCGAGCTGCTGGAGATCCGTGCCCAGGCGCTGGCCGGCCCGAGCGAGAGGGCGACCCAGGCGCAGCACGCCAAGGGCAAGCTGACCGCCCGGGAGCGGATCGAGCTCCTCGTGGACCCGGGGTCCTTCCAGGAGGTCGAGCAGCTGCGCCGGCACCGGGCGACCGGCTTCGGCCTGGAGTCCAAGAAGCCGTTCACCGACGGCGTCATCACCGGCTGGGGCACGGTCGAGGGCCGCACGGTCTTCGTCTACGCCCATGACTTCCGCATCTTCGGCGGCGCGCTGGGCGAGGCCCACGCCACGAAGATCCACAAGATCATGGACATGGCCATCGCGGCCGGCGCCCCGCTGGTCTCCCTCAACGACGGCGCCGGCGCCCGTATCCAGGAGGGCGTCTCCGCCCTCGCCGGCTACGGCGGCATCTTCCAGCGCAACACCCGCGCCTCCGGTGTGATCCCGCAGATCAGCGTGATGCTCGGCCCCTGCGCCGGCGGCGCGGCCTACAGCCCCGCCCTCACCGACTTCGTCTTCATGGTCCGCGAGACCTCGCAGATGTTCATCACCGGCCCGGACGTCGTCAAGGCCGTCACCGGCGAGGAGATCACCCAGAACGGCCTCGGCGGCGCCGATGTGCACGCCGAGACCTCCGGCGTCTGCCACTTCGCGTACGACGACGAGGAGACCTGCATCGCGGAGGTCCGCTACCTCCTCTCGCTGCTCCCGCAGAACAACCGCGAGAACCCCCCGCGCGTCGAGTCGGGCGACCCCGCCGACCGCCGCAGCGACGTCCTGCTCGACCTGGTCCCGGCGGACGGCAACCGTCCGTACGACATGACCAAGGTCATCGAGGAGATCGTCGACGACGGCGAGTACGTGGAGATCCACGAGCGCTGGGCCCGCAACATCATCTGCGCGATGGCCCGGCTCGACGGCCGGGTCGTCGGCATCGTGGCCAACCAGCCGCAGTCCCTCGCGGGTGTCCTGGACATCGAGGCGTCGGAAAAAGCTGCACGCTTTGTCCAGATGTGTGACGCTTTCAATATCCCGATCGTCACCTTCCTGGACGTCCCCGGATTCCTCCCGGGCGTCGACCAGGAGCACGGCGGAATCATCAGGCACGGCGCGAAGCTGCTCTACGCCTACTGCAACGCGACCGTGCCGCGGATCTCGCTGATCCTGCGCAAGGCGTATGGAGGCGCCTACATCGTCATGGACAGTCAGTCCATCGGCGCCGACCTCACCTACGCGTGGCCGACGAACGAGATCGCCGTGATGGGTGCCGAAGGCGCCGCCAACGTCATCTTCCGGCGTCAGATCGCCGAGGCCGAGGACCCCGACGCGATGCGGGCCCGCATGGTCAAGGAGTACAAGTCCGAGCTGATGCACCCGTACTACGCGGCGGAGCGCGGTCTGGTCGACGACGTCATCGACCCCGCCGAGACCCGCGAGGTCCTCATCAAGTCCCTGGCCATGCTCCAGTCGAAGCACGCGGATCTGCCCTCGCGCAAGCACGGCAACCCCCCGCAGTAACCCGACGGATCCCCTGCGGAAACCTCATCCACGGAGACTTACACACATGAACGCTCCCGACATTCGCGTCGAGAAGGGCCACGCCGAGCCCGAGGAAGTCGCCGCCATCACGGCGATCCTCCTGGCCCGCGCCGCCGCCCAGCCCGCCACCGCCGACACCCACCGAAGCCGCCCCAAGGCCGGCTGGCGCCGCCTGGAGCGCGAGGGCGGCTTCCGCGCCCCGCACAGCTGGCACTGAGTGTGAAACGACGGAAGGGCCCCTCTCTTGCGAGAGGGGCCCTTCCGTCGTTTCAGGGGCGCGGGGAACTGCGCGACAAGCCGAAAGGGCTGCCGCAGACGGCATACAACCGTCCGTGGCAGCCCAGTGGCCGTACAAGCAGCTACCTACCGCAGCCGAGCCATCAACGCATGCTCCACCAGAGTGATGAGCGCAGACTTCGCGTCGGCGCGATGCCGCGCGTCCGTCGTGATGATCGGTGTGTCGGGGCCGATCTGCAGCGCCTCGCGCACCTCGTCCGGGTTGTACGGCTGACTGCCGTCGAAGCCGTTCAGGGCGATCACGAACGGCAGACCCGAGTTCTCGAAGTAGTCGACCGCGGGGAAGCAGTCGGCGAGGCGGCGCGTGTCCACCAGCACGATCGCACCGATCGCGCCGCGCACCAGGTCGTCCCACATGAACCAGAACCGGTCCTGGCCGGGCGTACCGAAGAGGTACAGGATCAGGTCCTGATCCAGGGTGATGCGGCCGAAGTCCATGGCGACCGTCGTGGTCGTCTTGTCCCCGGTGTGGGTGAGGTCGTCGATGCCCGCCGACGCGGACGTCATGACGGCCTCGGTACGCAGCGGATTGATCTCCGAAACAGCCCCGACGAACGTGGTCTTGCCCACGCCGAAGCCGCCCGCCACCACGATCTTCGCGGAAGTGGTGGAGCGGGACGGACCCCCGCTAGAGCTTGCGAAGTCCACTGAGCACCCTTTCGAGCAGTGTCACGGCTGGCTGGCCGCCGGCGCTCTCGTCGCCGCCGGGCTGATGAATGGCGACCAGGCCCGCCTCCGCCAAATCGGCGACGAGGATCCTGGCCACGCCGAGGGGGATGGTCAGCAGCGCCGAGATCTCGGCGACCGACTTGATCTCTCGGCAGAGGTTGCAGATCCGCTGATGCTCGGGCAGTTGGCCCTGCATCTGGTGCGGCTGCGCAGTGGTGTGCACCAGCGCCTCGATGGCGAGCTGGTAACGCGGGCGGGTCCGGCCACCGGTCATGGCGTACGGACGCACCAGCGGGTTGTGTGCCGCTCCGGCGGGCGCCGGCTCGGGGGAGCGGCGCTGCGGCTGCACAGGCTGGATACGCGGGGCCTGCGGCTGGTCGTACGGCGACGGCCCGGGGCCCTGCGGGCTCTGGGGTGCGTACGGCCGCTGCTGGCTGGGCGCGGAGGGGAAGTTGTAACGGTTCGGGTTCTGGGAACCGTCGCCCTGGCCCTGGGCAGGGCCGTACGACCAGTTACCCGAATTCGAACCGCCTGGGGGTGTTGCCACTTTCTCTCCTCCTCCGACTGTGCCTGGCACCCATCACGTGGACGCCGCGTCCCGAAACCCTACGGCCTCGGGACGCCAAAACGCACCGTCCGTCTGTTAGTTGAGAAGGCTCCCTTGGAGCTCCGCACGAAGGTCGGGCGTCAGGACCGAGCCTGCTCGGTCCACCAGAAGTGCCATCTCGTACCCAATGAGGCCGATGTCCGCCTCCGGGTGGGCGAGAACGGCGAGCGAGGAACCGTCGGAGATGGACATGAGGAAGAGGAATCCCCGCTCCATCTCCACAACCGTCTGGTTCACGCTGCCTCCCTCGAAGATCCGGGAGGCGCCTGCCGTCAGGGACGTCAGACCGGAGGCCACGGCCGCGAGCTGGTCGGCTCGGTCGCGGGGGAAGCCTTCGGACATCGCCAGAAGGAGTCCGTCGGCGGAGACCACCACCGTGTGGGACACCCCCGGGGTGTTGTCCACGAAGTTGGTGATCACCCAGTTCAGGTTCTGTGCCGCCTGGCTCATCGGGCTCACACTAACGCTCCTGGTTGTAGGTGCTGTCAGGACCGAGGCCCTGGCCGTTCGTTTCACTGCTGCCTGCGCTGCGGCCACGCTGCACGCCGCGTCGCAGGTTGCTCAACCTGCCCCGGACGTCCTCCGGGGCGCGGGAGACCTGTGGGCCTCCCTGGGGGGTGTTCTCGGCGGCGCCCTCGACCAGGTTGGCCTTGGGCACCCGCCGCGGCAGACCGGAGGAGGTGACCCCGCCCGCCTTGGGCTTCTTCAGAGCGGAGGCCTGCTGCCAGCGCTCGTCGTTCGCCGAACGCCAGGCGTCGCCGCCGCCGCCGTTGCTCTCCGGGGTGGAGGCCGGCGTTTCCTGCTTCGCGGGCCGGGCGCCGTTGGAACCGCTTGCGGTGGATCCGCGGCGGGGCAGACCGGCGTCGGTCAGCGCATGGGGGGCGGAGGGGGCCGGTCCCGGACGGTCGAAGCCTACGCGGTTGTGCTCGGCCGCGTCAGCGACCGACGTGGACTCCGCTTCCGGAGCGTACTGGTCCGGGTAGCCGTTCTGGTAGCCGTTGGAGCGGCCGTTGGCATGGCCGTTCTGCTGGGGCCAGTCGTCCTGGTAGGGCTGCTGCTCCTGGTACGGCTGGAAGCTCTCCTGAGCGCCCGCGGGAGCCGCCGTCCGGTCCTCCTGGACGGGTTCCGCATACGCCGGGTCGGGGTAGCCGCCGTTCGCGGTGAACGAGTCGCCGCTCTGCGGCGCACCGCCGTTCGGCGCGAAGTACTGGTCGTCGTACGCCGGGCGCTGCTGCTCCTCGTACGCCGTCTGCTGGTCGAACGAGGCGGGCGCCTCGGCATAGCCGGTCGCACCGCTGTCGTAGCCGGCCCGGGCGCCGTTCTGAGCCGGGTCGTAGCCGTTCGCGCCGACGTCGTAGGCCGACGGCTGACGGTTGGCGTCGAAGCCCTCGCCGTACGCCGGCGTCTCGCCGGACTGCGGCTGTGCGTTCGGCTGGTCCGGCTGGCCCGGGTGGGTTTCCAGGGCCGCCCGGCGTTCCTCGCGCTGCAGGGAGCGCCCGACCGGGTCCAGCTCGCGGATGTCGTCGGGGACCTCGTAGCGGCTGTCGTCGAAGCCCAGTTCGGCGGCGGTGCGCATCGGCAGACCGTTGCTGAAGTCCTCGCCGCCGAAGCTCGGCTGCTGCTGCTCCGGGATGATCTGCGAGACCGTGAACTCGTCGCGCGGCTGCTGGTTGTCGCCGCCACCGCCGTGGGTGATGGCGTCCGGCAGCATGACCAGCGAGGTGGTGCCGGCCTGCTCGCCCGAGGGGCGCAGCTGGACGCGGATGCCGTGCCGGTCGGACAGCCGGCCGACCACGAACAGGCCCATGCGCTGCGAGATCGCGGCGTCCACCGTCGGCGGGTTGGCCAGCTTGTGGTTGATGTCGGCGAAGTCCTCGGCGGTGAGGCCGATTCCCTTGTCGTGGATCTCGATCATGACCCGACCGTCGGGGAGACGGGTGGCCGTGACCCGAACCTTGGTCTGCGGGGAGGAGAACGTCGTGGCGTTCTCCAGCAGCTCGGCCAGCAGGTGCACGAGGTCGGTCACGGCGCGGCCGTGGATCTCGGCCTCCGGGACGCCCGACAGCTCGATGCGCTCGTACTGCTCCACCTCGGAGGAGGCGGCGCGCAGCACGTCGACCAGCGGGACCGGCTGGTCCCAGCGGCGGCCGGGCTCCTCGCCGGCGAGGACCAGGAGGTTCTCGCCGTTGCGGCGCATACGGGTGGCTAGGTGGTCCAGCCGGAAGAGGTTCTCCAGCTGGTCGGGGTCGGCCTCGTTGTTCTCCAGGTCGGTGATCAGGGTCAGCTGGCCCTCGATCAGGGACTGGTTGCGGCGCGACAGGTTGGTGAAGATCGCGTTGATGTTGCCCCGCAGCAGGGCCTGCTCGGCGGCCAGTCGGACCGCCTCACGGTGGACCTGGTCGAAGGCGCGGGCGACCTCGCCGATCTCGTCCGTGGTGGTGATCGGGATCGGGGCCACCCGGGTGTCGACCCGGCCGGGGTCGGTGCGGGAGAGCTGGTCGACCAGCATCGGCAGCCGCTGTTCGGCGATGCCGAAGGCCGCGTTGCGCAGCTGGCGCATTGCACGGCTCATCTGGCGGGCCACGGCGCCGGCGAGGATGAACGCCAGGAGGAGGGCGACGACGACGGCGGCACCGGTGATGATCGCGGAGGTCTTGGCGTCAGCGGCGATGTCCGAGGCCTCGGTCACGGCCTTGTCGGCCATGTCCGACTCGATCTGCCGGTAGGCGTCGTACTTGAGAGTGGTGACCGCCCACCAGTTCTCCTTGCTGATGCCCTTCTCGGCGAGCCCGGCGCGCTCGGCGCCCGAGGTCGTCTCCATCGTGGAGATGGCGCCGACCATCGTGGTCGGATCGGACGGCGGCGGTACGTAGTCCGGGTCCTTCTGCTTCGCCTCGGCGGCCTGTGCGGCGCCGTCGGACTTGATCTTCGCCTCGGCGTCGTCCAGCTTCTTCGCGTCGGCCTCGGTGCCACCGCCGATGTACTCCTCGACGGCGATGCCCTCGAGGTAGGCGTAGGAGGAGAGGGAGACCTTCTGCTTGGCGAAGTCGGTGTCCTCGGGACCCGGCTTGATCAGCAGATGCATGCCGATCGAGCGCTCCAGCGAGAGCGCGGCCTTGGTCAGCGAGATGGCGTAGACGGTACGGCCGTAGGAGGTGATGTTTCCGGTGCCCAGACCGAGTTCGTTGGAGAACTCCATCAGGGGGTGGGCGACCTGGGTGTAGCCCTCTTCGGTCTGCACACCGGTGAGCTTGGCGGTGTAGGCGGCCGCGCGCAGCGTCGTCAGCTTGGTCTCCGCGGTGCGGAACAGCTGCAGTCGGCGCTCCAGACCGGCCTTGGCCGGCATGTCCTGCGCGGCCACGTCGAAGGCGTCGGCGGCGGTGTCGGTGGCCTTGCGGGCCGCGGTGACCGTCGCGTCGGTCCGCTTGCCCGCGAGGAGGGGCGCGGCCGAGATGTCGCGCTCCTTGTAGAGGGCGTCGCCGTAGCTCAGCGCGGCCCGGACCAGGCGCGCGGTGTTCTCCGCGTCCTCGGCCTCCTGCCAGGTGTCGATCGAGCTCTTCACCTGGAAGCCGCCCATGACCAGGCCGACCACCACGGGTATGAGCAGAATCGCGTTCAGCCGGGTCGGCACCCGCCAGTTGCGCGGGGAGAGACGGCCGCCGCTCTTCGCGGGTGCGGCCGTCGGCTCGGATCCGGGCACAGGGGCGGACGCCGCTCCGCGCGGCGGCGGCGTGAAGTTGCCCCGGGCCGCCGGCTCGGGACTTTTCTTGCTTCGCCTCACTCGACCAACAACCTCTCGGCGGTCGGCACCTTCGTCGTGCCGCAGTGTCTCAGAGCCCGGCCAGCCATCGACCATGAGTACGTCATTGACTATTGGGCAGTTCAGGCATTCCAGCACGACGACCAGTCCTCTTCCAAACATGGGAAAGAGTTGGTTGGACGTGATGTAAACCCCAGATAAAACGGTCAAAAAGAACGAGCCCCGCCAAAAGGCGGGGCCTTCGTGAGCACAGCGAGACCAAGTGACCGCGACGCGTGGCGGTACCACCCGATTCCTCTGCCGAAACGTTATGAACACCGGAGCCGGCCGTGTCAAAGGCCACAGCCGGCTCCGAAGCGTCTACGACAAGTGCCGTATGGCGCCGAGTATTTGAAACTACCGCAGTCGTGCCATCAGCGCGTGCTCGACCAGGGTGATCAGCGCGCTCTTGGCGTCCGACCGGTGCCGGGCGTCCGTCGTGATGATCGGGGTGTCCGGGCCGATCTGCAGCGCCTCGCGCACCTCTTCGGGCTGGTAGGGCTGCGAGCCGTCGAAGCCGTTGAGGGCGACGACGAACGGCAGTCCGCTGTTCTCGAAGTAGTCGACCGCGGGAAAGCAGTCGGCGAGGCGGCGCGTGTCCACCAGCACGATCGCACCGATCGCGCCGCGCACCAGGTCGTCCCACATGAACCAGAACCGGTCCTGGCCGGGCGTGCCGAACAGGTAGAGGATCAGGTCCTGGTCGAGCGTGATACGGCCGAAGTCCATGGCCACCGTGGTGGTGGTCTTGTCCCCGGTGTGGGTGAGGTCGTCGATGCCCGCGCTCGCGGACGTCATCACGGCCTCCGTGCGCAGCGGGTTGATCTCGGAGACGGCGCCCACGAACGTGGTCTTGCCCACGCCGAAGCCGCCCGCCACCACGATCTTCGCGGAGGTGGTGGCCCGCCCCCCGTCAGAGCTTGCGAAGTCCACTGAGCACCCTTTCGAGCAGCGTCACGTCCGGAGCGCCGCCGTTGTTCTCGTCGCCGCCCGGCTGGTGGATGGCCACCAGGCCTGCCTCGGCGAGGTCTGCGACGAGGATCCGCGCCACACCCAGCGGCATGGCCAGAAGCGCCGAGACCTCGGCGACCGACTTCACCTCGCGGCACAGATGACAAATGCGCTGATGCTCCGGAAGCAGCCCCATGAGCGCTGCCGGGTCGGCCGTCGTGCTGATCAGCGCCTCGATGGCGAGCTGATAGCGCGGCCGGGTCCGGCCACCGGTCATCGCGTACGGACGCACCAGCGGCTGGTCGCCCTCATCCCCGTACGGCTCCGCGTACGGATCATGATGGGCGGTGGGCGGGGTCATGGATCCTCCGGGCGGGACAGCATTCTCGGTCAGTCGTGCCGTCCGTCGAGGCCGGGTGGGGGGATTGTGTCGGCCAGACGGTGATTTCGTGAGGTGGGTGGTACTGGGGCGGGTCAGTGGAGCAGACTGCCCTGGAGCTCGGCGCGCAGGTCGGGCGTGAGCACCGCGCCCGCGCGATCGACAAGGAGTGCCATCTCGTAGCCCACGAGGCCGATGTCGCACTCGGGGTGCGCCAGTACGGCGAGGGAAGAGCCGTCCGAGACGGACATGAGGAAGAGGAAGCCTCGTTCCATCTCGACGACGGTCTGCGCAACGCTGCCGCCCTCGAAGATCCGAGAGGCTCCGGCCGTCAGCGAGGTCAGTCCCGAAGCGACGGCCGCCAACTGGTCGGCACGGTCGCGCGGGAAGCCCTCTGACATCGCGAGCAGGAGCCCGTCGGCAGACACCACGACGGTGTGGGACACCCCAGGGGTGTTGTCCACGAAGTTGGTGATCAACCAGTTCAGGTTCTGTGCTGCCTGGCTCATCTGGCTCAACTAACGCTCCTGCTGGTGAGTGGGGCTCGGGAAACTGCCGGTCTGACCGTTGCCGGCCTGACGACCCTGCGCGATGCCCCGACGGAGATTGGTCAGCCGTCCACGTACGTCGTCAGGCGCACGCGAGACCTGCGGACCGGCTTGGTGCTGTTGCTGCTGAGCCGTGCCCGGGACGAGGTTCGCCCTGGGCACCCGGCGCGGCAGTCCGGAAGTGGTGACGCCGCCCGCGGCCGGCTGCCTGACGCGCTCGGCCTGCCGGACGAGTTCGTCGTTCGGCGAGGTGCGCCAGGAGGAAGTGGCGGCCGCGGGACGTTGAGGAGCAGCCGGAGCCTGCGGCTGCTGGTGCTGCTGCTGGGGATCCGGAGCCGAACCGCCCGCCGCCTGCTGACCGTGGAACCAGTTGGTCTCCAGCGTGTCGTACAGCGGGGTACGTCCGTCACCGGGACCGGGGGCCGGCGGAAGCGCCTCCGGCTCCGGACGGCGGTTGGGCCGCGGCGGGACCGCCGGCTGCTGCGGAGTGCCGTAGCCGTTCTGCTGCGGAGCGGCGAACTGGCCGGTGGACGAGGGGTCCTGGCGGCCGGGCAGCGAGTGCTGTCCGGTGGCGGAGCCGTCGTAGCCGGGGGCGGCGAACTGGCCGGTGGAGCTGTTGTCGTACGCCTGCGGAGCGAACTGGTTCGGGTTCGCAGGAGCGTTCTGCCCGCCCGGGGCGCCGAAGACGTCGGAGCGGGTGAAGCCGTTCTCGTCCGGCCGGCCGCTGGTGCCGGGCCGCTCGAACTGGCCGGTGTCCGGCCGTCCGTTCGTGCCCGGACGCTGGAACTGGCCCGACTGGAAGTTGTCGGTCACGGCCGGGAACTGGCCCGTGCTGTGCAGCCCGTTCGAGGTGGCCCGGCCGAAGTCGGCGGGACCGGCCGGCCCCTGGCGCTCGTCCATCCGGGGGATCGCCGGTATCTCGGCGGTGGCCGCGGGACCGGAACGGTCGTCGATGCGCGGCATCCGCGACGTCTGGGCGACGTCCGGCTCCTCGTGGCCGCGCGGGGCGTCCAGCGGGGTGCGCGGCACCGGCGGCTGGGCGTTCTCGTCGCCCCAGCTGGGCACGCGCGGCTGCGGGTTGCCGCCGGGCAGCTCGGCGCGCGGACCACCGCGCGGCGGCAGCTGCGGCTGACGGCCGCGGCCGCCCTGCTCGGACTTGTTGCCCCGCTGCGGCGGACGTCCGGCGCCGAACATGTCGGTGCCCTGCGGGGTGGTGCCGGCCGCCTGCAGACCCTGCGGCGCGCCCGGCGCCTGCCCGCCGAAGCCGGCGCCCGCACCGGCCGGAGCCGGTCGGCCCTGCTGGGGGGAGGACTGGGGCTGCTGCGGTCCACGCGGCGGCTGGCCGCCGGGACGGCCACCGCCGTCACGGCCGGGCAGCGCGGCCCGGGGACCCTGGCCCGCGGCGAGCCTGCCGCCCGCGCCGGCCGGTGCGCCGGCGCCGAGGGGGCCGCCCTGCGGACCGTTGCGCCGCGCGGCGGCGACGCCCGCGGCGGCCTGCGCGGCGGCGGGACCGCTCGCGCCGGCGCCCTGACCGGGCTTGGGCTGGGGCTTCTTGCCGCCCTGGGCGACGTCCACCGGCAGCATGACCAGCGCGGTCGTGCCACCGGAGTCGGACGGGCGCAGCTGGATGCGGATGCCGTGTCGCTGCGACAGCCGACCGACCACGAAGAGGCCCATGCGGCGGGAGACGGAGACGTCCACGGTCGGCGGCGAGGCGAGCCGCTCGTTGATCGCGGCGAGGTCCTCGGGGGAGAGGCCGATGCCGGTGTCGTGGATCTCGATCAGGACGCGGCCGTCGGGCAGCGCGTGACCGGTGACCTTGACCTTGGTCTGCGGCGAGGAGAACGAGGTCGCGTTCTCGAGCAGCTCGGCGAGGAGGTGCACGAGGTCGTTGACGACGCGGCCGGCCACTTCGGTGGTCGGCACCGAGGACAGCTCGATGCGCTCGTACTGCTCCACCTCGGACGCGGCGGCGCGCAGCACGTCGACCAGCGGGACCGGACGGGTCCAGCGACGGCCGGGCTCTTCACCGGCGAGGACCAGGAGGTTCTCACCGTTACGGCGCATGCGGGTCGCGAGGTGGTCGAGCTTGAAGAGGGAGGACAGCTGGTCCGGGTCGGCCTCGCGGGACTCCAGTTCGGAGATCAGCGACAGCTGGCGCTGGATCAGACCCTGGGAGCGGCGCGAGAGGTTGGTGAACATCGCGTTGACGTTGCCCCGCAGCAGGGCCTGCTCGGCGGCGAGACGGACGGCCTCGCGGTGCACGTCGTCGAAGGCCGCGGCCACCTGGCCGATCTCGTCCCGGGAGTGCACACCGACCGACTCCACGGACGTGTCGACGTCCTGCGGGTCGGACTCGGACAGCTGCTTGACCAGCTCGGGCAGTCGGTCCTGGGCGACCTTGGTGGCGGTCTCCTGGAGGCGGCGCAGCGAGCGGATCATGGACCGGGCGACGACGAACGCGCCGACCAGCGAGACACCGAGGACGAGCAGGATGAGCGCACCGGAGATGATCGCTTCGCGCTCCGACTCGGCGCGCAGCTCACGCGCCTTCTGCTCCATCTGCTCGAGCAGCGTGTGCTCGATGTTGTTCATCTGCTGGATCTTGGTCGAGCTGTCGTCGATCCAGTCCTGGTACGACCGCTTGTCCAGCGACTGCAGACCGTTGGAGGAGCTGAGGGCCCGGGTGGCGTAGGTGTCCGCCTCCTCGATGACCGGGTTGCCCTTCTGGATGGGCTGCAGCAGCTCTTCGGAGTCGTCGTCGCCGTAGATGCTGCGGAAACTCGCGAGCTCGGTTTCCTGGTTCTCGAGAGCGGCCTCGGCGTACTGCCGGTCGTTCTCGTTGAGGGAGCCCTGCGCGGTGTTGCCCACGGGCAGCGCGGCCGCCAGGGTGGCGCGCTGGATGGAGGCGTACTCCTTGGCGGAGGAGAAGGCGGCCAGGGCACGCGTGCGCTGGATCATCTCCGGGTTGTTCGTGGCCTGCGCCATGTCCTGGGAGAGGTCCAGCAGGCTGGTGATGAGGCGGTGGTACGCCTCGACCGTCTGCGTGGAGTTGCCCTTGTCCGCGTAGGCGGTGCTGCGGATCTTGGCGAGGTTGCCGAGGTCGCTGAGGAGGCCGACGAGGCTGTCGCGGACACCCTGGAGGTTGCCGTCCGTACTGGCGGCGTCGATCTCCTCCGAGGCGTCCTGGAACGCGGTCAGGGCCTTGTCGGTCTTGCCGCGGTAGCCCTTGACGCCGAAGTCGGTCGCCGAGCTGCCGTGCGCCAGCGGGCCGGCGGAGCGGTCGCGCTCGTTCTGCAGCTGGACGGCCAGCTCGGTGGCCTGCTTGGTCATGTCCGTCAGCAGCTTCATGTTGTCGAGCTGCTGGATGTCGTCCATGGACTGGTTGATGCGGAACGCGCCCAGGGTGGTGGCCGCGACCACGGGCAGGGTCAGCAGCGCCACCAGACGCGTGGAGATGCGCCAGTTGCGCAGCGCGACCCGCGCGCCCGGACCGGGGGGACCGGTCGGTGGTTTGGCCGTCGGAGTCGGGGGGAGAGAACTCGGCGACGCGGACGCGCCGGGGCGCCCGGAGCGCTCACCGCCGTCGCCGGACGCTGCCGGGCCCGGGTTCTGGGCGTGCTGGGGCGAGGAGCCGACTGCCATCGGGCCGGTCCCGCCGTGCGGCTCCGGCTCGGCCGAAGCGCTGCCATCCCTCTTGAAACGTCCCTGCACTAGCGTCGCAACCTCTGGACCAGGCGCCTCTCCGCGTGAACGGAAAGACGGTGTCGGCGTGTTGGGGAGCGTCCTGAATACGCCCCCCGGATGGTCGTGAATGACCGGCGCTCGCTCCCCCTGTCTCGCCGCCACCGGGCGCGTAGTGCGCCCCTGTGCGCCGGCTCGATCCCGCGGCGGTCCGAGGAATTCCAGCACAGTGCAGGATCTCCAACAAGGCCCGTTGGCCAGGCTGTGACATCCGTGACACCACGTAAGGGTCAAGTTACGGGATGTAGAAACTGTTCCCACATAAGGCGGACATAAGAGGGCGAAGGAGGGGGGTGCGGGGGGTGTCCCAGTCGCCATGATCAGGAGCGGAATGAGCGCTTCAGGTGGCCAATGTCCGTTTCGTAGCGATCGCTTGGATGCCTGGATTGACCGCTTTGCCCATGGATTCGTGAGCAAACTCACACGGTGATCATGGGACCTTCACGCGTTCACCGGGAATCGCGTGTTTAGCCTGACGCTTTACAGGGATGGCAAACCCGACAAGCCGCGCCTGTGCGACGCCCATCGACGGCCCGCCCGGCGCCCGGAAACGACAGGGTCAAGTACAACAGTGAAGACGACGACGATGTTCCACAAGATCGCCAACCCGCGACGCACGACGCTGGCTCACCTCAAGGACGCCGACGAACTGCAGCTCCCGGAGCAGGCGGAGCACTCCGTCGACCTCCCTGCCCAGACTGCCAACCCCAAGCGCACCATCCTCATGGAGATCCCGGTCGCGGCCGCCGCGCCGCAGTAGTTCCTGACCGGTAAGTACGCGCACCGGCCGCCGAATGCTCAGGGCGGCCGCCCACGGATGTCAAGGGCGTCCCCGGCCGGGGACGCCCTTCCGCGTTAGCCTGGAGCGTCACACTCCAGCCAGCTCAGTCAAGGGGCCAACCAACCCGTGCGCATCGCCAGGTTCTCCATCGACGGGAACGTCGCCTTCGGCGCGGTCGAGGGCGACAAGCCGGACGAGCTCGTCCTCGACATCATCAAGGGCATCCCGTTCGCGGACTTCGAGCTCTCCGGCACGAAGGTGCCGCTGAGCAAGGTCCGACTGCTCCCGCCCGTGCTGCCCAACAAGGTCGTGGCCTTCGGCCGCAACTACGCCGCGCACGCGCGTGAGCTGGGCAACGAGGTGCCGGACGCCCCGTTCGCCTTCTTCAAGCCGTCCACCTCGGTGATCGGCTCCGGCGACGACATCCAGTACCCGTCCTTCTCCACGGACGTCCACCACGAGGCAGAGCTCGCCGTGGTCATCGGCCGGCTCTGCCGCGAGGTCCCGCGCGAACGCGTCAAGGACGTGATCCTCGGCTACACCTGCGCGAACGACATCACCGCCCGCGACGTCCAGAAGCGCGAGAAGCAGTGGGCCCGGGCCAAGGGCTTCGACACCTCCTGCCCGCTCGGCCCCTGGGTGGAGACCGGCCTGGACCTGAAGACCGCGAGCGACCTCACCATCCAGCTCACGGTCAACGGCGGACAGCGGCAGCTCGGCCGCACCAGCGAGATGATCCACTCGATCGAGGATCTGATCGTCAACATCACCGAGGCCATGACGCTGCTCCCCGGCGACGTGATCCTCACGGGCACCCCGGCAGGGGTCGGCCCCCTGGCTGTCGGCGACGAGGTCGCCGTCACCATCGAAGGCATCGGCACTCTCACCAACAAGGTTGTCAAGCGTGGCTAGCGCACCCGGCTCCCCCGTACGCGTCCGTTTCTGTCCCTCGCCCACCGGCAACCCCCACGTGGGCCTGGTGCGGACGGCCCTGTTCAACTGGGCGTTCGCCAAGCACCACCAGGGCACCCTGGTCTTCCGCATCGAGGACACCGACGCGGCCCGCGACTCAGAGGAGTCCTACGAGCAGCTCCTGGCCTCGCTGCGCTGGCTGGGCTTCGACTGGGACGAGGGCCCGGAGATCGGCGGCCCGCACGCGCCCTACCGCCAGTCGCAGCGCATGGACATCTACAAAGACGTCGCCGAGAAGCTGCTCGCCGCCGGCCACGCCTACCGCTGCTACTGCTCCCAGGAGGAGCTGGACACCCGCCGCGACGCCGCCCGCGCGGCCGGCAGGCCGTCCGGCTACGACGGCCACTGCCGCGACCTCACCGAGGTGCAGGAAGCCGAGTACCGGGCCCAGGGCCGCACCCCGATCGTGCGCTTCCGGATGCCCGACGAGACGATCACCTTCACGGACCTGGTCCGCGGCGAGCTCACGTTCACCCCGGAGAACGTGCCCGACTACGGCATCGTCCGGGCGAACGGCGCTCCGCTGTACACGCTGGTCAACCCGGTGGACGACGCGCTGATGGAGATCACGCACGTCCTGCGCGGCGAGGACCTGCTCTCCTCCACCCCGCGGCAGGTCGCCCTCTACAAGGCGCTGATCGAACTCGGCATCGCGCAGTCCGTGCCGGCCTTCGGTCACCTGCCGTACGTGATGGGCGAGGGCAACAAGAAGCTCTCCAAGCGCGACCCGGAGTCGTCCCTCAACCTCTACCGCGAGCGCGGCTTCCTCCCCGAGGGACTGCTCAACTACCTCTCGCTGCTGGGCTGGTCGCTCTCGGCCGACCAGGACATCTTCACGATGGACGAGATGACCGCGGCCTTCGACATCGCGGACGTCAACCCCAACCCGGCGCGCTTCGACCTGAAGAAGTGCGAGGCGATCAACGCCGACCACATCCGGCTGCTGGACGTGAAGGATTTCACGGAGCGCTGTGCACCCTGGCTGAAGGCCCCCTTCGCGCCCTGGTCCCCGGAGGACTTCGACGAGGCCAAGTGGGCGGCGATCGCCCCGCACGCCCAGACCCGGCTGAAGGTGCTGTCGGAGATCACCGACAACGTCGACTTCCTCTTCCTCCCGGAGCCGGTCTCCGACGAGGCGAGCTGGACGAAGGCGATGAAGGAGGGCAGCGACGCCCTGCTGACCACCGCTCGGGAGAAGCTGGAGTCGGCCGACTGGTCCTCCGCCGAGTCCCTGAAGGAGGCCGTCCTGGCCGCCGGCGAGGCCCACGGCCTCAAGCTCGGCAAGGCCCAGGCTCCCGTCCGCGTGGCCGTCACCGGCCGCACGGTCGGCCTCCCCCTCTTCGAGTCCCTGGAGATCCTGGGCAAGGAGAAGACGCTGGCGCGGATCGACACGGCGCTGGCGAAGCTGGCGGCGTAACCGGCGGACACAGGTGAGGGGCGGCACCCGGAACTCCTCGCTCGTGCGGGCCCGGGCCCAGGGCGAGCTTCCCGAGGACCGTGATCCACGCGCGCTGGCCCGCATGCTGCTCGTCCTGCTGCAGGGT
>NZ_JBSFWB010000036.1:0-78378 GCF_053592635.1 Streptomyces sp. NPDC002623 | reverse complement strand
CCGCCGGTCAGCAGACAGCCGCCGATCACCGCCGCGGAGATGTAGATCAGCTCCTGGCCGACGCCCTCACCCGACTGCACGGTGTTGAACGTGAACAGCTGGTGCATCCCGACGAACCAGGCCCCGAAGCCGACCAGCATGAACAGCGAGATCTTCGTGAAGGCCACCGGCACGCCGACCGCCCGCGCACTCTCCTTGTTGCCGCCGACCGCGAAGATCCAGTTGCCGTACCTGGTGCGCAGCAGCACCCAGGTGGCCAGCGCCGCGAAGACCAGCCACCATACGATGGTGATCTTCACCTGGACCCCGCCGACCTCGAAGGACGACGCGAAGATCTTCTTGGCCTGGCCGAAGCCGTCCATGGTGCTGATGTCGTCGGTGGCCACATTGCCGGTGACCAGCTTGGTCACCGCGAGGTTCACGCCCTGCAGGATCAGGAAGCTGCCCAGGGTGATCAGGAAGCTGGGCAGCCCGGTCTTGACGACCAGCCAGCCGTTGAGGAAGCCGACCGCCAGCGCCACCACGAGCGCGACGATCACGCCCACCCAGACGTTCATGCTCAGCTGGTAACTGATCATGGCGGCGGTGAGCGCGGAGGTGATGACGGCGACACCGGCGGAGAGGTCGAACTCGCCGCCGATCATCAGCAGGGCCACGGGGAGCGCCATGATCCCGATGGTCGACGACTGGTACAGGATGTTCGCCATCGAGCTGCCCTCGCGCACCGGCGGCGCGGAGATCAGGAAGAACACGTACACCGCGACGGCGCCGAGGAAGACGCCGACTTCGGGACGGGCGAGCAGCCGGATCGCCAGGGGGCGCTGTGCGGTGCGCCCGTCCTTCTGGTGCGCCGGCGGAGCCGGCGACGGGGAGCCCGTCGCCGGAACCGTGGTCTGGGTCATGGTCGTCACCGGGTGCCCTTCGCGGCGAACTCGGCGATCTTGTCGACATTGGTCTTGTCGACGAAGGCCGGCCCGGTCAGCACGGGCGCCTCGCCGCCGCCGCTGTAGTTGCCGTTCGTCTTGTAGAGCCACAGGGAGTCGACCGACAGGTAGCCCTGGAGGTAGGGCTGCTGGTCGATGGCCCACTGGATCTTGCCGGACTTGATGGCGCCGACCGCGTCCTTGTTGAGGTCGAACGTGGCGAGCTTGGTCTTGGTGCCGGCGTCGGCGATGGACTGGATGGCGGTCATCGCGAACGGGGCGCCGAGGGTCGTCACGTAGTCGATGGAGGCGTCCGTCTTGAGCTTGGCGGTGATCGTCGACTTCACCGACGGCATGTCGGTGCCGTTGACGTAGAGGATGTCGGTCTTGCCGGAGAAGGTCTTCTTCACGCCGGCGCAGCGGGCCTCCAGAGCCACCTGCCCCTGTTCCATGATCACGCAGACCGTGTGCTTGGCGCCGGCCTCATTGAGCCTGCGGCCGAACGCCTCGCCGGCGATGCTCTCGTCCTGGCCGAAGTACTCGAGCAGGCCCTGCTCCTTCCAGTCCTGCACGCCGGTGTTGAAGCCGACGACGGGGATGCCGGCCTCCACGGCCTTGGCGACCACGGCCTTCATGGCGTCCGGCTTGGCCAGCGTGAGGGCGATGCCGTCGACCTTCTGGTCGATGGCGTTCTGGACCAGGTTGGACTGGTTGGGGCCGCTGGGGTCGCTCGAGTAGACGAGCTTGACGTTGTCCTTGGCGGCGGCCGCCTCGGCACCCTTGCGAATCGTGTCCCAGAAGGTGTCGCCAGGGGCCGCGTGCGTGATCAACGCGACCGTCATACGCGGAGTGGTCGCCTTGCCGGCCGAGACAGCGCCCTCGCTCTCTTCGGCCTGCTTGCCTCCGGAGCTGCTGGAGCAGCCGGCGGCCAGCAGTGCGGCGGCGGCCGCCGCTGCGACGACGGGGACGGTTCTGCGGGAGCGGGGGAGGGAGAAACGGTCCATCTTTCCGGCACCTCACTGTGCTGCAGGGGAAAGGGAGAGGCGGTTGATCTGGCGAACACCGCGGATCACATGCCGTTAACACGGCTGTTTCCTATGACGAGATAGAACCGTCACGCCACTCTGAGGTCAACGTCTGCAATGACATCATTTATCCATCAGGGCAAGTGTCAGAACAATTACCTGACGCTGCTTGCGCTTGACCTCTGGACCTGAAATGAACTCAGGCAGGAGACCCGTGAATGAACACATCTTTTTAACGGAAACAGGGGTGGCGGGGACGACCGTGGTCTCGTCCCCGCCACCCCTGTGGCTCTTACTTCAGCTCTTACTTCACGAGCTCCGCGGCACTGAGGTACGCCGCCGCAGCGGCCTCCCGCACCGGCAGCGCACGGTGCGCGTCGGAGAGGATCTCCACACCCCAGGGGCCGCTGAAGCCGGCCGTACGGAGCGCGGCGATGATCCCCGGCAGGTCGAACGAGCCCTCTCCGCACAGACGACGGCGATGGACGGTGTCCTCGAAGAGCGTCCCCACGACCTGGCTGTCGGCGTCGTTGAGCTCCACGCCCACGATCCGCGACCCGGGCACCTTCGCCAGGTCGGCGGGCGGGGTGTGGGCACGTTCGGTGTGCCAGACGTCGATGATGAGCCCGCCGGCCGGGTGACCTGCGGTCTCGACGAGCCGCAGTCCGTCGTGCACGGTCTTGAGGTTGGACCAGGGCAGGGGCTCGACCCCGAGCCGGGCGCCCACCCCGTCGGCCTGCGCCGCCAGCGTGGCGAACTCCTTGGCCCAGACTTCCAGGTCCCAGGGCTCGCCCGTCACATCGGGGCCGATCTTGAAGGTGCGTGCGCCGAGGGCCTCGACGGCCCGCAGCATTCCGCTGCGGACGGCGTCCGACGCGGCCCGCCGGGGTCCGTCGGCCCACCAGTCGGTGAGGAGCTCCAGCTCGACGTGGTGGATGCCGTTGTCCGTGAAGAGGGACCGTATGCCGGCGAGGCCGTACTCGCGCTCGGCCTCCACCAAGTCCCCGTACAGCAGCCCGAAGGCCGTGAATCCGGCGTCGCGCGCCGCTTCCACGCGTTCCCGCAGGTTCAGCGGACTGCGCTGGTCCTCCCGGTCGGGAGCGGCGTCGCCCGCGGTGGTCCAACAAGTGGCCAGAAATTCGTCAGCGGTCATTTCTTTTTCCTGGATTCCTCATGTTCGGAAAAGACGCCGGCACGCAGCGAACGGCCATTTCAAGAACGGTTGAAACGGCAGGGGGTTCGCTTCGGCATTCTTGAGTGCCGCGCAGGTGCCGGTCAATCCAGCAGAAGACATCAAAAACACATCAGGCCTGTATACGGTCACGCGATGCCGCGCAGCACCGAGCGCAGGTGTTCGGCGCTGGCCCACACATCCTCGACGGGCCCCTTTGCCGTGGGCTCCTCGGTCAGGATGGTGTCCTGTTCCAGGACGTACCAGCCGTCGTAGCCGCGCGCGCCGAGGTGGGTGACGATGGCCTGGACGTCCACGTCTCCCGCGCCCAGCGGGCGGTACATGCCCTTGCGCACGGCCTCGGTATAGCTGAACTGTCCGGACCGGACCTTGGCGGCGAGGGAGGCGTCCACGTCCTTCATATGGGTGTGGGCGATGCGCTCGGGCGCCTGGCGGGTGAGCTCGGCGGGGTCGGTGCCGCCGATGAGCAGGTGTCCGGTGTCGAGGCAGAGCGAGATCGCCGAGTCCTCCAGGACGCGCCGGACCTCGTCGCCGTTCTCGATCATCGTGCCGACGTGCGGGTGCAGGACGGCGCGCACACCGCGTTCGGCGGCCAGCGCGGCGAGCCGGTCGAGGTTGGACAGCAGCCGCTTCCAGCCGTCGGCGTCGAGTTCGGGGCGGGAGTCGTAGCCGTCCTGGCCGGTGACGGCCGACAGGACGAGGACCTCCGCCTTCGAGGCGGCGTAGCTCTCCAGGAGCTGCTCGGTCTCGGGCAACGGGTCGTGTCCGGGCACGTGCAGCAGCAGCGGGGTGAAGCCGCCGACCGCATGGAGGTCGTGGTCGGCCAGCACCCGGGCCATGGCGTCCGGCTCGCCGGGCAGAAAGCCCTCGGGGCCGATCTCGGTGGCGGCGAGGCCGACCTCGCGCATCTCGTCGAGCACCCGTTCGGGCGTCAACTGGTAGCCCCAGCCGGGGACTTCGCAGACGCCCCAGGAGATGGGCGCACCGGCGATCCTGTTCGAGGGTGACGTGGTCATGCCGTGGCCTTTCGGAGGTTCCAGTCGGGGTTGGCGACCGCGGCCGGCGCGCGGCCCGCGAGGACGTCCGCGACACCGCGCGCGGCGTCGACGAAGGTCAGGGTCATCGCCCGGCGCGTCATCCCCATCAGGTGCGGGGTGAGGACGACGTCGGGGTGGTCGAACAGCGGGTGGTGCAGGGCCGGTTCGGGGTCGAAGACGTCCAGTCCGACGCCGGACAGCCGGCCCGACTCCAGGGCGGCCAGGGCTGCGTCCGGGTCGAGCAGGCCGCCCCGGCCGCAGTTGATCAGGATCGCTCCGGGTTTGACGCGGGCCAGCAGCGCCTCGTCGACGAGGTGCCGGGTGCCCTCGGTGAGCGGGGCGTGCAGGGTGAGCACATCGCTCACCGCGGCGAGTTCGCCGAGGTCGGTGCGGGCGATCTCGGGCGGCGGCGGGCTGAACGGGTCGTGGGCGATCGTCCGCATGCCGAAGGCGGCGCCGAGTTCGCCGACCCGGCGGCCGATGCGGCCGTAGCCGACGATCCCCAGGGTGGCGCCGTCCAGGTCGCCGACCGGCACGGCGCTGCGCTCGGCCCAGCGGCCGTCCCGTACCAGGTCGGTCAGCGGCTTCAGCCGCTTGGTCAGGTGCAGGGCCATGGCGAAGACGCCCTCGGCCACGGCCCGGCTGCCGCTGTCGGGGGTGATGACCACGGCGATCCCACGGGCGGACGCCGCCGCGACATCGACCAGGTCGACGCCGACGCCGGTGCGGGCGATGACCCGCAGCCGTGGCGCCCGCCGAAGGAAGTCCTCGTCGACCCGCCGGTCGGCGCGGACGACGGCGCCCTCGGCGACCGCGAGATCGGCGGGCGTGGGATCGGTGACGAAGGTGACCCGCTCGCCGAGGACGGGGCCCACGGTGTCGGTGTCGACGGGGCCGAGGGCCACCACGACGTGCTCGCTGACACGCTCGGTCATACGATCAACTCCGCGCCGGATGACCGAAGTTCGCGCCTGGCACCGCGGCCACCGCCGCCCAGGACCCGCTCTCCGCGGAGGCCGCCGCGGCCGCGATCACCTCGGCGACGGCGTGCGCGTCCTCGATCGTGGAGTTGTCGTGCGCGATGCCGGCGACGGCGGCCAGGAACTTCTTGGCCTCGATCACCTTGAGGTCGTCGTAGCCCATGCTGTTGCCCGGGCCGGGCTGGAAGCTGGCGTAGTCGCCCATGTGGCCGTTGCCGAGCACCGTGGTGTAGCCCTGGTGGGGGCCGCTGCGGCCCAGGGCGACGCGCAGTTCGTTCATGCGCTCGAAGTTCCAGGTGACCGAGCCGTCGGTGCCGTAGATCTCGAAGCCGATGCCGCACTGCGGGCCGACGATGACGCGCGAGGCCTCCAGGGTGCCGACGGCTCCGGTGGTGAAGCGGACGAGGGCGGCGGTGTAGTCGTCGTTCTCGACCTCCCCCGGCTCGCCGTCCTCGATCACCGCGAAGTGCGTGCCCGAGCCCATGGGCAGGATCGGGCGTTCGGTGTGGACGATGCTGGTGAGCGCGGAGACCTCGCCGATCGGGGCGACGACATAGCTGACCAGGTCCACGACATGGCTCAGCAGGTCGCCGAGCGCGCCATGGCCGGCCAGGTCCCGCTTGAAGCGCCAGGACAGGGCGCCGTTGGGCTCGGCGGCGTAGCCGGAGAAGAAGGTGGCGCGCACGTTGGTGATCCGGCCGAGCCGCCCCTCGGCGATCAGCTCACGGGCCCGCTCCACGGCGGGGGCGTGCCGGTAGTTGTAGCCGATGGAGGTGACGACTCCGGCGGTGCGGGCCGCGGCGGCGACCTCGGCGGTCTCCTCCGCGCCGCGTCCGACGGGCTTCTCGATCCAGAACGGCTTGCCGGCCTTGGCGGCGGCGATGCCGATCTCGTGGTGGAGGAGGTTCGGCGCGCAGATCGAGACGACGTCCACGTCCGGGTCGTCGAGGACGGCACGGTAGTCGGTGGTGACCCGCTCGTAGCCGAGGACGTCACGGGCGTAGGCGGCGCGGTCCTCGGCCGTGTCGGCGGCGTGCACGAGACGGGGCTTGAGGCCGAGTTCGGGGTAGACGGAGGGCAGTGCCTGGTAGGCGCGGCTGTGGAGCTTGCCCATCCAGCCGACGCTGATCAGCCCGACGCCTATCTCGCGTGCGGCGCCCGGGGTGGTGGGAGTCATGATCGTGTCTCCTGGAAGTCCTGAGAGTTCTGAGCGTGCTGAGAGTTCTGAGCGTCCTGGGGCTGGGGTCGGGCCTCGCCGAGCGCGGCGGACAGGGCTGCCGCGAGCAGGGTCGCGTCGGAGCCGATGCCGATGAACGTCCAGCCCTCGGCCCGTTTGGCGGCCGCGGCCGCACCGTCGGGGACGAGAAGTCCGCATGCCTTGCCGTGAGCGGCAGCGGCCTTGCGGACGCGCTCCAGCGCTTCTCGATAGACCGGTGCGGTGAACTCGCCGGGCACGCCCAGGTCGTGACTGAGATCGCGGGGGCCTACGAACAGGACGTCCACGCCGTCCAGCGCCGCGATCGACTCGACCTCCGCAAGGGCGCTCGCCGACTCGATCTGTACGACGCCGAGGAGCTCGCCGTCCCGGTCCAGAGCCCCGGCGTCGAGCCCGAAACGGCACGCCCGGTTGTAGGTCGCCACGCCTCGGTCCCCTGCGGGCGGGTACCTCAAGTGCCGTAGCGCGTCACGGACTTCGTCCGCGGTGTCGAGGCGGGGCAGCATGATTCCGGCGGCGCCCAGGTCGAGGACGCGGCCGATGCGGATGCGGGCCGCGGACTCGACACGGACGACGGTCGGCACTCCGTAGGCGGCCGCGGCGGGGACGGTCGTACGGATCTGCTCCTCGCCTCCGGCGCCGTGTTCGAGGTCGAGCAGCACCCAGTCGGCTCCGGCGGCGGCGCACACCTCTGCCGAGACCGGGGAGGCGAGTCCGACGAAGGTGCCCAGGGTGGCCTCGCCGGCGGCGAGTCGGGCGCGCAGGCGGCCGTGGTCGAGGGGGGAGTGATCGAAGCGTGCGGGGCTCATCCGTACCACCTCTGGGACGCCAGGCCTTCCTCGTACTCGCCGCGCAGCCGCGTGACCGCTTCCTGCTCGGAGACCTCGGCCGGGGCCACGTCCCACCAGACGCCGGCGCCGGGCAGGTCGGCGTGCGGGATGACGGGGACGACCAGGACGACCGGGCCGGCGTGGTCGCGGGTCTCGGCCAGCGCGGCCCGCACCTCGTCGGCGGTCGTGGCGCGGACCGCGCGAGCGCCGAGGCCCTCCGCGATCTTGACGAGGTCGACCTGGAGGTAGTCGCCCTCCAGGCGGGCCGGCTTGTCGGAGCCGATCTCCAGGCCGCCGTCGCGGTAGCGGAACTCGTTGCCGAACTCCCGTCCGTTGCGCCCCATCTGGAGTCGGTGGATGACCTGGTAGCCGTGGTTCTCCGGGATCACGATCGTGACCGGCAGCCGCTCCTGTGCCGCCGTGACCAGTTCGGTCGGGGCCATGAGGAACGTGCCGTCGCCCAGCAGGGACAGCACCCGCCGGGACGGGTCGGGCTCGGCGAGGCGGACGCCGAGCGCGGCGGGCAGTTCGTAGCCCATGCAGGAGAAGCCGAACTCCAGGTGCGCGAAGCGGCCTTCGGTGGCGTCCCACACCTTCTGCAGGTCGCCGGGCGGACCGCCGGCGGCGGCGATGATCGTGTCGCCGGACCGGGCGTGCTCCTGGAGCAGTCCGATCAACTGGCCCTGGGTGAGGGCCGCGTCGGTGTCACGGACGACGTCGGAGTCGTCGGGCAGGGCGGCGAGGTCGAAGGGGACGTCCGGGTCGAGGGCGGCGGCCCGTTGCGCCTGCCATCGTTCGTCCAGGGTGCGCGCCTTCTCCTGCCAACCGGCCGACGTGGTGGTGCCGTTCGCCCGTACGGCATCGGTCAGCGCGGCCAGGGCCCGCTTGGCGTCGGCCACGATGCCAGTCGCGCCGAGGCGGCCCGCGTCGTGCACATTGACGTTGACGCTGGCGAAGCGCACGTCCGGGTTCTGGAAGATCGAGTGCGAGGCGGTGGCGAAGTCGGTCAGCCGTGAGCCCACGGTGAGCACGAAGTCCGCTTCCCGGGCAAGGGTGTTGACGGCCGGGGTGCCTTCGAGGCCGATGCCGCCCAGTTGCCACCAGGCACGGCGCTGGACCGCGCCCTTGCCGGCGAACGTCTCGACGACGGGGACGCCCGCCGCGTCGGCCAGCGCCTCCAGCTCCTCTCCCGCCCCGGAGTACACGACCCCGCCGCCGGCGATGATCAGCGGTTTCTCGGCCTCGGCGAGCATGCGTGCCACCGCCGCGACCTCGTCGGCGTCCGGCGCCGGGCGGCGGATCGGCCAGTCGCGCTCGGCGAAGAACTCCACCGGGTAGTCGTGGGCGTGGGACTGGATGTCCTGCGGGAGGGAGACGACGACCGCACCGGTGTCCACGTCGGTGAGCGCCCGCATCGCCGCGGGCAGTGCGCTCAGCAGCTGCTCGGGCCGGGTGATGCGGTCGAAGAACCGGGAGACGGGCCGGAAGGCGTCGTTGACCGAGGCGTCGGCCTCGACGGGATGCTGCAACTGCTGGAGCACGGGCCCCTGGTGGCGGGTCGCGTAGGTGTCGCCCGGCAGCAGCAGGACGGGCAGCCGGTTGACGGTGGCGAGTCCCGCACCGGTCACCATGTTGAGGGCGCCCGGCCCGATGGAGGCGGTCACGGCGAGGGTGGCGTGCCGCTTGGTCGCCTTGCCGTAGGCCGTTGCGATGTGGACCAACGCCTGCTCGTTGCGGCCCTGGACGAACGGGAGCCGGTCGCTGAGCTGGTCGAGGGCCTGGCCGAGCCCGGCCACGTTGCCGTGGCCGAAGATGCCGAGCGCGGCGGGTACGAGACGGCGGCGGTGGCCGTCGGCCACGGAGTACTGCCGGGAGAGGTAGGTGACGACGGCCTGGGCGACGGTGAGGCGCACCGTGCGCTGTCGCGTCGGTTCAGTGGTCATGGGGCGGCTCCTGATGGGGGTGGTGCGGGACGGCGGCAGGGTCACCAGGGCCGGCCGTGCAGGACGACGGTCTTGACCTCGGTCATCTCGCTGACGGCGGCGCGGGGGCCTTCCTTGCCGTAGCCGCTGCCCTTCAGACCGCCGTACGGCATCAGGTCGGCGCGCCACAGAGGCGTCCAGTTGATGTGGATCGAACCGGCGTCGATCTCCCTGACGGCGCGGACCGCCCCGGCGATGTCGGAGGTGAAGATGCCGGCGCCGAGGCCGTAGTCGGTGCCGTTGGCCTGGGCGATGGCGGACTCCCAGTCGTCGGCCGAGCTGACGGCGACGGCGGGGCCGAACAGCTCGTCCTGGCTGAACGGCGACCGGGGGTCGACGTCGGCGACGACGGCGGGCCGCACGACGGCGCCGTCACGCTCGCCGCCGGTCAGCACACGGGCCCCGTCCGCGCCGGCCCGGGCGATGGCCCGCTCGACGCGCTCCGCCTCGGCCTCGGTGATGAGGGCGCCCATGGTGGTGTCCGGGGAGGAGGGGTCGCCGGTGCGGATGGCCTCCACCTTGGGGACGAGGGCGTCCAGGAAGTCGCCGGTGACGGCGGGGTGCGTGATGACCCGCTGCACGGAGATGCAGACCTGTCCGGCGTTGACGTAACCGCCGGCGGCGACCGCGCTCGCGGCGGCTTCGATGTCGGCGTCGGGCAGGACGACGACGGGGCAGGAGGCGCCGAGCTCCAGGGACAGCTTCTTCACTCCGGCGACCCGCGCGATGTGCTCGCCGGTGGCCGTCGAGCCGGTGAAGGAGATCTTCCGGACGCGGCGGTCGGCCACGAGGGCGTCGCCGAGCACCTTGCCGGAGCCGACGAGCACGGACAGCACGCCTTCCGGCAGGCCCGCGTCCACGAAGCACTCGGCGAGTTCGAGGGCGGTCAGCGGGGTGCTGGTGGCCGGCTTGAGGATGACCGCGTTGCCCGCGGCGAGCGCGGGGGCGAGCTTGTGCAGGACCAGCAGCGCCGGGTAGTTGAACGGCGTGATGGCCACGACGATCCCGCAGGGCTGGCGCAGGGTGAAGCCGAGCTTGTCCTGTCCGGTGCCGCGGTTGGCGTCCAACGGCAGGGTCTCGCCGTAGAGTTGCGTGCCCTCGAAGGCCGCGAGGCGGATCAGGTCGCCGGAGCGGGACGCCTCGCCCGTGGCCTCCGTGATGGTCTTGCCGGACTCCGCGCTGATGGTCCGCGCGGTCTTCGGAGCGCGCTCGTCGGCGAGCTCCGCGGCGCGCAGCAGGATGCGCATCCGCTCATGGGCGGGTGTACGGCGCCAGACCGCCGCGCCGCGCGTCGCCGCGGCGAGGGCCGCCTCGACGTCCTCGGCTCCGGCGAGCGCCACGCTGCCCACCGCCGACCCGTCGAAGGGGGACGTGACCTCGTGAATGCGACCCCTTCCCTTGGCGGCTTGCCACCGACTGCCGATCAGCAACTCCACGGGCGTCATGGCCCGCTCCCTTCAGGAAACCGTCAGAGCAACGCCGTGGCGAATGCCTGAGAGGGCAGCCGCACGGCCAACGGCCAGGCCGTTTACGTGCTCGCAACGCTAGGTCCGGTCAGGGGGTTACTGAAGGCCTCGAATCAATCATTTGGCCATCAACGGAACCGTCATTTTTCCATCATCGGGAAGGATGTGGCGGCCTGAGGGATGGAGGGCCCGAGGTCAGTTCGGCGGTACGACGGTGATGACGACGTTGCCGATCTTCTGCCCGGTCTCCACGTACCGGTAGGCGTCGGCGATCTGCTCCAACGGATACCGGCGGTCGATGACGGGCCTGAACTCGCCTGTCTCGATCAGGTCCCGGAGGTGGCGCACGATCTCCTGGTCCTGCTTCGGAAGGGGGAACTTCACCTTCCTGCCGCGGAACAGGGGCGTGACGAGCGGCAGGAACACGTTCTGCGCCCAGGGCCCCAGTTCCGAGGACAGGTAGAGCCCGCCGGGCTTCAGCAGCCGCCTGCACCGGCCGAAGGTGCTCTTGCCGACCGCGTCGAACACCGCGTCGTAGCGCTGCTCGTCCTGGGTGAAGTCCTGGGCCGTGCGGTCGACGACCCGGTCCGCGCCGAGGCCCTTGACCAGCTCCAGGTTTGCCGTGTCGCACACCGCGGTCACGGTGGCCCCGCAGTGCTTCAGCAGTTGTACCGCCGCCGAGCCGATGGCGCCGGTCGCGCCGTGGACGAGCACGTCCTGCCCGGCCCGCACGCCCGCGGTCCTGAGGAACGACAGCGCGTAGTGCGCGCCCTCGGTCCCGGGAGCCGTCTCCTCGAAGGTCACGCCCTCCGGCATGGTCGCGACGGGGCCGTCCTGTGGAACCGACAGGTACTCGGCGTGGGTTCCGAACGCGCCCTCGTTGTAGCCGAACACCCGGTCGCCGACCGTGAACGACGTCACGCCGCCGCCGACCGCTTCCACCACTCCCGCGTACTCGGTGCCGAGCACGGTGCGCCGCGGCCGGACAAGGCCGGTCAGCGCGCGCATGAAGAAGGGGCTGGCCGCCCGGTAGGCGCAGTCCGTCCGGTTGACCGTCGTCGCGTGGACCTTCACCAGGACGTCGTGGTCCCCGATCGAGGGCATGTCCACCTCGGCGATCCGGACCACGCTCGGCGGCCCGTACCGGTCGTGCACCGCTGCCTTCATGAACGAACCGTACCGGTGCATTCACCGGAGCAGGAGGCTCCGGAGCACCGAAGCCGACCGTTCTCGGCTCAACTACGCTGGACGCCAATGACGTCCAGGTCGTCGATCGCGATCCGGCGGAACCCGATCGCTTCCGGATCCGCCACACCGGCTGAGGGAACACGGCGGTCCGACTCCCCGGTGCGACCGACTGTCCGACCCGGCCGACGGCCCACCTGATAATCGGTTTGCCGCCCGTCGGCGCGGTCGGATAGGAAGATTGCATGCTTAGGGGCGACAAGGTCGGGCTCAGGGCCCGGCACGAGGACGACATCCCGATCCTGCGGGCCGAGCTCTACGACGACGTGGTCAACGCCTCGCGGTCCGACGGCCGGCCGTGGCGGCCGATCACGCCCGACTCGAAGGACTCGCGGCTCGTCGTGGACGACAAGGAGCAGGGGCACGTCCCGTTCTCCGTGGTGGAGCTGGACGGCGGCGCACTCGCCGGCACCGCGGCGCTGTGGGGCATCGACAACCACAACCGGTCCGCGCACATCGGCCTCGGACTGCTGCCGTCCTCCCGCGGCAAGGGCTACGGCACCGATGTGGTCGCGGTGCTGTGCCACTACGGATTCGTCGTGCGCGGTCTGCAACGCCTGCAGATCGAGACGCTGTCGGACAACGCCGCGATGCTGGGCTCCGCCGAGCGCAACGGCTTCGTCCGCGAGGGCGTGCTGCGCTCCTCGGCCTGGGTGATGGGCGAGTTCCTGGACGAGGTGCTGCTCGGGCTCCTCGTCCAGGACTGGAAGCCGGGCTCGCGGGGCTAGGCCGGCGCCCGAGCGCTCAGGGGCGGCCGCCCTGCGGGGCCGGCAGGGCGTCGAGTTCGGCCAGGTCGTCGGCGCTCAGCCGGACGTCGGCGGCGCCGGCGTTGTCCAGCAGGTACTTCGGCGTCTTGGTGCCGGGGATGGGGACGACGTACTCGCCCTGTGCCAGCACCCAGGCCAGCGCCACCTGCGCCGAAGTGGCGCCGATGCGCTCCGCGATCTGCTTGACCCGGTCGGCGATTGCGAGGTTCCGGCTGAGGGCGTCCGGCTGGAAGCGGGCCAGCCCGCGGCGGAAGTCGTCCGGAGGCAGGTCGTCGAAGGACGCGAAGCGGCCCGTCAGAAAGCCCCTGCCGAGCGGCGAGTACGGCACGAAGGCGATGCCCTGCTCCTGGCAGTACGGCAGCACCTCGACCGTCCAGTCCCGCGTCCACAGCGACAGTTCGGACTGCACCGCGGTGATCGGGTGCACGCTCTGGGCCCGCTTGATCTGCTCGACATCCACCTCGGACAGGCCTAGGTGGCGGGCCTTGCCCGCGGCCACCGTCTCGGCCAGGGCGCCCACGCTCTCCTCGATCGGCACGGCCGGGTCGACGCGGTGCAGGTAGTACAGGTCGACGTGGTCGGTGCCCAGCCGCTGGAGGCTCTCGTCGATCGAGCGGCGGATGTGTTCCGGCCGGCCGTCGTTGCCCACCATCGCGTTGCCCCGCTCGTCGCGGGTGAGAGCGCCGACCTTGGTGGCCAGCACCGCCCGCTCACGGCGGCCGCCGGCGAGGGCCCGGCCCAGCAGTTCCTCGTTGCTGAAGGGGCCGTACACATCGGCCGTGTCGAGCATGGTCATGCCCAGGTCGAGAGCCTGGTGGACGACCGAGATCTGCGTGTCGACGTCACGGGGAGCGGCCTGGTCGTAGGCGTGGCTCATGCCCATGCAGCCGAGTCCGATCACGCCGGTCTCGGGGCCGTTCGGTCCGAGGGTGGTCGTGTGCATGAAGGCTGGTCCTTTCCTTCCGCAGGGTCGTGCGGTGGGCGGAGGTGCTCCATGAAAGTGCCCGTGGCGACGCCGTGCCAGTCCTCCCCCGCACGGCCGATTATGATCTTGGTCATGACTGTGCAGAGCTTTGACAAGACGACGCCTTCCCGCAAGCAGCGACTTCAGGAGAAGCAGCGCCGCCAGCTGGCCGTGGTCGACACCGTGGACAAGGCCGAGGTCAAGGTCCACAAGGCGGAGGCCGAACTCGCCGTCGCCGTCTCGGAGGCGGTGCAGGTGTTCGGCGGCGAACTGGCCGCGTCCGAGGAACTCGACATGCCCATCGAGGCGATCCGACGTTTCCTGCGCATGGTGGAGGACGAGCCCGCGGATTCCGCCACGGACGAGGAAGCGGACCTCGTCACGGCGTAGGCGCCACGTCGGGCCCGGCCGGCTGCACCAGGCCGGGCCGGGCCGCCTACCGGTCCACGCGCAGCAGGCCGGGGTCAGACGGTGACCTCCAGGGCGGAGCCGACGGGCAGCCATCGGAAGCGGGTGCGGACGTCCGCCGGGGCCTTCGCCAGCTCCGCCTCGACGGCCCGTCGGCCCTCCTGGAAGTGCGACCAGCCCTCGTAGTGCACGGGCAGCGCGGTGTGCGGGCGCAGCAGGCGGCACAGCTCCACGGCCCGGGGCGCCGTCATCGTGTAGCGGACCGGCCCGGTGACGGGGAAGCGCACGCCGCCCAGATGCAGCAGAGCGGTGCCCACGTCCAGCCGGCGGGCCACCTCGCGCACGCCCTCGTAGAGGACGGTGTCTCCGGAGATCCACAGCGCGCCGTGCCGCTGGCCGGGCCAGCGCAGGGCGAATCCGACGACGTCGCCGACGAGTGGGCGGGAGAGCGGTGGGCCGTGGCGTGCGGGGGTGGCGGTGACCTCGATCGTGGGGCGGTCGGGGGACTCCAGCCGCCAGGTCGTCCAGGGTGCGAGGCCACGGGAGTTGCCGCCGAGGCGGCCTGCCCCGGACGGCGTGGTCAGGACGACGCCGACGGTGGGCAGCAGGGCGCGCCCGGCCGTGTCGAGGTTGTCGGCATGGTGGTCGTGGGTGAGCAACACAGCGTCCAGGGGCGGGAGTTCGGTCGGCAGGACGGACGGGCCCGAGGTCTTGCGGGACGAGGTGCCCCAGCCGAAGGAGTAGCGGCGACCGGGCGTGTCGAACGTCGGGTCCGTCAACAGCCGCCAACCGGCGGCCTCGATCAGCGTCGTCGGGCCGCCGACATGGGTGATGCGGACCTCGGTCATGCACGGTTCCTTTCCGAGGTCCGGGGCGGGCAGGTGTACCGGCCGCCCCGGACGCGCGGGCTACCGGGCGTGCGAGAGGGCCCAGTCGAGGGCGTGGTCGGCGACCTCCTCCCAGCCCGGCGCGGCGGGCAGCAGGTGCGGCCTGCCCGGGAACTCCTCGACCTCGGTGACCGTGTTCGACTTGTAGTGCTTGGCGTTGGACTGCTGGACCTTGGGCGGCATCAGATGGTCCTTCTCACCGGAGATGAACAGCAGCGGGGCCCGGCCGTCGTTGTGGTAGTCGACGTAGGTGCTCTGGTGGCCGGGGCGCAGGGTGGCCAGGGCGCTGTCCCAGAAGATGCCGCCGGAGGCGGGGATCGCGTACCGCTCGTACAGCGCCGTCGACTCGTCCTCGGAGAGGGTGTTGGCGAAGGCGTAGTGCCACTGCTGCGCGGTCAGGCCGACCGCCCGATGCCGGTTGGCCGGGTTCTTCAGCACCGGGAAGGCCGCCTTGATCTGGGTCAGCGGCACCACCGCGACCCCTTCCGTGGGCGCGGAGGAGATCGCCACCCCGGCCGCGCCGAGGCCCCGGTCGAGCAGCAGCTGCACGAACACGCCGCCGGCGGAGTGACCGATCAGGACGGGCGGCTCGTCCAGCCCTCGTACGAGGGTCTCCAGGCTCGCGACGATCTGCTCGACGGTGACCTTCTCGATCGGCGCGGGATCGGCGTTGAGAGCCTCGACCTCCGCCTCGAAGCCCGGGTAGGCGGGCGCGAGGACGCGGTATCCGCGCTTCTTGTAGTGGTCGACCCAGTGCTCCCAGCTGCGGGGTGTGACCCAGAAGCCGTGGATGAGGACAATGGTGTCCGGAGTGCTCATGGCTGCTGCTCCTTCCGGAGGGTGTCAGCGGGTGGCGCGGTACGCGGCGTCGATCTGCCGCACGACGGCGTCCGGCCGGGACATCATCACGACGTGCGAGGCGCCCTTGACCTCGGCGGATCTGCTTCCGGCGCGCTCGGCCATGAACCGCTGCAGGGCGGCCGGGATGACCCGGTCGGCGCCGGCGACGACATACCACGACGGTAGGCCCTTCCACGCGGGTACGCCGCTGAGCCCTGCCAGTCCCCCCAGACTCCCGGGGCGCTGCGAGACCGCCATCACCCTGGTCGTGGCGCGCGGCAGGTCCTGCGCGAAGACGTCGTGGAACTTGGCCGGGTCGATGTATCCGTCGGCGTCGGCGCCGCCGGGCAGCGGGCGGGTCACCAGCGCGTCCGCCAGCATGCTGCCGGGAAACCGCCCGGCCAGTTGCAGCGCGCTCTCGCCCTCGTCCGGCGCGAAGGCGGCGACGTAGACGAGGGCTTTGACGTGGGCGTGGCCGCGGGCGGCGTTGGTGATGACCTCGCCCCCGTACGAGTGGCCGACAAGGACGACCGGCCCGGGGATCGTCGCGATGACGCTGGAGAGGTATGCGGAGTCACCGGCCAGGTCGCGCAGGGGGTTGGCGGGGGCGATGACCTGGTGGCCGGCCTTGAGCAGGCGGGCGGTGACGGCGTTCCAGCCGGACGCGTCGGCGAAGACGCCGTGGACGAGGACGACGGTCGCTCCGGTGGTGCCGCCGGTGCGGGCGTCGGCGGAGGCGGGCGCGGCGACGGCTCCGAGCGTGACGGCGCCGCCCGCCGCGAGCAGGCCGCCGAGCACTCGGCGGCGGGGGTGGCCTTCGGGAATCATCGGATGGTTCCTTCCGGAGTCAGGGACAGGGCGGCGAGGCACGCGTGGACGTCTCGGTGCCTGGCCTGCGCAGGGAGCATGGCATGGGCCTGCGCACCCGGCTTTGCCGTCTGCGCCAAGGCCTGTTCTCTGCGTGCCGCGGCATACCGGAACCGCGGAGTCAGGTGCCCGACGCACTCATCTTTGTCGACATCGCCCGTCGTGACGGAGACTGCTCCTCGGGGAAGCCGCGGAGCAGGGGGAAGCCGCGGGAAGCAGGGGAAGCAGCGGCGAACGGACCGCTATCGCAGCCTGGGGGCGCCGTGCTGGTTCTCGACACCGCCGACCTTCCTGTCGCCGACCGGTTCGAGGCCCTGCGAACGGCGGTCTCCCGGGAGGGCGGAGTCGACGCGGTCGAGGAGAACGAGCCTGCGGCCGACATGTGGAAGCGGCTCGAAGTCTGGCACTTCGGGCCCGTCACCCTGTTCGACACACGCGGCACGAGCGTGCGCTTCGTGCGTTCCTTCCGCAAGACGCGCCGCGAACTGGTGGACAACGTCTCGCTCATGACGCAGGCCGAGGGGTTCGGCACAGGCGCCTTCGGCTGCGACGGATACCAGCGGCACCTGGGAGGGGACGGCATCGGGCTGACGCCGCACATGGCCGCGTCACACGAGTACGGATGGTCGGGGACCGGTCGCTCCGTGGCCTTCTCGGTGAACATCGCGCTTCTCGCCCTGCCCGTGGACATGGTGCGCGCAGCGGTCCCCCTGTTGCAGCACAGCCCCGTCGAATCCCTGCTGCTGCAGCACATCCGCGGCCTGCACCGGCACGCGGACCGACTCAGCGGCGGCCCCGAGGCGGAGGCTCTGGCCGCCGCCACCGTGCAACTCACCCGCGCCCTGATCGTGTCGGTCGCCGGCGACGACCACACCCGTCGAGAGGTGGCCCAGGAAACTCTCCTCACCCGCGTCCTGGCCTACCTTCGCGCACACCTGACCGACCCGGGCCTCACACCCCGACGCATCGCCCGGGCGCACGGCATCTCCGTGCGCACTCTCTACCGGCTGTGCGAAGACGGCGGACTCAGCCTCGAGAAATGGATCATCCGCCGCCGACTCGAAGGCGCCCGCAACGATCTGGCCGCGACCGGACAGGCCCACCGCACCATCGAGGCCATCGCCCGCTCCTGGGGCTTCACCAACCCCGCCCACTTCTCCCGCCGCTTCCACCAGACCTACGGCGCCACCCCCAGCCACTGGCGACGCCACTCCCGAAACGGCGTACCCCTCTCCCCCGAGCACGAGCCGTGAGCGCGTGCCGCGACCGGCTTGCGGATGGCAGGGTGTGAGGGCTGCTGTCCGCTCGATGGAAGAGAGCTCTTCGGCATGGCCGTCATCCACCACACCACCCTCAAGCCGACCAAGCTGGAACTGCTCACGTCCTGGCTGCCCTCCCGCCCGTGGTACCGCGGCGGGGCGGGCCGACCGGAGTTGGCCAAGGCCGGCGGTTTCCGGCTGGACGATCCGCAGGGCGAGGTCGGGATCGAGTTCATGGTGGTCACCGACACCTCCGGCGCCCACCCGGCCGGTTACCTGGTGCCGCTCACCTATCGCGGCGCCCCGCTCGACGGGGCGGAGCACGCCCTCGTCGGCACCATGGAGCACGGGGTGCTGGGGCGGCGCTGGGCCTACGACGGCTGCCACGACCCGGTGCTGGTCGCCCAGTTGTCGGCGCTGTTCGACGGCCGGGTCCAGGCCCAGGACCAGAACACCACCGACGCCCCCGACCGCGAGGTCACCCGCTCCTACACCGGTGCAGCCCCTCTCTCCGCGGGCTTCGTCGGCACGGCCACCGACGACAGCGAGGGCACCGAACTGTCTGCACCGCAGGGCATGGCCCTGCGCTTGCACCGCGTCCTGCGCCCTGTCCCGGACGGCCGGTCCCTCCCTCCGCAGGGCACGACCGGCCACCTCGCCGGCCCCTGGCACCTCCCGGACGGCACCCGCGCCCGCGTGCTCTTCGCCACCGTGCACTCCAGCCGTCGCGCCTAGGGCTGCCCCGGAGGCCGGAGGTTCATCGCCGCAGGGGATCGAACGGGATGTCCCGCCACAGTGCGCGTAGGGCGCAGGCGGTGTCGTCGGTGATGCGGTCTTCCGGGACGGCCCAGAGCTTCACCGTCGTGGCGGCGTCGGTGACCGGGGGCCAGCCCGGGTCTCCGCAGGCGGCGAAGTCGGCCCATGCGCGCAGCATGCGGCGGGACAGGGCACGGTCCTGTTCGTCGGGGGCGGCGCCGATGAGGAAGGCGGCGCCGTCGGCGTCCAGGTTGCCGAAGGCGAAGGGGATGTCGGCGGTGTGCCAGGGCCGGGTCTCGCCGCTCGGGGTGGGGCGTCTGCGGGCGAAGCGCGACAGGTGCGCCCGGCCGCCGGCCCGCATGTGGTGCTCGGCGAGCCGGGTGCTGTACTCGCCGAACGTCGCGTCGCCGAACAGTTGGAGGTAGCGGTCGAGGACCGGGGCGTCGGGCAGCAGCGCGCGGTAGCCGGAGACCAGGGACTCCGGGAGGCGGAGAGCCCTGGCGAAGTCGGCGAGTTCCGGCTCCGAGGTGATCTCCCGTACTCCTCCGACCTCGTGCAGGAACCAGTACTCCTCCAGGGTGTGGCACACCAGGAGGTCCACGTCACGGGAGACGCCGGAACCCAGCGCGGAGAGCGGGTCGACGGGCAGTACGTCGCCGTCGACGACAGGCTGGAAGAGCACGGGGTCGTAGGCCTGGACCGCCGTGACGGGGTCGTCCCCGCACTGCGCGGCGACGTCGTCGGAGGCGGCCAGCAGTCGCTGCGGCGAGACGGAGCGCAGTCCGTCGCCCGTCGGGGCGACCGCGGCCACGGAGGCGATCCTCGCGGTGATCGCGGCGGCGACCTCGACGGTGAAGAAGGCGTTGGGCACACTGTGGACGATGGCTCTTCGGAACAGTCCGCGGGCCCCTTCCATCGCCATCAGACAGGCGATCGATCCCGCTCCCGCGGAGTGCCCGGCGACGGTGACCCGGTCGGGGTCGCCGCCGAACTCGGCGATGTTGTCCCGGACCCAGGCCAGCGCGGCCGTCTGGTCGAGCAGTCCCCGGTTGTCGGGGAAGCCCGGCACATGGCCGAACCCCTCGAAGCCGACCCGGTAGTTGCAGCTGACCACGACCACTCCGGCACGGGCGAGCGCGGTGCCGTCGAAGTCGGGCTGGGCGGAGGAGCCGAAGGTGTAGGCCCCGCCGTGGATCCAGAACAGCACGGGCAGCGGGCCGCCGTCCGACGGGGGCCGCGTCCACACGTTGACGGTGAGGACGTCCTCGTCGCCGGGGTGCCACACCGGTGAGCCGGGCAGCTCCGCCGACTGCGGCGCGATGGGTCCGAAGTCGCCGCAGTCCCGCGGCGTGCTCCAGCCGACGACGGGCTGCGGCCCACGGAAACGGTGGCGGCCGAAGGGCGCGGCGGCATACGGGATGCCCAGGACGACCGTGCCGCCGTCCGGTGAACTCCTGCCGCGTACAGGGCCGTTCGTCGTCCGAAATTCCGTCCCTGCCGGTGTGTTGTCCCCCATGCGCCACCAGCCTCTCATGGGCAGGCGGTGGCCCACCCGGGATGATCCGCGGTCACGGACCGGCTCGGCGCAGCACAGCCGTTGGCGTGTTGCCCGGGCTCTCGGCGATCACTAGAGTCGGCCGGGTGACTGCCGGGTCGGCCATGGGCCATGCACGAGTGAGGTTCCCGGCCTCGGCGTGAGCGCGAGGCGGGCAAGAACCCCGCCGCCTTTTCCGAGTCCTTCTGCCTGGCGCCCGCATACGGCGCTGCTTCCAGCGGATCCCCAGACCCGGAGACACACCACACATGTCGAACGAACAGCAGTACCCGTACGCATCCGAGCTGCCGACGGCCTCCGTGCAGTTGAACCACACCGCCGTGTACGCCCGGGACCGGCGGCTCTCGGCCGAATTCCTGGCCGTGATCCTGGGGTTGAAGGTCGGCGCTCCCTTCGGGCCGTTCCTCCCCGTCGACCTCGGCAACGGCGTGACGCTCGACTACTACGAGAAGCGCGACGAGCCGATCCAGTCGCAGCACTACGCGTTCCTCGTGCCCGACGAGCAGTTCGACAGCATGATCGCCCGCCTGGAGGCGGTCGGGGTCACCTACTACGCCGACCCCAACCACTCCGAACCCGGGCGGATCAACCGTCTGTTCGGCGGTCGCGGCGCGTACTTCGCCGACCCGGACGGCCACAACCTGGAGATCATGACCCGGCCTTACCTCCGCCCCTGACCGACGGCGGGCGGCCGCCGACCGCCAGCCGCCCGCCGTCGGTCACGCGGCCGGCCGGCCGTCGCTGTCGGGCATCCACCTCGCGAGCGCGTCGAGGACCACACCGAGCCCGAACTCGAACTCGTCGCCGAAGTCGTAGCCGGGACGAAGGATGTGCTCGGCCGCCATCTCGCCGAGGTGGGGATAGTCGCCCGGGGAGAAGTGCTGCACGATCTCCTCGGTCACCTCGGCGAGGGTGTCGGGGCCCTGGACGGGCAGAGCGGCCTCCTGGACGGCGAATCCGTACACATAGCTGTCGAGCAGCGCGTAGGCGTGGGCGGTCATCTCGACCGACAGGCCTGCCCTGCGCAGGGTGCCGATGGTGGCGTCATGGTGTCGCAGCGTCGCGGGGCCGGGGGTCGTTCGCGACTCCAGCAGTCCGATCGCCCAGGGGTGGCGCTTCAGCACCCGACGGGCCGAGGTCGCGCGTCGGTGCATCTCGTGACGCCAGTCGTCGCCGGGCGACGGCAGTTCGATCTGGCTGAAGACGAGATCGACGATCCCGTCCATGATCTCGTCCTTGTTGGCGACGTGGTGGTAGACCGCCATCGGCTTGACGCCGAGCTCCTGGGCGAGCGAGCGCATGGTGAGCGACCCGACTCCCCCCGCGTCGGCGATCGCCACGGCGGCGCTCAGGATCCGCTCCCTGCTGAGTGGAATGCGCTCCGCTGGGTCCGGTGCGCGTTCGCTGACTTGCTTGGACATCCGGCCACCCTACTGATGACATCTTCGTACTAAGTACGCTACCGTCGACATGCCGAGCGTACTAAGTACGGTCACACCACGGCGCCCACGGAAGGCAGCCATGTCAGCCATGTCAGCCACCTCATCGAGAGTCATGTCGAGAGTCATCGGGCGAACCATGGGAGCCCTGTTCCTGCTGGCGTTCATCGTGTACATAGCAGGCAGCGCCCTGGTCGACTCGGGATCGGGCGGCGCCGACGCACTGCCCACGGCGGCGGACGAACAGACGCGCGTAGCGGCGGGAGCGCTGCTCATGCTGGTCAACTCGGCCGTCGTCGTCGGCATCGGAGTGCTGGCGTTCCCCCTGCTGAAACGGCACGACGTGGTCTCCGCCCACACGTACCTGATCGGCAGGGTGGTCGAAGGGGTGATGCTGGCCGTCGGGATCGTCTTCCTGCTGCTCCTGGTGCCCCTCGCGGAGGAGCACGCCTACGCGAGCGGCGACGAGCCGTCCGTTCTGGCCGCGTTGAGCAGGGTCGCGGTGGAGGGGAATCACTACAGCTATCAGATCGCGATGATGTCGCTCGGGGCCGCCGGTCTGCTGTTCTGCCGAGTTCTGCTCCGGGCGCGGCTGGTACCCCGCTTCCTCGCGGTGTGGGGGCTGTGCGGTTACGCCGTCCTCGCACTCGGGGCCGTCCTCGAAGTCCTCGGCTACGGCGTCGGTGTGGCGCTCTCCGTTCCGGGGGGTCTGTTCGAGGTCGGCCTGGGAGCCCTGCTCGTCGCGAAGGGGTTCCCCGCGGACCGAAGCCGAGGGGACGACGGATCCACCGACCACCCGTCAGCCCCTGCGGCACGGCAACCTCAGTAGCGCACGAGGCGGGGATCGCCTCCTCGCCGGCCCACCTGGCCTCGTACGTCGAAGCAGCCGGCTGACGCGGTTCGGTACGGATCTGATCAAGAAACCGCAGCCCGTTCGTGACTTTGTGCGCATTCGGTTCCGACGGCCACCGGGCAGGCCGAAGTGCCGTCTAGACCAGCGCAATGTCCATCGGACGAGCCGCTGTCACGTGACGCCACCCGGCCCGTCCTGTCCCGGAACGGTGTCCCGCATTGAACGTTCGAGTCTTGCTCACCCGCCGGTCCCTCGCCGCCGGCACGGCATTCGCCGGTGTCGCGGCCGCTGTGCTGGTCGGCCAGGGCGGCCTGCACACGGTGGTCGGCTGCGGGATCGCCAACGACGCCATGCCGTCCCTGACCGCCGAGGACTGGGTGGCCAACGCGGACCATGCCGTCGTGGCCACGCCGACACGTGAACAGGACACCGACCGGCGCGACTTCCAGACGGGACCGGTCCGGTACCGGACCGACCGCACGGTGACGTTCCGCACGGACAGCGTGCTGTGGTCGGCCGACTCCCCGAGGCGGGCGCTGGGCGAGAACTTCGACATGGCGGCAGCCGGCTGGAACGTGTACCGGAGCGGCACACGCATCAAGCGCACGACCGCCGAGGCGCCGCGCCTGGAGCCCGGCCACACCTACCTCCTCGCCCTGCGCTGGACCGATGACGGTTGGACCGTCCTGGGCGAAGGCGCGGCGGTGCCGTTCGACGAGCACACCGTCGGCCAGGGCGAATGGTGCGGACGCACCCTCTCGAAGGAGGACGTGGCCCTGGGCGAAGTCTTCTCCCGCTCCGACGACCACAGCCTGGAGAAGACCGTGCACGGCCAGGACGAGGCGGCAGTGACCCGCGAACTGCGGCGCGCCCTCGACGCGTAGTGCGAGGTTCGAGTCCGCCGGGGCCGGCGAGAGCGCCGGCCGCCCGCTCACTACGCGGTGCTCGTACGGCGGTGATCCGCCACGCCGGTCGCTGCGGCCCGCGCCGCCTCGACCCGCCCCAGCACCTCCGCGCTGTCCACGAACTGATCCACGGCGCCGACCGTCGGCAGCGCCCGGACCGCCGGATCGCCGACGCGGCCGAGCAGCGCCGCCGCGAACCGTCGGCACGGCGTGGTGGCCGGGTCGAGCGGATCGGTGAGTTCGCGCTGGTTGTGCAGGCCGGCGACCGTCTCGAACGCGGCCGTCAGGTGCTGTTCACGGCTGTGCCGGTCCGTCGCGGCGAGGACTGCGGTGAGGACCGGTGTGAGGTGCGGGCCCGCGGAGGTGCGGGCGAAGGCGCTGCCGAGCCACTGGTCCCCCGGCGGATAGTGACGGTCCATCAGGAGACACAGGCGCATCAGGTCGTGCACGAGACGGGCGGCGGCGACGGCGGAGCCGAGTTCGTCGCCCGCCTCGCCGCAGCGGTCGACGAGGGCCTCTTCCCGGGAGATGCGCTGCCACTGACAGGCCAGCACATGCAGCCACAGATCGTGCGGATACCAGCGCAGGGCGGCGCGCAGCGGGGCGAGCACACCCAGGCCGTCGTGGAAGACGGCGCCGGCGGTGACTCCGGCGAGGAACTGTGTGGGGGTGGCCAGCCAGTCCAGCGGGGTGATGTGCGACGAGGGGACGAAGCCGAGCGTGGCCGTGAACCAGGAGGAGACATGGGTGACTTCGACCGTGCGGTGGAGCGGCGCCTGAGCAAGGTGCGTCGGCCGGCCGTGGAAGGTCTTCGGGAGGTGTTCGGCGAGGTGGTGTCTGATGCGTCCCGCGTGGCGGGAGACGTCCCCGGAGCGGAGGAAGAGCTGCAGGCGCGGGACGCGTTCATGGTGCGCGGAGTGTGCGGTGTCCAGGCCGAGCACCTCGGAGCCGGAGCCCAGACGCGCGGCGGAATGAGGTATTCCGGGTGCGGCTTCCTCCAGTAGAGGGCGTATGAGCTCGGTGTAGAAACGCCGGGAGAGTTCTAAGCCAGGGATGAAGGGCGGCATATTCGTGATGCTCATGTGAAGGGCCTTGCCGATCCGGTGACGATCATGCGCCGGAATCCGGACCCGCGCGACAAAGTTTTCGGCCGCCGTCACCGGCGGGCCTTGGGTGCACGGCCGCTCGGCCCCGCCGACGGGTCGCACCCGTCGCCTGCGTACCGTGGGCGGTACGAGATGAAGGAGAGTTGGCGGAGTTGACCTTGGTGGATCTGTGGTGAACCGTACCCCCGTGCCCGGGTCGCGCCGCGCTCGGCGGCGTCCGCCGGTCCCCGCACCGCGCGCCCAGGACAGCTACGGTCCGACATTCCGCGAGGTGCTGCCCGGCTTCCTCAAACTGGGCCTGGCCGTCGGCCTGTCGGTCGCGCTGCTCGCCTGGGCGCACCGGCTCGGCGTCCTCGGACTGACTCCGGGACTGGCCGTGCTCGGTGCGGTCGCCGTGGTTCTCACCCGCTGGCGTCGCGCGGCGGTCCGTCGCCGCCGCGGCGTCTACACCGCGGCGGAGCTCGTCCTCCTGGACGACGACCAGCTGATGGCGGCCGTCGAACGGATACTGCGGCGCGACGGCTGGGACGCCATCGCGATGCCGAGTCGGGGCCGGCCCCGTCTGTACGCGCGCGACCCTGGCGGCCGACGGCTCGATGTCGTCCTCAGCCCGGCGGAGAACCCGGCGGACGACGCGGCCCGGACCCGTCTCCTTCCCACGGAGGAGTCCTCACAGCCCGCGGACGACGAGGCGATCCGCCTCCTCGTGACCAGGCCCTCGGCCGCCCGCACCGATGCCCCGCGGCCGTCCCTCCCGAGCCACGGCGTTCTGCTCGGCGGCCGCCATGTGCTGCGGTGGGCCGCCGGGACGCCGCTGGACGAGCTGGTCCTGCTGGAGAGGCGGGACAAGCCGCAGGGATCCCGGCCGTCCCGGCCGAGTTGACGGTGGTGGCCGTGCCGGCCGAGGGTCTCCACGGAGGTCCGCGCCGGGCGGCCCCGCTCCGGCCGGCCCGCCGACGGCGTCAGCGCCCGTGGTTGTGCATGACGTGCTTGGTGCGCGAGAAGTCGTCCAGCGCATAGATCGACAGGTCCCGGCCGTAGCCGGATCCCTTGAATCCGCCCCACGGGACCTCGCCGGCCAGCACGCCCTCGGCAAGATCGAGATCCGGGGCGCGGACGCGGGCGAGTTCCTCAACCGCGTCTACACCAATGCCTTCAAGAAACTCAAGCCGGGCCTCGCCCGCTACGGCGTGATGTGCAAGCCCGACGGCATGATCTTCGACGACGGCGTGACGCTGCGCCTCGACGAGGACCGCTACTTCATGACCACCACGACCGGCAGCGCGGCCGGCGTCCTGGACTGGCTGGAGGAGTGGCTGCAGACCGAGTGGCCCGGACTCGACGTCCACTGCACCTCGGTGACCGAGCAGTGGGCGACCATCGCGGTCGTCGGTCCGAGGTCGCGCGAGGTCGTGGCGCAGCTCGCACCCGACGTCGACCTGTCCGCCGAGGCGTTCCCCTTCATGGCCTTCCGCGAGACGACGCTGGCCTGCGGCATCCCGGCCCGCATCTGCCGGATCTCGTTCTCGGGCGAACTCGCCTACGAGATCAACGTCTCCGCCTGGTACGGCCTGGCGGTCTGGGAGCAGGTGTACGCGGCCGGGCAGCCGTACGGCATCACCCCGTACGGCACCGAGACGATGCATGTGCTGCGGGCCGAGAAGGGGTACATCATCGTCGGCCAGGACACCGACGGCACGGTCACCCCGCAGGACGCGGGCATGTCCTGGGTGGTCTCGAAGCAGAAGGACTTCGTCGGCAGACGGTCCTACTCGCGCGTCGACACCTCCCGCAGCGACCGCAAGCAGTTGGTCGGCCTGCTGCCGAGCGACCGCACGACCCGACCGCCCGAGGGCACCCAGCTCGTCGCCCCGGTGGGCGAGGACCTGGTGCCCGTCGAGGTGACCGACTTCGTCCTGTACGACCCCGAAGGGACCAAGCGAGATGGCTGAGCCGATCGCCGCACTGCGCACCAGCCCCCTGGTGCACCTAGAGGAGCCCATGCGGGCCGCCGCTGTCACCGGCGCCCGTGGCGTCACGCTGACCGAGTGGCCGTTCGTCACCATGGTGAACGTACGCGTCGACCCCGCTTCCGAAGCAGCTGTCCGCATCGGGAAGACCCTGGGGTCGCCGCTCCCACTCGACCACGGTCGGCCCGGTCGCGGCAGTGCTGTGGCAGGTCGACGGCATGCCGACGTACCGCCTCCTCCCCCGGTCCTCGTTCGCCGACTGTCTGGCCCGCTGGCTCATCGACGCGATGAGCGAGTACCGCGGCCCGGAGGTTCCATGACCCCATGACCCGATGACTCCAGGACTCCATGGCTCCATGGCTCCATGACCCGACGCGGCCTGGCGGCCCTGGGGCCGGTCAGGGCTGGTCAAGACTGGTCAGGGCCGGTCAGGGCTTTGCGGGCGATCCGTCGTGCACGACCGGCACCTCCCGGGCCGCGTCGAGGAGGGTGCGCAGATGGGCCGCGTCCTGGCCGGGCGGCAGACCGTAGGCGCGGCGGTACTCGCGGTTGAACTGGGTGGCGCTGACGTATCCGACCGCCTGCGCGGCCTGCGCCGCCGTCACATCGCCGGCGAACAGTCGCCGTCGTGCCTCCTGCAGCCGCAGGTGTTTCTGGAACTTCAGCGGGCTCATCCCGGTGGCCGCCTTGAAGTGCCGATGGAGCGTGGCCGGGCTCATCCGGGCCACCTCGGCGATCTCGTCGATGCCGAGGGGCTCGGTGTAGTGGTCGCAGATCCAGCGGGCCGTGGTGCGGATCCGGGCGGCGGCGGAGTCGGCCAGCGACCAGTGGCGCAGCACAGGTCCGAGGGGGCTGCGCAGCAGCCGGTAGAGGATCTCGCTCTCGATCCGGGGAGCCAGCGGCCCGATGTCCTCCGGGGTGTCGAGGAGCTGGATCCACCGGGTGAGCGCGTCGACGAGTTCCGGGGTCATCGGCGCGGTGATCTCCGCCGCGATCTCCGCGGTGACGGGCTGTCGGGCCGACGGGCCGGCTTCGTCCAGTTCCAGCTGCACGGCGGCGAGTGCCCGGTTGTCGAGCCGTATGACCGCGGCGCGGTAGGGCACCTTCTCGAAGGCTGCGGTGACCGGCAGGTCGAGGGTGACCAGGAGCATCTGGCCACGGGGGGTGGCCCAGCTGCGGTCTCCCGCCGCGGTCCGCTTGGATCCGTCGGCGATGAAGCAGATCATCGGCTCGTACGTCACATCGATCGGTTCCATGAGCTCGTCGACCGCGACCAGGGACAGCCTGGGCACGGCGGTCTCCGACCACGGTCCCTGACAGTGCCGCTCGATGGCGTGGGCGAGGCGGTCCAGCATGAGTCACACCCTTCGGGCATCCACTCTCCTGAGAGGATCAGGCAATCCTATGCGAGCGGTGCCCCATGACGTTCCGGCGCCGTGTTCCTAGCGTTGAGGTATGACACAGCACGACAGCACACTCCCCCACCGCAGGCTCGGCACGCAGGGTCTGGAGGTCGGCGCCGTCGGCCTGGGCACGATGGGCATGACCATGGCCTACGGCGCCCCCGACGAGCAGGGCGGCCTCGACACCATCCGCCGCGCGTACGAGCTCGGCGTCACGTTCTTCGACACCGCCGAGCTCTACGGCATGGGCACGGGCAGCAACGAGCAGCTGCTGGGCCGGGCCGTGAAGGGCTTCCGCGACGACGTCGTCCTCGCCACCAAGTTCGGCTTCGACCTGAGCGACCCGAGCAACATCGGGGCCCCGGACAGCCGTCCCGAGCGGATCCGCACGGTCGCCGAGAACAGCCTGCGCTACCTCGGCACCGACCACATCGACGTGCTCTACCAGCACCGGGTCGACCCGGACGTACCCATCGAGGACGTGGCCGGCACGGTCGGCGAACTGATCGCCGAAGGCAAGGTGCGGTACTTCGGACTGAGCGAGGCCGGCCCCGACGTCATCCGGCGCGCCCACGCCGTACAGCCCGTGTCCGTGCTCCAGACCGAGTACTCGGTGTTCGAGCGGGCCGTGGAGGTCGACGTACTGCCGGTCGTCCGCGAGCTGGGCATCGGCTTCGTGCCGTACTCGCCGCTGGGCCGCGGCTTCCTCACCGCCGCCGTGAAGCCGGCCGCCGAGTACGACGAGGGCGACATGCGCAGGTGGGACGAGCGCTGGCAGCCCGGGAACTACGAGAAGAACCTGGCCGCCGTCCGCGAGCTGACCGCCCTGGCGGAGGCCAAGGGCATCGCGGTCACCCAGCTGGCTCTCGCCTGGCTGCTGGCCCAGGGCGACGACATCGTGCCCATCCCGGGCACCCGCAGCCCCCAGCGTCTGGCGGAGAACGTCGCCGCCGCGCACGTCACCCTCACCGCCGAGGACCTCGCCCGCGTCCAGGAGCTCCTCCCCCACGGAGCGGCCGGCGCCCGGTACCCCGAGGCCCACATGCCCACCTGGTAACAGCCGCACCCCCACACCCCGGACGAACGCCGTGCCGGACACAGAACGCCCGGCACGGCGCGGGCACGGCACAGCGTGACGCCACCTTGGACTACAGGTCCAGAACTGGACACACCGTCCAGGCGCGGCTATCGTTTCACCCCGTGAACACCCCGAACACCCCGAACACCCTGGCCGATCCCGACACGCCCTTCGCCGTCGTCGACGTGCACAGAGCCCTGCGGAACATCGACCGCCTCGCGGCCAGGGCATCCGGGCTCGGCGTCGCCCTGCGCCCGCACGTCAAGACCGCCAAGAGCCTCGACGTCGCCGCGCTCATGAACGGCGGCACACCCGTCACCGTCTCCACCCTCGCCGAGGCCGAGGCCTTCGCCGACGGCGGCTACACCGACATCACCTACGCCGTCGGCATCGACCCGCACAAGCTGCCCCGCGTGATCGCGCTCCTGCGCCGCGGGGTCACCCTGCGCGTCCTGCTGGACAGCACCGAGCAGGCGACCGCCGTCGCGAAGGCCGCCCGCGAGGCCGGCCTCGGCATCCCCGCCCAGATCGAGATCGACTGCGACGGCCACCGCGGCGGCCTCAGGACCGACGCCCCCGCGCTCGTCGACATCGGCCGGATCCTGTACGAGGCCGACTGTCTGGACGGCGTCCTGACCCACGCGGGCGAGTCCTACTTCGCCCACACCCGCGAGGAGCAGCGGCTGGCCGCGGAGAACGAACGCGACACCGCCGTCACCGCCGCCGAGAGGCTGCGCGCGGCCGGGCTGCCGGTGCACACCGTCAGCGTCGGCTCCACCCCCACCGCCCACGCCGCCGAGGACCTCACCGGCGTCACCGAACTACGGGCCGGCAACTACGTGTTCTTCGACCTGGTCATGGCCGGACTGGGCGTCTGCCGGCTCGACGATCTGGCCCTGTCGGTCGTCGTCACCGTCATCGGACACCGCCCCGAGTACGGCTGGATCCTGACCGACGGCGGCTGGATGGCCATGTCCCGCGACCGCGGCACCGCGAACCAGTCCCAGGACCAGGGCTACGGCCTGGTCACCGACCTGTGGGGGAACCTCGTCCCGGGCCTGGTGATGAGCGCCGCGAGCCAGGAACACGGCACCCTCACCGCCCGCGACGGGGCCGTCCTGCCCGACCTGCCCCTCGGCACACGGCTACGCATCCTGCCCAACCACGCCTGCGCGACGGCGGCCCAGCACCGCGGCTACCACGTCGTCGACAGCACACTGCCGACGACCGGCGCACCCGCCGTCCAAGCGGTCTGGGACCGGGTCAGCGGCTGGTGACCGGCCTCCTCGGCTACGACGTGCCCGGAAGGCGTACCGACTGGGCGTGCCGGAACACGTCGCGTGGATCCCAGAACGCCTTGGCCCGCTGCAGCCGCGCGTAGTTGGCCCCGTAGTACAGGTGGTGCCAGGGCTGACCGGCCTCCGGGTCGTTGAACTCGGGGTCGCCCAGGTCGACATCGGGGTAGTTGATGTAGCAGCCGTCGGTGTTGACGTCCGGCGACTCCGGGGTGGGCAGCACGGGCACGCCGCCGGTCTCCGCGTACATGTCCTGGTAGAGGCCCCGGATCCACTCCAGGTGCGGTGCGGCGATCGAGGGGTCGGCCAGGGCGTCCTGGTAGTCGAAGACCCCGTCGTGGTTGGCGTCGTCCTCCCAGCTCCAGTAGGTCTGATACTGGAGTTTGAGCACGGACGAGCGCTGCGGCACGGCGGTGGCGAACGGGTCGACGTCGTTGACCCGGCCCCCGTAGGAGTCGACCTGGACCAGGGCGTCCTCGTTCGAGTAGCCCGTGGTGAGGCGGTCGAAGAGCACGCCGAGCTGACGCTCGGTGAAGTTGCCCGTGTGATAGGCGGACTTGTACTTGCCGCACCGGCTCGGGCCGGAGCCGTTGAAGTTCTGGGTCGCCGTCAGCCAGGGCAGCCGGGTGGGGATGAACTGGTCACCGAGCGGCGGTTGTTCGCCCATCGGCAGGTCGAACACGGCTTGCGGGTAGTCGGGTTCGGGGGCGATCCAGTTCAGGAAGCAGTTGAGTCGCTCGATCGAGTCGTCCCGGGTGCCGTCGAGCTGGACGACCAGGCCGATCTTGCCCTTGGCGAGGTTCGTCAGCTTGAACAGCGTGAACAGATCGCTGAAGTCGAAGTCGCGCAGGCACCCGGGGCCGCCCTCCCCTGTGCGTTCGGCCACGAAGAACTCGCCGTAGCGGTGCACCAGGGACTTGAACTTGTCGGGGTCCCCCTGGGGCCCCGCGAAGAGGCTCCAGTCCCAGGCCACCGCCCTGGTCAGCACCTGGGACGGCGGCTCGGGCAGGCCGCGGAACCAGTAGCGGGTGACGACGCCGAAGTTGCCGCCTCCGCCTCCGGTGTGCGCCCACCACAGGTCCTGGAGCGCCGGCTCCGGGGAGTCCTTGCGCGCCACGGTGACCTCGGCGTGCGTCCGGTCGCGTACGGTGACCACCTCCACGGCGTACAGGTAGTCGACCGTGAGCCCGTGCAGGCGGGAGAGCAGACCGAAGCCGCCGCCCGAGATATGGCCGCCCGCTCCGACGGAGTAGCACGAGCCGCCGGGCAGGGCGAGGCCGTAGCGCCGGTACAGCTGGGTGATGCTGTGCCAGTTGGTCGCGCCCGCCTCGACGCAGTACGCCTCCATCTCGGCGTCGTAGTGGACGCGGTCCATGGTGCTGACGTCGAGGATGACGGCGACGTCGTCGCCGCAGACGAAGTTCTCGTAGCAGTGCCCGCCGGAGCGGACCGTGATCCGGCGCGGCGGCGAGTCACTGCCGGCCGTGCCGGGGAGGTAGGTGTTGAGCGCGGCGACCACATCGGCGGCGCTCGTGGCCACCACCACATAGTCGGGGCTGGCCACCCACCGCTGGTTGAAGCCCCGGCGGAGCGCCTCGTAGCGGGGGTCGCCCGGACCGACCTCGGTCGGGCCCACGGGCGGGAGTTGACGGGACGCGGCGGGCATGGCGATACCTCCACGGCAGACGACGGCGGCAGACGACGAGGGCGAACGACAGGGTCGGGCCACGAAACGCGGATCACGAAAGTCAGGTCACGAAAGGCTATTGACCCGTCACGTTCCGTGACTCCGCCGTTCGAGTGACGGCCGCGGGCGCAGGGAGCAGATCACCGTCCCGACCGCGCGCTCCCACACGCCTGCCGAGGGCGACTGCTCGCCCAGACCTGCGCCATGCACCGCACCCTGCGCCGCGATCTGAGGACCTCGGCGGCGTACGTCAACTTCCCCGACCCCGACCTGCGTCAGTGGCGGACCGCTTACTACGGCCCGGTCACCATGTCACTCCAGCGGTTCCGACCTTGCTGAAATGCAACAATGCATCCCTCATCCGTAGTATCACTACGAACGACAGGGCAGCAGTGACTGCTGGCACGGGCTCCCGCCCGTGGCCTGTTGGGCCATGAAGGAGCGTGAAGATCATGTCTGACACCACGATCGAATCAAACGGGGTGACCACCCAGTACGCAGCTCAGGTGGCCGGTGACCTGGAGCGCAACCTCAAGGAGCAGGAGGTGCTCGCCGATGAGATCGCCACGCTGCAAGGGAAGTTGGCGGCCCTGGAGCAGGACCGCACCGTGCTGCTGAACGTCCGGCAGGCCCTCGGCGTCGAGGCCGCTCCGGCCACGGCGGTACCCGCACCCCGCGAAGAGGCGGCCCCGGCCCCCGTCGAGGCTCCCAAGAAGGCGACGGCCAAGAAGTCCGCCCCGGCCAAGAAGTCCGACCCGGCCGCCCGCAAGTCGGCCGGCAGGACGCGGACGCCCCGGACGGCGGCCGCCGAGCCGGCTCAGCCCTCACTGGTCTCCCTGGTCCGCGAGCACCTGGCCGGTCAGGACGAACCGCGCTCCGCGGCCGAAGTGGCCCAGTCGCTGGGCCAGTTGCATCCCGAGCGCGGCATCAAGACGACCGTCGTGCGGACCACTCTCGAAGGGCTGGTGGCCAAGAACCACGCCCAGCGCAGCAAGCAGGGCACGTCCGTGTTCTACACCTCCCCCGATGCCCCGCCGCCGGCTGACGAGCAGGGTCAGGACCAGGACGAGTCTGCTTGACCCCCGACACACGAACTGCATGGAACGATCTGTTGCAGGAGTTCCGCCCGCCGCACTCCGACTCGGACCCCTACACACCGGCGATGTGGACCCTGCTGCAGGCCGCGAGTCGACATCCGCTGCTGCGCACGATGTATCCCGGGCTGTCGACGACCATGCTCACCTTCTCCCGGACGGATGACTTCTTCGCGCGCGAGGGCGAGCGTTTCCCCGTCATCGGCGCTGCCGCCGGAGAGTTCGGTGTGTGCGCCTACCCCGTCAGCGAGGACACCATGCTGCTGGTCACCGACGATGTCGAGGAGGCTGTCGCCTTGGCTGCCCGGCTCCTGGCGGAGCAACTCGACTCCTCGACACCGTCCAGGACTTCGACCGACCGGTGACAGCGCTGTCGCCGCCCACCTCCACGGCCGGGGAAGGGTTGCGGTCGGTGGCCGGGTGGGGTCAGCCCGCCTCGGCGGTCGCGGCGACGCGGAAGCCCACGGTCGAGTAGCGGCCCGACGGGTCGCGGCCCTCGCCGCGGTAGAGAGCGGTGCAGCTGTTGAGGTTGGCGTACCAGGAGCCGCCGCGGATGGCGTTGACCTGCTGTCCCATCTCGCCGCCGTGGGTCGCGGTGATGACGGAGGTGGTCCACTCCCAGCAGTTGCCGCAGAGGTCCAGGACGCCGTCGGCGCTGGCTCCGCCGGGGTAGGCGGTGACGGGGGTGGTGTAGCCGCCGGTGGCGGTCAGGGCGTCGTAGACGTCGGTGTAGATGAAGCCGGTGCGGCTCGCGGTGACGTTCCAGCCGGCCACGGTTCCGGTGCTGCCGATGGAGAGGATCTCGGAGAGCGGGAAGCTCCGGCCGTACAGGTCGGAGCCGGTGGCGGTGTAGGTGGCCAGGTCCGAGCCGTGTTCGGCCAGTTCGTAGGCGGCGCACACGGCCATGTAGTTGTAGTTGCTGGTCAGGACGAGGTCGGCGTAGGTGGTGCCGGCCTGGTCGCCCCAGGGGTAGGTGAGGGCGTCGGGGCCGGAGGCGGCGTTCTCCCACTCGGCCTCGGTGGGCAGGCGGAAAGTCCAACCCTCCGCGTCCGCCCGGTCGTCGAGCCAGTCGCAGTACGCGGTGGCCGAGTCGAGGGAGATCGCCAGGACGGGGTGGTCTGCCTTGCCGTCGGGGTAGACGCCGCCGTCCCAGTAGGCGGGGGTCTCGCGGCCTGAGTCGGTGACGAACTCCAGGTACTGGGCGTTGGTGACCTCGTAGACGCCGAGCCAGTAGGCGGCGTCGATGGGCGAGGCCTCGCCCGAGCCCGCCGTTCCGGCGACGTCGGTGGCGAAGGCGAAGGACGGGTTGGCGGCGATCTCGGCCAGGTCCTGACCCGCCACCGTGGTCAGGGTCGTGGCCTGTGCGGCGGCGTGGGCCGGCCGCACCAGCCCGGCCGTACCCGCCAGCGAGAGGAGGGTGAGGAGAGTCCTTCTGCTGATGCCTGGGGCGGTCGCGTTCATGACGGCTCCTGAGGAGGAAGGCGTGGCGCGTATCTGCGCATGGCTGATACTCCATCAGCACCCGCCATCTGTCGACACTTTGGCCACAAAGTCTCTCGATAGCGAGCCGTGAGCAGCACGGCGTCGACAGTTTGCAGCGCGAGCGGCTCATCCGGTGACCCGCCGGGCGACCATGCGCAGGGCGGTGGCCGGGGCGGAGGGAAGACGCCGAGCCGGCCCGGCATGGCGATGTCGTCGCGGACCGCCTCGTGCCGAACCACCTTGCCGTCGCGGAGATCGACGAAGGGGCCGGTGTGCCGGCCTTGCATGCGCAGCCGTATCCAGACCTGGTCGTCGTTGCGAGCCTCGTCAGAAAGTGCGGAAAGTGAGCACGTAAGTGGGCGGGCGGGCGGCCCGAGAGAGCCACCTTCGAGCGGCTTCTCGCTTGCGTCGATCATCCGCCGCCCCGCGCCGCGAGCACCCGCTAGCTTCCTGCTCTCGATCCGTTCGGCGCGCCGACTGCGCCGGACGGGACGGGCGTTGCGCCGGAAACACCGCCAACACCGCGCGCACGCCTGTGTTCATCACGGCCCGCGCCCCGGGCCCTTCGGAGGGGGAAGCATCCATGTCCCGTATCGCCGCCGCAGTCTCCCGCGTCTCCCGGCGCAGGCGCCGGGTGAGTCTCTGGACGGGAGCGGCCACCGCGGCCGTCGCAGCGGTCGCCACGACGCTCGCGGTGGCTCCGCCGGCCGCGGCCGCCACGTATCAGTACGACTGCCGTCGGCTGTCCGGAAACGGTTCCTACAGCAGTCCGCTGAACCTCGGCAATGTCACGGGCCGGACCGTGGTGGCCGTGAACTGTCCGCCGCTGACGTCCGGGGCGGGGTACGCGAACCGCTACTTCAGCTTCACCCTCACCCGGCCCGCCCGGGTGCCGTCGTACGCGGGCGCGTCCTTCGTCCTGAACCAGGTCCAGAAGTCCGCCGTCAACCCCTCGTTGAGCTCGGGTCCGTACACGATCATGCACACCGGCGCGGGGCTGTGGACATACGACCGCAACGGGGCGTTCAACGGGCGCTATCTGCCGCTGGCGCCACTGCCCGGCGGACGGGGGGTGCTCGCGGCGGGCACATACCGGCTCAACCTGCAGAAGCTCGACTCGCCGCTGCGCTCGCTGAGCACCCCGTGGTTCAACGTCGTGGTCTCGACGCCCTGAGCCCGAGCTGACCGGCCGAGGCCGGTCCAGGTCCGAACCAACCGTGCCGTCAAGGCACTTGGACACCTCGGCGTCACCCGGAATTCCTGATTCAGTGTTTCCGGAGGGGATGCAAGCGCGTTCTATGTAGCTAGATTTTGGCATGCATGCAACACGCCCACCCCCGCATCCCCTCTGGAGACACTCCCCCATGCGCAGACTCCTTGCCTGTCTGGCGACCGCCGCCGCGGCCCTCGGCGGGCTCACGGCAGCCGCTGCTCCGGCCGCGGCCGCCACCTCAGGCAGCTTCAGCGTGCTCACCTACAACGTCGCCGGACTCCCCGAGGCAATCTCCAGCGCCTCCACCCCGCGTGACACGAGCACCACCGAGATCGGCCGGCGCATCGCCCCCTACGACATCGTCAACGTCCAGGAGGACTTCAACTACCACGCCTACCTCTACTCCACGGACACCCACGCCTACCGCACCGCGACCAGCGGGGGCGCGGGCATCGGCAGCGGGCTGAACACCGTCTCGAACTACGCCTGGGACGGCGACGACTTCGAGCGCTCCGGCTGGAACGACTGCCAGCTCGACTCCGGCGACTGCCTCACCCCCAAGGGCTTCACGTTCATGCGTGAGCGCCTCGCCGAGGGCGTCTACGTGGACTTCTACAACCTCCACACCAACGCGGGCACCAGTACCGGCGACCTCGCGGCGCGCGCCGCCAACCTCGCCCAGCTCACCTCCTTCATCTCCACCCACTCGGCCGGCAACGCCGTCGTGGTGATGGGCGACACCAACACCCGCTACACCCGCTCCGGTGACACCATCGCCGAGTTCGCCGCGGCCAACGGACTCACCGACGCCTGGGTCAAGCTCATCCGCGGAGGCGTCGCGCCCACCAAGGGCAGCGACGCACTGGTCTGCGACCAGACCGGGGCCACCGTGCCCAACACCTGCGAGGTCGTCGACAAGGTCCTCTACCGCGGCAGCAAGCTGGTCACGCTCAACGCGAACTCGTACAACAACGAGCACGCCGGGTTCCTCACCAGCGACGGCAAGATGCTCTCCGACCACGACCCGATCTCGGTCGGCTTCAGCTGGTCGCAGAACGCGGACTTCCAGCTCAGCGAGCAGTTCGGCGGCCCGCACGGCGACTACTACCAGGACATCGACAGCGTCCCGGCCGCCGCCCGCGCCACCAAGATCTCCCTGAACGCCGGATCCCGCGTCGACCAGGTCGGCATCACGCTGAGCAACGGCACCACCCTCACCCACGGCGGCACCGGCGGCACCGCGTCCTCCCGGACGCTGGGCAGCTCCGAGTACGTGACCACCGCGTACCTGTGCCAGGGCGTGAAGGACGGGCACACCCGGATCTTCTACGCCAAGTTCACCACCAACCTGGGCAACACCCTGGCCGGTGGCACGACCACCTCCGACTGCACGACGCGCACCGCCCCCTCGGGCTGGCAGATCGCCGGCTTCCACGGCCGCGCGGGCGACGAGCTCGACAAGGTCGGCTTCATCTACACCAAGCGCTGATCAGCTGCGCACCCCCGGCCCGCCGTCGACGAACGCCCCGTCGACGGCGGGCCGACGGCATACTGGGGACATGCGTCTCGGGGTGGTCGTGGGGATCCTCTACTGCGTGCAGTTCAGCAGGGAGCTGGACGACGACGAGGTCGCGCGCATCACGCGCATGACCTTCGAGCAGCCGCTCTACGGACTCACCACCGAGGAGCGGTACGAGGGGATCGAGGCCGCCCTCGCCGTCGACGACTGGCAGGACGCGCTGTCCTGGCAACCGCACACGGAACCGGTGGTCCGGGACTTCCTGCGGCGCGTGCTGGAGCGTCTGGACGCCCGACGGCCCTGGCCGGAGCCCCCGTTCCGCACTCTCGGCTACGCCCGCTGGCAGGAGTTCCGCCAGGGGACGCCCCTCGCCCGGCTGCGGCTGTACGCCCCCGCGCAGGATCCGATGCACGTACGGCTGCGCACCGTCCCGGGCGACGAGGACCGGCTGCGGGGAGTCGTCCTGCGCCTGCGGTCCGGCGACGAGGTCGCCCTGGTGGCCTCGCCGGCGCCGGACGGTACGGAGGCCGTGCTGACGGCCGTGCCGCCGCACCGGTCCGCGGCGGAGATCGTCGAGGCGTTCCTGAACTGCACGGGGTACACGAGCGAACGGGTGTCTCCGGCGCACGGGTGACCCGTCAGTGGGACTCCCGGCTCACCTCCGAGCCGCTGGAGCCGATGAGGAAGTCCAGGTCGGCGCCGGTGTCGGCCTGTTGGACGTGGTCGACGTAGAGGCGTTCCCAGCCACGGCGGGGGTTGGCGTACCCGGCGACGGTGGCCGCGTTCGGGCTTCTGCGGGCGAGTTCGTCGTCGGGCACGTCGAGGTCGATGCGGCGGGCGTCGACGTCGAGGGTGATCCAGTCCCCGGTGCGGGCCAGCGCGAGCGGGCCGCCCGCCGCCGCCTCCGGGGCCACGTGCAGGACGACCGTGCCGTAGGCGGTGCCGCTCATCCGGCCGTCGCAGACCCGGACCATGTCGCGGACGCCCTGTTCGAGCAGTTTCCTCGGCAACGGCATGTTCGAGACCTCGGGCATGCCCGGGTAGCCCTTGGGGCCGCAGCCGCGCAGGACGAGGACGGAGTCGGCGTCCACGTCGAGATCGGGGTCGTCGATGCGGGCGTGGAAGTCCTCGACGGAGTCGAAGACGACCGCCCGGCCGCGGTGGCGCAGCAGGTGCGGGGAGGCCGCGGCCGGTTTGACGAGCGCGCCGTCGGGGGCGAGGTTGCCGCGCAGGACGGCGATGCCGCCCTCGGCGACCAGCGGCTTCGCACGGGTGCGGATGACGTCGTGGTCCCAGATCGGGGCGTCGTCGAGGGAGTCGACCAGCGGACTGCCGGTGACGGTCAGCGCGTCGGGGTCGAGCAGGTCGCGCACCTCGCGCAGCACGGCGCGCAGACCGCCCGCGCGGTGGAGGTCCTCCATGAGGAAGCGGCCGGCGGGCTGGAGATCGACGAGCACCGGCACGCGGGAGCCGATGCGGTCGAAGTCGTCCAGCGACAGGTCGACGCCCAACCGGCCCGCGATCGCCAGGAGATGGACGACCGCGTTGGTCGAGCCGCCGATCGCGGCCAGCGCCACGATCGCGTTGTGGAAGGACGCCTTGGTGAGGAAGGCGCCCGGTCGGCGGTCGGCGGCAATCATGTCCAGCACCAGTCGGCCGGTGTCGTGCGCGGCCGCGAGCAGCCGGCTGTCCGGGGCGGGGGTCCCGGCCACGCCGGGCACCACCGTGCCCAGCGCCTCCGCCACCAGCGCCATCGTCGAGGCGGTGCCCATCGTGTTGCAGTGCCCGCGGCTGCGGATCATCGCCGACTCGGAGCGGACGAACTGCTCCTGGGACAGCGTGCCGGCCCGGACCTCCTCCGACAGCCGCCACACGTCGGTGCCGCAGCCCAGCGGCGTGCCGCGGAAGGTCCCGGTCAGCATCGGGCCGCCGGGCACCACGACCGCGGGCAGATCCACCGAGGCGGCGGCCATCAGCAGGGCGGGGATCGTCTTGTCGCAGCCGCCCAGCAGGACGACGCCGTCGACGGGGTTGGCCCGCAGCATCTCCTCCGTGGCCATCGCGGCCATGTTGCGCCAGAGCATGGCCGTGGGCCGCACGTTCGTCTCGCCCAGCGACACCACGGGCAGGTCCAGCGGGATGCCGCCCGCCTCGTACACACCGTTGCTCACCGAGGCCGCGACCTCGTTCAGATGCGCGTTGCAGGGGGTCAGGTCCGAGGCGGTGTTGGCGATGGCGATCTGCGGCCGGCCCGTGAACGCGTCGTCCGGCACTCCGCGCCGCATCCACGCCCGGTGGATGTAGGCGTTGCGGTCCTGACCGGCGTACCACTGCGCGCTCCGGAGCCTGACCATGGAACCTCTTCCAATAATCGGTACGGCTGTCTAAAGTTCGGAACGCGATGGAGCATACGCAGACGTACGACGGATCGACAGACCCCGACAGCGGACGGCTGGTGGGCTCCGACCGGGTGCTCGCGGTCCTCAAGGAACTCGCGCGGCATCCCGACAGCGTGGGCCTGGACGAGCTGACCCGGGCGATCGGCAGCCCCAAGCCGACGGTGCACCGGGCCCTCGGCGCGCTGCGCCGGGCCGGTCTCGCCGACCAGGACGCCCGCGGCCGCTATGCGCTCGGGGACGAATTCCTGCGCATGGCCTTCGCGCACCACGAGGCCCGCCCCGAGCACGTCCGCGTCCGCCCCGTGCTGGAGGCGCTGGCGCACCGGTTCGGCGAGACGGCGCACTATGCGGTCCTGGACGGCCGTGAGGTCGTCTACCGGGCCAAGGTCGACCCGCCCAGCGGAGCCGTCCGGCTCACCTCGACCGTCGGCGGCCGCAACCCCGCACACGCCACCGCGGTCGGAAAGCTGCTGCTCGCCCGGCAGTCGGGCACCCTGGACGAGGCCGAGGTCGAGGCGTGGATCGGCGACTCGCACCTGGAGCGGCGCACGCCGAGGACCCTGTGCACGGCGACCGTGCTGCACCGCGAGCTGCGCGCCACCCGGGAGCGGGGCTACGGCCTCGACGACCAGGAGAACGAGACCGGCGTCAACTGCCTCGCCCTGCCGGTGTATCTCACCTCGCCGACGACCCCGTCCGGAGCCGTGAGCGTCAGCGCCCTCGTCTACCGGACGCCGCTGACCACCCTCGTCGACGCACTCGACGAGATCCGCTCCCTCCTCGGCCCCCTCGCCGAGCCGCATTCCTGAAGCCCCGTCCCCTTCATCGACCGAACCCTGGAGTCCGACCCCGTGTACCTCATGCGCATCGGCGCCCCCGGCGCCGAGAAGCCCGTCGCCCGCGTCGACGACGAGACCTACGTCGATCTCTCCGACGTCGTCACCGACTTCGACGAGGCGTTCTTCGGGTCGGGCGGCATCGACCGCGTCCGTCCCGTCGTGGCCGAGCGGGCGGCGGCGGGCCGGGTGTCCCGCTTCGCCGGGGAGCGCGTCGGCGCGCCCATCGCGCGTCCGCACCAGCTCCTGTGCATCGGGCTGAACTACCGCGACCACGCGGCCGAGAGCGGCATGCCCGTGCCCGACGAGCCGATCCTGTTCACCAAGTCGCCCAACACGCTCATCGGCCCCGACGACGACGTACGCATCCCGCGCGGCTCGACCAAGACGGACTGGGAGGTGGAGCTGGGCATCGTCATCGGCCGCCGCACCAGCTACCTCGACTCGGTGGACGAGGCACGCGACGCCATCGCCGGCTACCTCGTCGTCAACGACGTCAGCGAGCGTGCGTTCCAGCTGGAGCGGGGCGGGCAGTGGGCGAAGGGCAAGTCGGCCGAGACCTTCAACCCGGCGGGCCCGTGGCTCGCCACCGCCGACGAGATCGACGACGTCCTCGCGCTGGAGATGTGGCTGGACGTCAACGGGGTGCGCCGGCAGAGCGGCAGCACCAAGACGATGATCTTCGACCCGTACTTCATCGTGCACCACCTCAGCCAGTTCCTCGTCCTGGAGCCCGGCGACCTGATCAACACCGGCACGCCGCCCGGCGTCGGCATGGGCCTCAATCCGCCCGTGTATCTCCGGCCGGGCGACGTGATGGAACTGGGCATCCAGCACCTCGGCGCCCAGCGCCAGCACGTGCTCGGGCCCCGGTGAGCTCCCGCCGTATGCGCGCGTTCATGCTGACCGCCCCCGGCGCGTACGAGGTCCAGGAGGTCCCGGCGCCGGTGGCGGACCCCGGCGAGGTCGTCGTCGACGTCGAGCGGGTCGGCGTGTGCGGCACCGACATGGAGTTCTTCACCGGCGCGATGGCCTACCTCCACCAGGGTCACGCCGACTATCCGATGCGGCTGGGCCACGAGTGGTCCGGCCGGGTGGCGTCGGTCGGGGACGGCGTGGACGCCGGCTGGCTCGGTCGACGGGTCATGGGCGACACCATGCTGGGCTGCGGCGCCTGCCGCCGCTGCCGCCGGGGCCGGCAGCATGTGTGCGAGAAGCGGCAGGAGGTCGGCATCCGCGGCGACCGGCCCGGCGCGCTGGCCGAGCAACTCGCCGTGCCCGCCTCGTCGTTGCACGCCCTGCCCGACTCCGTGGACGCCGTGCTCGGCGCCCTGGTGGAGCCGGGCGGCAACGCCCTGCGCGCCGCTCGGGCCACCGCGACCGGCGCCGGAGACCGCGCCCTGGTCCTGGGTCCCGGCACCATCGGACTGCTGGTCGCGATGTTCCTGCGCGCGGCCGGCACGGAGGTCCACCTGTTGGGCCAGGCCGAGGACTCGCTCGCCTTCGCCCGCACGCTCGGCTTCGAGCATGCCTGGACCCGGACGTCCGTGCCGGACCTGCCCTTCGACGCTGTCGTCGACGCCACCAACGCCGTCGAACTGCCGCAGTGGGCACTGGAGTCGGTCGAGCCGGGCGGGCGGCTCGTGTACATCGGGCTGGCCGGCGTGCCGAGCAGGATCGACACGCGTTCCCTCGTCCTCAAGGACGTCACCGCGGTCGGCGTCCTGTCCGCCTCACCCGGACTGGACGCCGCCGTCCGCGCCTACGCCGACGGATCCGTCGACCCCCGCCCCCTCGTCGCCGCGACCGTGGGCCTCGACGAGGTCGGCGCGGTGCTCGCCGGTGAACGCCCGGACCGGGCCGGACCGGGCCCCAAGATCCATGTCGACCCCCGGCTCGGCGGTCCCGCTACAGCCCGGGCCTGACCGTCCTGCTCCACAGCTCCCGGGCCTCCGCCGCCGCTCCCGGCACCGCCAGCAGCAACGGCTCGTCGTACGCCGGGAGTCGCGGCGTCGCCGTCGCGCCCGCCTCCGTCGCGATGAGGAGTGCGGGGAGACCGTCCACCGGGTGGAACGCGCCGATGGCCGCGGCCGAGGCGCGCCCCGCGGCGACCTGGACCAGGGACAGGGCCGTCGAGCCCATCACCCGTACCGTGCAGTGGCGGTCGGCCAGTTCCGCCAGCAGGGCGTCCTGGCCGGGCCAGTGCGCGTGCGCCGCCCACTCCGTCATGAAGACATGGCCCGTCAGCGTCGTGTGGTCCGCCGCCTTGATCGGGGAACCGTTCAGCTGTGCTCCCCCGCCCCGGGTCGCCGTGAACACCTCGCGCCGCCAGGGGTCCGCCACCACGCCCAGCAGCGGGCTCCCGTCCGGCTCGGCCAGGCCCATGGAGAAGGAGCACCAGCCGAGTCCGTGCGCGTAGTTGGTCGTTCCGTCCACGGGGTCGATCACCCAGTGCGGCGCGCCCGACACGCCCGGTTCGACGCCGTACTCCTCGCCGTCGATGCCCCAGTCCGGGAACTCGCGCCGCAGCGCCGCCCGTACGTGCCTCTCCACCTCTTCGTCGGTGTCCGTGACGATGTCCGCCGGGCCCGCCTTCTCCCGGACCGGACCGGTCGGGGCCGCGGCCGTACCGGTTCCGCGGATCGTCCGGCAGGCCCGATCGGCCAGCTCCACGGCCAGCCGCAGGGCGCGGTCCACCTCATACTCGGTCACAGCTCTTCACCACTCCGATCACGTCGACGCCGACGATCGCCTCCATACCCCACCAGGAGAGCAGCTCACGGTGCCGCCGTCCGGACGGGACGACGGACAGTCCACGGCCACGGTCTGAACATCTCGGAGTCCGCCACCTCGCCCGCTTCGGCCCGCGGAAATATTCACCTGGTAACTGCTTTTCTCTGCAAGGGCCTTCTTCACGGCCCAGGAGCGCGGCGCCCGGCTCGCCGTCGACCCGGAGGTGTCCGTGGTGATCGCCGCGGGCCCGAACACGACGGTCCTCGCGGCCCTGCCCCCCTGCACGCAGGCCCGGTTGACCGTGCTGGTCACCCGCGCGGACAGCAAGGAGCTCAACGCCGCCAACACCACGACCGCGCTCGTGCTGCGCTCCACCCAGACCATCGGCCCGCACGCGGCGCTGCGCTATCTGAACCGGGCGGTCAAACCCGCCCGCACGGTGATCGTCCACGATCGGGCCACCGAGGAGGAGAGCCTGGCCACGGTCCGCATCACCACCGTCCACGGCAAGCTCGACGGCGAGACGGCGGTGGAGGAGGTCGCCGCGGACGAGGACTTCACCGGGGCCGTGCGCCGTATCGCCGCCCGTCCGGCCGACGCGGTCCTGTTCGCCGGGGTGGATCCCGACCGGGCCGCCGCGTGCGCCCGCGCGCTGCGAAGCACGGCCCACCGGGGCGCCCGTGTCGCGGGCGAGCACGTCCTCGGCGCGGCCTTCCTCGCGGTCGGCGAGGGCCGGCGGATCGGCACCGGCTACACCGACGCGAGCGCCGACTCCCGTACCGCGGCGTTCGCCGCCGCGTTCCGCGCCCGCCACAAGGCCGCCCCCGGCCCCTGGGCGGCCGAGGCGTACGACGCCGTCCGGTTCGCCGCCCAGGGCCTCGCCTCCGTCGGCGACGACGGCCGCTCCGCCCTGCGCTCGGAACTCCTGCGCCGGCCCTGGCAGGGCATCACCCGCCGGATGAGCTTCGACTCGGACTCGCAGTTCTTCCAGGTCGGCGAGGACAGCGGCGGGTTCCTGTTCCGTGTGACGGGAGGTACGGCCCGCTTCGTGACCCGCTCGGACGACATCGGCAAGCGGACGTGAGCCCACGCCACGGCCTGATTAGGGACAATGCCGTCGTGTTCGGCAGGATGGGGGCCATGACCGAGATCCGTACCCCCCGCCTTCTCCTGCGTCGCTGGCACGACGACGACCTCGCGCCCATGGCGGAGATCAACGCGGACCCCCAGGTCATGCGCTGGATCGACGACGGCGCGGTGCGCGACCTGGAGCAGACGGCGGAGGACATCGAGCGGTGGGAGGAGGAGTGGGACGAGGAGGGCTTCGGCCTCTTCGCCGTCGAGCTGCTGGCCTCGGGCGAACTGGCCGGCTTCACGGGCCTGTCCCTGGTGGAGGGCCTGCCGGACGTGCCGGCCGCCGTGGCGATCAGCTGGCGGTTCGGCTCGTCGTTCTGGGGTCAGGGATACGCGTCCGAGGCCGCCCACGCCACCCTGGAGTTCGCGCTCCAGGACCGCGGCCTCGACCGGGTCATCAGCGTCACCCGGGCGGGGGACGACGCCTCCGAGAACATCATCCGCAAGCTCGGCATGACGGAGGAACGGGAGACGGTCGATCCGGTGTACGGCTTCCCGCTGCGCGTCCACGCCATCGATCTCACCGAGTTCGAGGGCTGAACCGGCTGAGGTAGGCGCCGGTGGGCGGGCCGACGACCTTGCCCGCCCGCAGGATGTGGTGGCCCCTCAGGAAGGTGTCGGTGACCTGGGCGGTCAGCTCGAAGCCCTCGAACGGGGTGTACTCCTGCGTCGACTCCGACTCCGCGGCGCGCACGGTCCAGGTGCGGCCCGGGTCGACCAGGGCGATGTCGGCGTCGAAGCCGGGGGCGAGGCTGCCCTTGGTGCGCAGGCCGTAGCGCCGGGCCGGGTTCCAGGAGGTCAGCGCGGCGATCCGGCCCAGGGGCAGGCCGCGTCTGGTCCCCTCGGTGAGCAGGCCGGGCAGGAGGTACTCGGCGCCCCCGAAGCCTGCCTTGGCGAGGAAGACGTCGTCCTCGGGCTCGCCGAACTTCAGCTCCTCGCGGCAGCACGCGTGATCGCTGACGACCCAGTCGACGGTGCCGTCGAGCACGTGCTCCCACAGCGCCTCGACGTCGTCGCGGGGCCGCAGCGGCGGGTTGACCTTGCCGCCGAGGCCGTGCGCGGTGGTGATGTCGGCGAGCAGATGGCCGACGGTCACCTCGCGGCGGAAGTCGATGTGCGGGAACGCCCGGCTCATCCGCACGGCCGCGTCGACCGCCTTGCGGGACGACAGGTGCAGCAGGTTGATCGTGGGCAGCCCGGTCTCGTGCGCCAGGTAGGAGGCGACGGCGACCGCGAGGCCTTCGGAGTGCTGCGGCCGGGAAGCGCTGTAGGCGGCGAGGCCGGTCAGGTCGCCGGCCTCCTCGACCAGCCTGGTGTACGCGGTCATGATCTCGGCGGTCTCGCAGTGCAGGGAGAGCGAGATCTCGTCGGCGAGGTCGGGGAACCGCTCCCGGGCGGCCTGCACCCCGCGCATGACGAACTCGAAGTGCGCGTAGTCGTACCGCTCGTCCTCGGGGAGCATCAGGAAGGCGTTCTGGTCGGCCGACCTGCCGTGGAGGCCGTGGCTGCCGTAGAACATGAAGACCTTGAACGAGGTGACGCCGAACCGTTCGATCAGGTCGGGTATCTCGTCGATGTGAGCGCGCGAGATCGGCGCGAGGTGGAAGCCGTAGTCGACGTGGGCGCGGCCGGAGGCGGCGGCCAGCACCTCGGGGAAGAAGTCCGCGTACGCGCCGGCCTTGTTGAGGTAGTAGCGGCCGGTCCGGGTGTAGGTCAGGGCGCTGGTGACGCCGCCCTGTGCGCAGGCGCGGCTCTCGGTGGCCGCGTCCTCGGGCAGCGGGTGGTAGATCCCCCAGTGCTGGTGGGCGTCGACGACGCCGGGGAACGCGAGCCGTCCGTCGGCGTCGACCACCCGACGGACCCCTTCCGTGGCGATGCCGGGGGCCACGACGGCGATCCGGCCGCCGCGGACGGCGATGTCCGCGGGGCGCGCGTCGTCGTGGTCGTGGGTGACGACACGGGCGTTCTTCACCACCAGGTCGTACGAGGTCATGCCGGCCTCCTGCCGCTGTCGTCCCGAGTGAAGTCATGCGCCGATCACCCGGTTCTCCTCGGCCCAGAACACGAGCCGCCTCTGGGCGAACCGGATGACGAAGTGGGCGATCAGCCCGAGTGCGGAGAGCACTGCCAGCACGGCGAACATCCCGGCGATGTCGAAGTTGTAGTTGGTCTGGAGCAGGAGGTATCCGAGGCCTTCCTTCGCGCCGATGAACTCGCCGACGACGGCGCCGAGGATCGCGAAGACGATCCCGATGTCCAGGCCGGCGAAGAGGAACGGGAGCGCGCTCGGCAGCCGCACCATCCGGAACACCTGGAACCGGCCGGCGCCGAACACCGTGAGCATCTGGATCCGGTCGGCGTCGGCCGAGCGCAGCCCCTCGATCACGTTGACCAGCACGGGGAAGAACGAGATCACCGCCGCCATGACGACCTTGCTCGTCATGCCGAAGCCGAACCAGACGACGAACAGCGGCGCGAGCGCCACCTTGGGCACCGTCTGGAAGGCGACGACGTACGGCATGAGGGTGCGTTCGATCAGCCGCACCTGGGAGATCGCGGTGCCCAGCGCCAGCGCCGCCGCCACGCCGAGCAGAAAGCCGTATAGCGACTCCAGGACCGTCACCTTGAGGTGGCCCCAGAACAACGGGTCCGCCAGCTGGGTGCGGAGGGCGGCGAGGATCTGGGAGGGGCGCGGCAGCAGGTAGTCGTCGATGCCGAAGGCGGGGACCGCGAACTCCCAGGCCAGCATGACGACGACGAAGACGGCGGGAACGAGCAGCAGTTCGGGGCGCTCCCGCAGGTCCACGCGCAGCCGCTTGCGCAGCCGCTCGGGGCGCCGCTTCATGAGTCGATCACCCACGTGGCGTCGAAGTGCCTGCGGATCCGTTCGACGAAGACTCCGGCCCGGTCCGAGGCCATCGCGCGGAGTGTGCGCGGGCGTTCGAGCTCGATGTCGACGATCTCGGCTATGCGGCCGGGGCGGGGGCTGAGCACCACGACCCGGTCGGAGAGGAAGACGGCCTCGGGGATGGAGTGGGTGACGAACACGACGGTCTGGCCGCTCTCCCGCCAGATCCTCAGCAACTCGACGTTCATGGACTCGCGGGTCAGGGCGTCGAGCGCGCCGAAGGGTTCGTCCATCAGCAGCACGGCCGGGTCGTGCACCAGGGCCCGGCAGATTCCGGCGCGCTGCTGCATCCCGCCGCTCAGCTCGTGCGGGTGTCTGCCCTCGAAGCCGTCGAGGCCGACCATCGCGAGCAGCCGCTCGGCCCGCTTGCGGTACACGGAGACGTCGAGCTTCTGCACCTCCACGGGCACCATCACGTTCTGCAGCACGGTGCGCCAGGGCAGGAGGGTGGGCGTCTGGAAGACCATGCCCACTTCGGGCAGCGGCCCCGTCACCTCCCGATCGGCGACGCGGACCGTCCCGTGGCTCCTGGAGACGATCCCGGCGAGGATCTTCAACAGGGTGGTCTTGCCGCACCCCGAGGGGCCGACGACCGAGAGGAACTCGCCGCGTCGGACCGTGAAGGTGACGTCCGAGAGCGCGTGGGTCGGCTCGGACCTGCGCAGCCGGTAGGTCTTGTGCAGTCCGGTGACCTCGATCCAGCGGTCTTCGTCCACGGTCACCCGGCGGACTTCGCCTTCGCGATCACGGGCGCGGGGTCGAAGTCGTTCGCGCCCGTGAGCAGGCTGGGGTCCCACAGCTGCGGGAGCGGGACGTCCTCGGTGATCTGGCCGGCCGTCCTGGTGTAGGCGACGGTCTTGTTCCACTCCGCGTCGCTGATCGCGCCCCAGTCCTTGAAGCTCTCGGGCTCACCGGCGGCGGGGACGGCGGTCTTGATCCACGCCTGAAGGGTCCTGGTGTCGTCGGCGATGCGGTCGTCGGCCTTCTTGCCGGTCAGCAGCTGGGGGAAGGCCCGGTATCCGTCGCGCATGGCGGCCTCGGGGTTGACGGCGGAGAAGAGCAGCGCCTTGTAGGAGGCGCGCAGATAGCGCGTGAGCACGTCCTTCTTGTCCTTGAGGGTCTTCTCGGTCACCGCGTAGGTGAGGGAGCGGATGCCGTCGAACGCGTCGGAGTTGTCGAGATAGCGCAGCTCGGCGCCGGTGTTCTCGATGGTGGCGTACGCCTGGGTGTACAGGGCGAGCACGTCGACCTTGCCGTCCTCCAGGGCGGCGAGGGCCTGTGCGCCCACGCCGACCGGCAGCAGGTCGACGTCCTTGGCCGCGTCCAGTCCGGCGTCGTTCACATACGCGCGGGCGTAGCCGGCCGAGCCGGAGGCGAGGCTGATGACCCCGATCTTCCTGCCCTTGAGGTCGGCCGGGCTCCTGACCTCACTGCCGGGCCGGACGGCCATGCGCCACGGCCAGTTGCGCACCAGGCCCCCGATGGCCTTGACGGGGACGCCTTTCTCCCGTGCGGCGAGGACGGCTCCCGCGTCGGCCGGCGCGATGTCGGCGCTGCCCGAGGCGACGGCCTGGACCGCGGCCACCGACCCGTCGGTGTTGATCACGTCGACTGTCAGCTTCTCCTCGGCCAGATAGCCCTCGGCGTCGCCGACCGCGTAGGTGGCGACCTCTTCCTTGGGGGCGATGACGGCCGAGGGAACGGCGAGCCGGAGTGCGGCCCGGGCGTCCGGGTCGCCGTCGGAGGACGACGAGGGTCCGTCCGCGCAGGCGGAGAGCGCCGCGAGGACGGCGACGCCGAGGCCGAGCCGTAAGGGCAGTTTCATGTTCCGTGCCTTTCGTGGCCGTGTCGCTCGATGAGGTCGGCGGCGGTGCGCAGCCCGTCGCGGGCCCGGATGGTCGTGGAGGCTTCCGTCAGCCTGTGCCGCAGGCGGGTGTCGCCGAGCAACTTCGCCAGGGCGCCGTGCAGTTGGGCGTCGGTGAAGCGGTACGGGTCGAGGCGGACGCCGTAGCCGAGCTCGGCCAGCCGCTGGGCGTTGTCGTACTGGTCCCAGAACAGCGGGAGCACGATCATGGGTTTGCCGAAGTGGAGGCTCTCGGTGGTCGTGTTGTTGCCGCCGTGGGTGATGACGAGGTCGACGAGCGGGAGGATCCGCGTCTGCGGGAGGAACTCCGCGCCCCACATGGTGGGCGGCAGCTCGATCTCGTCGTGCAGCGGCCCCTTGGAGACGAGGTAGCGGTGCGGGGTGTGCGCGAGGGAGGCGATGATCCGGCGCATGAGGCCGACGTCGGCGGAGCCGAGGGAGCCGAGGCTGAAGTAGATCAGGGCGCTGCCCTCGGGCCGTTCGGCCGCCTGCGGCGGCAGGGTGAACTTCTCGTCGGTCTCGCGGACCGAGGAGTCCAGCCGGTGCCAGGCGGGGCCCAGCGGGCGGGCTTCGGCGTAGTCGGCGAGCTCCGGGTAGAGGTAGAGGTTGAGGTCGCCGTCGTGGATGAACTCCAGGTCGGGCAGGGGTCGCGCGCCCTGGTCCACGACCCAGGCGGCGAACTCGGCCCAGACCTCGCGGTGGGTGCGGTCGTACTCGGCACGGAACTCGGCCCAGCCCGCGCGGTCGCCGGCCGGGTACCCGGAGAAGGGCGGCGGCACGTGTTCGCCCTTCATCTCCAGCGGGTTGCAGGAGACGATCCGTACGAAGGGGACGTCCGCCGTGGTCAGGGCGGGGAAGCAGACGACGTTGTCCTCGACGATCACGTCCGGCCGGACCCGGTCGAGGATCTTCCTGAGCTGGGGTTCGCAGTACCGGGCGCCGGCGACCAGCTCCTCCCAGACCGGTCTGACCCAGGTGCCGAGCTGTTCGATCGTGGGCTTTTGGAACTCGGGGGCGGTGTCCCGTACGAAGTCCTTCCAGAACTGGCCCGCCTCCTGGGGCTGTTCGGGCGGCGGGGCCAGGTCGACCAGCTCCTCCTCGAAGCCGAGCGGGGCGAGCCTGCCCTTCCAGGACGCCTCTGCCGCGAACACCACGCGGTGCCCGCGGCGGCGTAACACATCACCTATGCCTATGCAGTTGTTGGTCGGACCGTAGGCGCTCTCCGGTGCGAAGAGGACGGTCAGGGGTCTGTTCAAGGGGGTCGAAGGGGTCAAGGGGTGTCTCCCGTCGTCTCGATCGGTACCGCGTCCTCCGGGTCCCAGGACAGCGCGACGCGGGTCCCGGAGGTCACCGTGGCCGGGCCCGGGACGGTCAGCAGGACCGGCCGGTCGAGGCCGGGGACCGTGACCGCGATCCGTGAGGAGCCGCCGAAGTAGCTGATGTCCAGCACCGTGCCGTGCAGGGGGGCGTCCGCGTCCCCCGCGGCGAGCCGGATGCTCTCCGGGCGGACGCCGACCAGCCCCGCCGTGTCGCCGGCCGGGGCGGGCAGGACGCCGACGCCGGGCACGTCGAGTCCGCCGGCGGGCAGCAGCCGTCCGGAGAAGACGTTGTTGGCGCCGACGAAGCCCGCGACGAACCGGCTCCGCGGGCGTCGGTAGAGCTCGACGGGGGTGTCCACCTGCTGGACGCGTCCGCGGTCCAGGACGGCGATCCGGTCGGCGAGCGACATGGCCTCCTCCTGGTCGTGGGTGACGACGAGGAAGGTGATGCCCACCTCGTGCTGGAGGCGTTTGAGCTCCAGCTGCATCTCGGCGCGGACCTGTTTGTCGAGCGCCGACAGCGGCTCGTCGAGCAGCAGCACCCGGGGGCGTTTGACGATGGCGCGGGCGAGGGCGACCCGCTGCCGCTGCCCGCCGGACAGCTGGTGCGGCCGTCTGCGGGCCTGTGCGGTCAGCCCGACGGTGTCGAGCACGGCCGCGACCCGTTCGCCGATCTCCGCCCGGGCGAGCCCTTCCCGCGCCAGCCCGTAGGCGATGTTCTTCGCCACGTTCATGTGCGGGAACAGCGCGTACGACTGGAACATGAGGTTGACCGGCCGCCGGTGCGCGGGCACGCCCAGGAGATCGCGGCCGTCGAGGGCGACCGTGCCGCTGTCCGGGGCCTCGAATCCGGCGAGGACGCGCAGCAGGGTCGTCTTGCCGCAGCCGCTCGGGCCGAGGAGGGCGAAGAACTCGCCCTCCTGGATGTCGAGGCTCACCGCGTCCAGGGCGGTGACCTCGCCGAACCGCCGGGTGACGGCATCGATCCGGATCACAGCGCCTCCGTCGGTCGGTAGACGCGCTGGGCGGCGATCACCACGGTGAAGCTGACCGCGAGCAGCAGGGTGGCGAGCGCGTTGATCTCCGGGGTCACGCCGAACCTGATCATCGAGTAGACGACGATCGGCAGGGTGGGATCCTTCGGGCCCGCGGTGAAGAAGGCGATGACGAACTCGTCGAGCGAGAGCGTGAACGTCAGCAGCGCGCCCGCCACGATGCCGGGGGCGAGGGTCGGCAGGGTGATGCGCCAGAACGTGGTGACCTCGCCCGCGCCGAGGTCGCGCGATGCCTCCTCCAGGGAGGGGTCGACGTGGGCGATCCGGGTGCGGACCACGGCCGTGACGAAGGCGAGGCCGAAGACCGTGTGGGCGAGCAGCACCGAGTACAGGCCGAGGGTGGCCGAGACGAGCGAGTAGAAGGCCAGCAGGCCGATCGCCAGCACGATGTCCGGCAGGACGGCGGGCAGCGCCGACAGGGCGGGCAGCAGCCGCGACCGGCTCGCGTGGCGGGCGAGTCCCACGGCGAGCAGCGTGCCGAGGACGGTGGACAGGGCGGTCGCGCCCGCGGCCACGATCAGCGTGTTCGCCAGACCCCGCAGGACCTCGTCGTCGTCGGCCAGCGTGCCGTACCAGGCGGTGCTGAACCCGGACCACTCGTAGGGGCTGTCCGAGCGGTTGAAGGACATCACCACGAGCACCACGACGGGCGTGTACAGGAACGCGTACGTCACCCACAGCGGGAGGAGCGTCACCCGGCGCATCAGCGGCCGCCCAGCCGGCGCCCGGCCCAGGCCTGGGCCATGAGCAGCAGGACCAGGAACGCGATGAGGGCGAGGGCCAGCACCGAGCCGAACGGCCAGTCCCGCGCCGTGAGGAACTGGTCCCGGATGAGGTTGCCGACCATCACCGTGTGCCCGCCGCCCAGCAGTTCGGGGACGACGAAGTTGCCGAGGCTGGGCACGAAGACGAAGACGCAGCCGGTCAGGACGCCGGGCAGGGTGTGCGGAAGGGTCACGCTCCAGAACGTGCGGGCCGGGCGCGCGCCCAGGTCGGCCGAGGCCTCGAGCAGCCGGGGGTCGACCCGCTCGATCGCCGAGTACAGCGGCAGCACCATGAGCGGGAGATAGGCGTAGAGGAGGCCGAGGACGACGGCGGGCTCCGTGTAGAGGAGTTTCAGCGGCCGGTCGATCACCCCGATGCCGGTGAGGGCCGAGTTGACCACGCCTTCGCTGGACAGCAGCACGATCCAGGCGTAGGCGCGGATCAGGAAGTTGGTCCAGAACGGCAGCACGACCAGGACCAGCGCGACCGTGCGCCATCGGGCGGGCAGCCGGGCGATCGCGTACGCGGTCGGGTAGCCGAGGAGGAGCGCGAGCAGGGTGGTGACACCGGCGATGCGCAGCGAGTCGGTGAGGACGCCGATGTAGAGGGGGTCGGCGATCCGGGTGAAGTTCTCGCCGCTCACGCCGTCCTCGTAGGCGATCCCGCCGAAGCGGCCCCGCCGGAAGACCGTGTAGCCGATCAGCAGAGCCAGCGGCAGCAGGAGCAGGACGGCCAGGTACGACAGGCCCGGGCCGAGCAGGACGAGACCGGCTCGCACGCGTGGTCCCCCGGCCGCCTTCCCCCGGCGGGCCATCAGCCCGCGGTGACTTCCGTGACGATCCGGGCGTACGCCGTCGCGGCGTCCCCGAGGTCGACGGCGGACTCACCCTCCAGTAACTGCGCGGGGGTCATGGCGAGGGCCGGGTAGCTCTTCAGCAGGGCCGGGTCGAGTTCGGCCATGGCGGCGGTGTTGGGGACCTTGTAGAAGATGTTCGAGGCGACCCAGGAGTGCACCTTCGCGTCGAGGACGTAGTCGATGAAGGCGTGCGCCGCCTCCTTGTTCTTCGACGACTTGAGGACGACCATCGTGTCGGTCCACAGGTCGCTGCCCTCCTTGGGGACGACGAAGCCGATCCTCTTGTCGTCGGTCGGGCACCAGCCGTCCCAGGCCTCCGCCAGCACGGCCTCGCCGGACTTGAGCCGGTCGCCGAAGGTGGTGTCGTCGTAGGCGAGGAGCCCGTCCTTCGCGGTGAGCAGCAACTCCTCGACCTGGGCGAGCTGTTGTTCGTCGGTGGTGTTCACCGAGTAGCCGAGCGCCTTCTGCGCGGGGAGGAAGAGCCAGCGTTCGGTCTTCAGCATGGTGGCCCTGCCCTTGACCGCGGCGCGCGGCTTCAGCAGGTCGTTCCAGCTGTCGGGGGTGTAACCGACGAGGTCCTTGCGATAGCAGAGGCCGGTGGTGCCCCAGGTGTACGGGACGGAGTAGACGTTGCCCTTGTCGTGGGCGAGCCGCGCGGCGAGCGGGTCCAGGTTCTTCAGATGCGGGACCAGATCGTGGTGGACGGGTTCGAGCAGCCCCTGCGCCGCGAGCGCCTGCGCGTACTGGCCGGAGACGAACGCCACGTCGATGCCGCTGTCGGCGGAGGCGGTCAGTTTGGCGACGATCTCCTCGTTGGTGCTGTGCTTCGCGACGGTCACGGGCGGGCCGACGGCCGACTCGAACCGGGCGGGGAGGTCCTCCGGCAGATAGCCGTCCCAGTTCGAGACGGTGAGCCGCTGCTTGCTCAGGTCCGCCTGGGGGTCGAGCGACGCGGACGCGGCGGGGCCGCTTCCGCCGGGGCTGCCGTCGCCGCCGCAGGCGGCCAGAAGGAGCGCGAGGGCGGCCGCCGTCGCCGCCACGGACACGTGCCTGAACCTCAGTGCGCCTAACACGCCACTCCCTTGCTGTCGAGATCAGCCGGCTGAGCGTGGGCAGTGCCCGGTTCGCCGAACGGCTCGCGGACAGGCATCGGTTTCCGGAGTCTCGCACCATTGGCATGCACCGGGCAAGACGGCCTTTTCGCCCCGCCTCGTTCTCGTCCCGCGCGGACCGGGGAGTCCGATACGCTCCACCGCGTGAACGACAGCCACCCCGGCCTGCGATGGGAATTCCTGGCCGAACGTCCGGAATGCGCAGGCTTCCTGACGGTACGAAACCGCACCTACCGCTACCCGGACGGCCGCCAGGACCACTGGGACATCCTCTGCGGGCCGCGTACCGTCGCGGTCGTCGCCTTCACCGAGGACGGACAGGGACTGCTCGCCCGCCAGTTCCGGCCAGGCCCGGGACGGGTCCTCGACGAACTCCCCGGAGGAGTCGTCGAGCCGGACGAGACGGTCGAGGCCGCGGCGGCCCGGGAGCTCCTCGAGGAGACCGGCTACCGGGCCGGGAGCGTCGAGGTGGTCATGAAGACCTACCTCGCCTCGTACGCGACCCACGTCCGGCACGCGGTGCTCGCCCGGGACTGCCGCAGAGTGGCCGCGCCGAGCCCGGACGCGGCGGAGTTCATCGAGCCGGTCGTCCTCCCGAGGGCCGACTACGTACGGCACGTGCTCACCGGCGACCTCACCGACGCCGACATGGGCCTGGCCGGGCTCGTCGCGGCGGGGCTGCTCGCACCGGTCGCGTGAACCCGCGCGCGGGCGTGGCGACGGGTCAGCCGCGCAGGCCGGTCAGCAGCCGGTCCGCGGTCTCGGGGTCGGTCTCCATATAGAGCCGGGTGCAGGGTTCGGTCGCGGACGGCCGGACCGCCACCCGGCCGTGCCGGCCGTCCTCGAAGACGGCCGTGGAGTCGGCCCGGCCGCACCGGTCCCGACGCCAGCCCGGCAGCAGGGCGCGGACGTCGGACAGCACCTCGTCGGCCGGCCGTCGCAGCGCCCGGGTGAACTGCCGGTAGGGGTGGAGCCGCCGTAGCTCCGCCACCGCGTCGTCGACCGCCGCGCAGCCGGGGAAGGTGCGGAGCAGCAGCGACAGCGCGGCCAGGCTGTCCCGCTCGAAGTAGTCGTCCCCGCTCGTTCCCGACCAGACCAGGGCTCCGTTGGGTTCCAGTCCCAGCACGGCGGCGCGGTCGGACCGCCAGGCGGCGAGGACGTGCTTGAAACCGACCTCGGTCCGGCTCACCGCGACCTCGCGGCCGGTCCCGGCCGCCACTCGGGAGATCATGAGCGGCGCCACGTCCGTGGTGATCAGCCGTCGCACGGGCAGGCCCGCGCGCAGCAGGATCGCGGCCTGTTCCGCGCTGCCCACGGTGCGGGAGCGCCGGGTGTACAGGACCAGGCGGTCGCCGTCGCCGTCGACCATCGCCACCATCCCGCCGCCCGGTTCCCCCGCTGCGCGCAGGGCGCGGTCCGCGCAGGCGTCGGCCTGGGGGCGCAGGGTGGGGTCGGGGGTCCGGCCGGCGAAGAAGGGCAGCGGCCGGGCCCGGGAGAACGTCAGTTCCGGCAGTCGTCCGGCCAGCTCGCCGACCGCTCCGTGGGCGGCGTCGACGATCAGGGCGCCGTCGAAACGGGCGGCGGCGTCCACGAGCGGCCGGCCGACGGCACGGGTGTAGGGCTCCAGCACGTCGAGGGTCCGATGGGCGTGGCGGGGGATGTCGAGGGTGACGTCTCCGGGGGCCGCGCCCGCTCCCGCCGTGCAGCCGTGTCCGTGTGCGTCGCGCAGTTTGACGCCGAAGTAGCCCGGCGGGTTGTGGCTCGCCGTCAGGACGACCGCGGCCCGCAGGTCCGGGTCGTCGTGGACCAGGCGGCCCAGGGCGGGCGTGGGCGCCGGGCCCGTGGCGAGGACGCACCGCACGCCTCGGTGGGCCAGGAAGTCCGCGGCCAGGTGGGCCAGTTCGCGGGAGCCCGCGCGGCCGTCGTGGCCGACGAGGACCGCCCGCTCGTCGCCGGAGGCGAGTCCCGTGAGGACGGCGAGCAGGTCGCGTTCGGACCAGTCGGGCCCGGGCGTGCCCCGCAGGCCGTCGGTGACCGTGGACAGGGAGCGCATCACGTGCCTGCCTTTCTTGTCGGCGGCGGCGACAGCAGACGGCCGAGCCGCCGGGGAGCGTCCGCGCCTGCCGCTGTGGCCAGCCATGCGTCCAGGACGGCGGGCCGGACCGCCGTGCCGTCGTCGTCGGTCGCGGTGCGGAACCCTCCGCCGGCCGCGACGACGGCCACCGCTCCCGGCGCGTGGTCCCAGGGCGCGGCGATCCCGGCCCGCGGCGGCAGGACGCCCGCCCCGGCGCGGGCCAGGGCGACCAGCGCGAGCTTGACCCCGGCCGTGGGCACCGGCCGTACCTCGTACCCGTCCAGCCGGTGCCGCGCCAGCGCTTCGCGGACTCGGCCGACGTGCCGCGGGCCGGTCAGCACACAGCGCGGTCCGAACCACGGCAGGACGTCGACGTCCCCGTCCACGTGCAGGGCGCCGGCCACGGCGGTCAGCCTCACCCGGTAGGCGGGCAGGTCGAGCACGGAGGCGACGGGACGGCCGCCGTCGACGAGACAGACGCCGATGGCGTAGCTGTCGGAGCCGGCCAGGAAGGGCGCGGTGCCGTCCAGCGGATCGATCAGCAGACAGCGGTCCGGGGTCGGCTCCAGCGTGCCGCGCTCCTCCTCCGCGACGACCGGGAGGTCGGGCCGGCGCTCGCGTGCCGCGTCGATCAGCAGGCGTTGGAGGCGCAGGTCAAGGTCGCAGACCGGTTCCACCCCGCCGAACACGTTGTTCTTCAGACGCGGTGCGGTCGGGGCGCGGCGGAAGTCGGCGACCACCGCCCGGCACTCGTCCAGCGCCCGGCCGACAGCATGGCCGAACTCGGGGAACGGGGGGATCGGAGGGATCGGGATCGGGGGGCTCGGCATCGGAGGGCTCGGGGGGATCGGGGGCCTCATCCCGACACCGCCGCCGCGTCCGGCCGTTGCAGTCCGCTGCCGGGCAGCGGGTCGGCCCGGAGCGGAAACGCGCCCGCGATGTCGTCCAGGACGTGCGGGGCGCCCGCCCAGACGTCGGCCAGGCGCAGCAGCGAGTCGGCGCGGTCGTCGGGGCCGTGGTGGAGGGAGGTCCACGGGGCACGCTCGGCGAGCCGCTCCAGGAAGTTCCGGCGCAGGACGTCCGGCGGGCGGAACAGGGAACCGTTCAGCACGAGGGCGTAGGGGGCGTTCGGGGCGACCCGCGCCGTGCGCAGTGCGGCCAGCGTCCCTGTGACGAGTTCGTCGACGGCGGCGTGGACGAGACCGGCGGCGACCGGGTCGCCGCCGTCGGCGCAGCTCAGCACCTGCCGGGCGAACTCGGCCACGGCGGGCTTGGCGCCGTCCCGGTACACCGCGGCGAACAGCGCCTCCCCCAGCGGAACGCGGGCCGTCGCCGCCGGGTGCGGGGCGCACCACTCGCGGGCGGCATCGGTCAGGGCCGTCGGGGCCCCGCGGCCGTCCAGCGCGCGCACGGCCGCCCGTAGGCCGGCCACGGCCAGGTGGTGGCCGCCGCCCTCGTCGCTGAGCAGCCATTCCAGTCCCGACGCCCGGGACCAGCGGGGCCCGTTGCGCACGGCGAACCCCGTTCCGGTTCCGGCGACGACGGCGCAGACCGGCACACCGGCGTCGACGGACAACAGCGGCGGAACGATGTCGTTCGTCACCAGCACGGGGGCCGCGGCGCGGCCGACGCGGTGGACGGCCGTGCGCAGGAGTCCGGTGAACTCGTCGGCGCACCGGGCCGTCGAGGCCGCCCCGTGCGCCGCGATCACGGCCCGCGGCGATGCGTCGACGGCTGTCTTGCGCTGTATCTCGGCGAGCAGCCGGACGAGTTCGGTGAGCGCGCGTTCGCCGCCCACCGATCGCGGGTTCGTCGAGCGCCCCTCGGCGACCGCCAGCACCGCGCGGGCGCGGGTCAGCGCCGCCCAGGTGCGGCTGCCGCCGCCTTCGAGCAGGATCCGGTCGCCCTCGGCGCCCGTCACCGCGTGCTCCAGGTGTCGAGCCGGGCCAGCGCCTCGTCGAAGGCCGAGCGGGGAATGTCGTCGACCACGGTGCACCGGCCGGGCGAGCGGGGGACGACGAGGTGGAGCACGCCGTTGCGCACCCTGCGGACCGTGTCCAGCTCGTCCCAGACTCGGGGCCGCAGTTCACGGGGCATGGTGATGGGCAGCCGGTGGTCGGTCAGGAGGGCGAGGATGCGGTCGGCGTCCTGGGTGCGGGAGCGTCCCGTGGCCAGGCCCACGCCGGTCGCCACGGCCAGTCCGGCGGCGACGGCCTCGCCGTGCGGCACCCTGAATCCGCTGACCGCCTCGTAGGGATGGCCGAAGCAGTGCCCGAGGTTCAGCAGCCGGCGCAGGTCGCCCTGTTCGAAGGGATCGGGGCCCAGCAGGTCGAGCTTGGCCCGGAGCGCGGCGCGGACGATCGCCTCCCACGGCAGGTCGCTCAGCTCTCGGCCGACGCCGTCCTCCAGAAGGGCGAAGAGCGCGGGGTCGGCGATCAGGGCGACCTTCACGACCTCCGCGAGTCCGTTGGAGAGGTGGTGGGGGGACAGGGTGCGCAGCAACTCCGGGTCGACGAAGACGGCCACGGGGTGGTGGAAGGCTCCGATCAGGTTCTTGGCGCCCTGGTAGTCCGCGCCGCCCTTGCCGCCGACGGCCGCGTCGACCTGGGCGAGGAGGGTGGTCGGGAGCAGGGCGTAGGGGATGCCCCGCATGTAGGTGGCCGCGGCGGCGGTGGTCAGGTCGCACACCACGCCGCCGCCCAGGCCCAGCACCAGGGTGCGCCGGGTCGTGCCCGCACGGTGCAGCGCGTGCCAGAGCAGGTCCAGGCCGTCCGTCGTCTTCGCGGACTCCCCCTCGGGCACGAGCACCGTCTCCCGCGCGAGCCCGCTCCGCTCCAGCACGGCGTCCACCGCCGGCAGATGGTGCCGCGCCGCCCCACGGTCGGCGACCAGCACGAGACGGTCCGCGCCCTGCTGCTCCGCCAGATCGCGCACCATGACGCCGATCCGGCCCAGCAGTCCGCTCTCCACGTGCACGAGATAGCGGTGGGCGCGGTTGACCGCCACGTCGAAGCCGCCGCTCTCGGTGTCGCGGTGCAGCAGCCGCGAGAGGCCCGGCATCATCGGAGTTCCTTCAGCACGCGCTCGGTGACCGCGTCCGCGGACAGGCCGGCGGCCTCGAAGAGGGACCGGCTCGGCCATCCGGCGATGCCGTAGCCGTCGGCGCCCAGCGCGATGCCGCCCTCCGGGAGCAGCGAACCGAGCACGCCGGAGGGCGCGTTGTGCAGGCTCACCGCCAGGGCGCCGGGCGCGATGTACCGTTCCCGTCCGGCCCGCGGCAGCCGGCCGAACCTCGTCGGGCTGACGACCTCCAGGACCCGCACGGCCCGGTCGGCGTCGCGGGCGAGCCGCTCCGCCACGTCGAGCGCGGTCTCCCGCATCGCTCCGGCGGCCACCAGCACCACCTCGGGGCGGGGATGGCCGTGTATCTCGCGCACGCCGTCGTGCAGCGGCGCCCCGGCGCAACTGCCCAGACCGTGCCGCACGGGCACCGCCTCGTGCGGCAGCCGCAGATAGGCGGGACGTCCGTCGGCCAGGGCCTCGACCGCCAGTGCCTTCGCCGTGTTGATGTCCGCGGCTTCGAAGACCTCCAGTCCGGGCAGCGCCAGCAGGGCGGCGAGACAGCCGTCGGACTGGACCATGGGGCCCAGCGGATCGCCCAGCCCGCCGGAGGTGCCGACCAGCAGCACCGGCAGTCCGGGGAACACCAGGGACTCGCGGATCTGGTCGAGCATCCGCCAGTAGAAGCCCTCCATGGAGAACAGCACGGGCGCCAGGCCGCCGGCCGCGGCGCCGCCGGCGAGCGAGGCCGCGTCCTGTTCGGCGATCGCGCACTGCAGCACGTCGGAGCCGGGGTCGGTCCAGTGCCAGGAGCCGGTGCGTTCCATGCGGGGCAGCAGCCCGGAGTTGCGGATGGCGTCCGGCGCCATCCACAGCATGGGCAGGCCGGCGAGTTCCTCGGCCAGTTCGGCGCCCAGCGCCTTCTTGGCCACCACGACATCGCCGACGGGGTGATCCGAAAGCCGCTTCAGCAGCGCGGAGCGGTTACGCCATGCGGCGCCGGCCGCCTCGGGCTCGGGCACGGCGCGCGGCCCCTCGCGCAGTCGGCGGGCCGTCGGCCACCGGGTGTCGACCACGGCGAGCGCCCGCTCCACGAGCGCGCCGGTGTCCAGCGCCGGGAGGTGCTCGGGCGACGCCTCGGCGCTCAGCGTGTTGCCGCCCTCCACGTCCGCGGCGAGCCCGCGGCCCTTGACCGTGCGCAGGACGAGCACGGTGGGGCGCGGGTCCTCGGTGGGACGGAGTGCGCGGGTGAGGGCGACCAGGTCGTGTCCGTCGACCTCCCGGACGCACCAGTCGAACCCCGCCCAGCGGGCCGCCCATTCGTCGACCGGCAGCCGGATGACACTGCCCGAGCCGTTGGCGTCGACCAGGGCGACCAGGTTACGCAGCCCCAGCCTGGCCGCGGTCATGGCCGCCTCCCACACCTGCCCCTCGGTGCATTCCCCGTCGCCGAGGACGACGAAGGTGCGGCGCGACCGCCCGGCCCTTCGGTCGGCCAGCGCCAGTCCCGCGCCGAAGCTGAGGCCCTGGCCGAGCGCGCCGGTGCTCATCTCGACCCCTGGGAGGGAGCCGCGCCGGGGCATCCGCGGTACCGGGTGTCCGACCTGTCCGAAGCCCGTCAGCTCCTGCCACGACATGCCGGGCATGGCGCCGAGGGCCCACAGTGCCGCGTACCAGGGCGCGGCGGCATGCCCCTTCGAGTAGACGAGCCGGTCCCCGTCGTCGGTCCCCAGCGAGGTGGCGCCGGAGAAGTAGAGCGCGGTGACGGCCTCGACGGCCGAGGAACTGCCGCCGGGATGCTTGTTGGCCGCCAGCACCCATGCCCTGATCCCCTCGGCGAGGATCTCCAGTTCTGCTGGGCCGGGTGCCGAGTGAGGCGTTGGCGTCATGCCGTTTCTCCTTACGCGGGTTCGTCACGCGGGTTCGTCACGTCGGTTCATCACGCGGGTTCGTCATGCGGATTCGTCATGCGGATTCGTCATGCGGATTCGTCATGCGGGTTCGTCGTGCGGGGTTCGTCGTGCGGGGTTCGTCGTGCGTCGGGGCGGAGACGAGCAGCCTGCGCAGATGGCGCCGGCGGTCCGTGAAGGCGGTGCGGGCGTGCATCATGCGCCAGTTGTCCCAGATGAGGACGGCCCCCTCCTCGATCTTCACCGCGAGCCGGTGGCCGGCGAAGAAGCGGCGGGCCTGCGCGATGTAGTCGGCCATCAGGTCGTCGTAGTCCACACAGCGCTCGTCACAGGGCACCCGCACCACCAGTGCCTCCGCGCGGCGCTCGACCAGCGGATGCCGGCATTCGTAGGCGACGCCGGCCCGTGCGAGGACGGCGGTGGGCCGCCAGGTGTACTCCCGCTCCGCCAGGCGTCTCACCTGGTCGGACGGCAGCCCGGCCACGAAGGCGTACCCGTCGGCGAGGGTCGTCTCGCCGCCCGGTCCGGCGGCCTGGCGGACGCACCACAGGGCCTGGTAGCGGGGCGGCGGCCCGGGAAACTCGAACCACTCGGTGTGCGCGAGCAGTTCGCGGGTGTTGGCGGGCAGATGAACGCTCTCGTCCGCCGCGGGGTCGGGCGTGACGTCTCGCACGATCCGCCCGTCGAACTGGGGGACGACCTGCCCCAGGCGGCTCAGCTGGGCCAGGTGGTCGAAGGCGGGCGGCACCCGGCGCACATACACCTGGCCCGTCGCGGCGAGACACTCCCTGACCCGGCGCACGTCGAGTTCGCTACCGCCCGACGACGACTGGTCGATGACGGCGATGCCTGCGTTCACCGGCGCTCGCCTCCCTTCATGGCCAGCACCGCGGGCAGCACCTCGCGGGCCAGCAGTTCGAGGTGTCGGAGGTCGCCGAAGTCGACCACCTGGTGGTAGACGCGGGTGACGCCGAGCGCGGCGTAGGCGGCGAGCCGCTCCACCACCTGCGAGGGGTCGCCCGCCACGGTCCCCGCCGCACCCCTCTCGCCTGCACCGCTCCCTCCGGTACGGCTTTCTGCGGTACGGCTTTCTGCGGTACGGGTTTCCGCGGTGCAGTGCAGGCGCAGCAGGACGGAGTGACGCAGGGACGCCGGGTCGCGGCCCACCGTCCGGCAGGCCCGCCGGGCGGCCTCGACGGCGGTCCGGGCGTCCTGCACCGAGGGGCGGGCGATGTTGTGCTCGTCGGCGTACCGCGCCGCGATCAGGGGGGTGCGCCGCGTGCCGCGCCCGCCGACGACCAGGGGCGGCGTCGGCCGCCGGTCGGAGCGTTCCTGCCACAGGCGGCGCACGATCTGCAACTGCTCCTCCAGCACCGCGAACCGCTCCCGCCCGGCGCGCAGCGGAATGCCGAGCGCCTCGTGCTCCGCGGCGAACCAACCGGCCCCGAGGCCGAGTTCGACGCGTCCCGCGCTCATGTCGTCCACCTGCGCCACCATGGCCGCCAGGACCGCGGGAGGCCGGTAGGCCGCACAGGTGAGGAGACTGCCGAGCCTGATCCGCCGGGTCTCGCGGGCCAGGCCGGCGAGCGTGACCCACACGTCGGTGGTGACGCCGCCCGCGGTGCTGCCGGGCCGGTGGTCGAGGAAGTGGTCGGATCGGAAGACCCCGCCGAAGCCGAGCTCTTCCGCCGCCTGCGCCACCCTCAGCTGCTGGGCGTAGGTCGCGCCGCACTGGGGCTCCATGCTGATGAAGAACTCCATGCCCGCTCCCCCCGTCATGAGGTGTCCCCGGCCGTGTCGACCAGACGGTCCCGCCGGTCCGGCGAGGGCCGTCTCAGAAGTTCCGCGTACAGACGGTCCGTGGTACCGAACACCGAGGTCGACAGCAGGGTGTGGGCGGGCACCACGGAACCGGGCAGCAGGACCGAGGACACGACGGACGCGTGCGGTCCGATGACACAGCCCCCGCCGATCACGGTCGGTCCGTGGATGCGGGCGCTGCTGTGCACCTCGACGTCCGGGCCGATGAGGACGGGGCCGTGGGCGACCCGCGCGACGTCGCCCGCCCCGCACGGACCGGCCGGGGGCAGATAGCGGCTGGCCGAGGATCTGCCGGTGAGGGCTTCGATATTGCTGTCGTAGAACCGCTGCGGCACTCCCACGTCCCGCTGGTAGACGGCGCCCGCGTCGAAGACGCCCAGGGGCAGGTCCCGGGTGGGCAGACGTGGGAGCACCTGCTCGGAGAAGTCGCAGAAGCCCTGCGCGGGGACGAGGGAGAGCGCACGGGGGTCCACCACCCAGGCGCCCGTGGACCCCAGGCGCGAGGGGCTGGCCGCTCCCGGCTTGAAGAGGTAGGCCGAGGCGAACGGACCGTCGGCGACCAGGAAGTCCCCGTCCCACCGCGCGGGGTCCTGCGGGGTGACGGCGACCGTGACGGCCGCGGGGTGCGCCCGGTGGTGCCGCACGAGTGCGGCGATGTCGACGCCGGCGATGATGTCGGCCGGGACGACGACCGCGGGTGCGCCGGCCAGGTAGGCACGGTGGTCGCGCAGCGCGCCGCCGGTTCCGGACCGCCGGTCCTCCCACAGGAACTCCACGTGCGGGCGCGGGTCTTCGAGCGGCTCTTCGAGGGCGCGGACGTAGTCGACGACGGGCCGGGTGTCGGGGCCCACGGTGATGCCGATCTCGTCGACGCCGGCCTCGCGCAGACTCTGGAGCACATACCACAGGACCGGCCGGTTGGCGACGGGCAGCAGCGCCTTGAGGACCGCCCGGGAGACGGGACCGAGCCGGGTGGCGCGGCCGTTGGCGAGGATGAGTGCCTTCATGCGGTCAGCCTCCGAACGGGGACGCAGTCGAGCCGGGAAGCGGTCGAGCGGGGAAGCGGTCGAGCGGGGAAGCGGTCGAGCGGGGAAACGGTCGAGGTCTACGAGGTCACACGTGCTCGGCGAGCAGGACCCTGCGCAGGTGCCGCACCCGGTCGGCGAAGGCGTGGCGGGCGTGCATCATGCGCCAGTTGTCCCAGACCAGCAGCGCCCGTTCCTCGATGCGCACGGCGATCTCGTGGTCCTGGAAGAACTGCCGGCCGCGTGCGAGATAGCCGTCCATGAGCGCGTCGAAGCTCTCGCAGCGGTCGTCGCAGGGGAAGCGCACGATGAGTTCGTCCCCGACCGGCTCCAGCAGCGGGTGATCGGCCTCGAAGCGGATGCCGAGACGCTGGAGGACGGCGCTGGGCGTCCAGGGGTACACCGAGGCCTCCAGTCGGCGCCGCTCCTCCGGGCGGAGCCGGTCGACGAACGCGTAGGCGTCGGCGAGGGTGGTCTCACCGCCCGGTCCCTCGGTCTGCCGCACGCACCAGAGGGCCACGTAGCGTGGCGGGTTGCCGGGATACTCGAACCACTCGGTGTGCGGCATGAGTTCGCGGGTGTTGGAGGCCGAGTAGACCGAGTTGTCGACCGAGGACTCCGGTCGCACCTCGCGTACGACGACGCCGTCGAACTGGGGTATCGGCGCGCCGAGCCGGCTCAACTGGCCGACGTAGTCGAAGCCTTCGGGCACCGGCCGGACGTACGCGTAGCCGTCCCGGGCCAGTGCCTCCTTCACTCGGGGCAGGTCCAGTTCCGTGGTGGAACCGGCGGTCAGGTCGATGGAACTCACGGTCTCGGCCATGCTTCACTCCGATCGTTCAGGTCCGTTCGGTCACGTGCGTTCGGTCAGGTGCGTTCGGTCAGGTGCGTTGGGTCAGGTGCGGCGGGTGCCGGTGAGCACGTGGTGCAGGCGTCGGGGCAGGTACCAGGCGAGCAGCCGGAACCGGTGCCACCAGCCGTACTCGAGCGTGGCCAGGGCGAAGAGGTACTCGTGCACCCTGAACGCGCGGTGTGCGCCGGGCAGGAGGGCGGTGCGCCACGCCCCGGCCTTGGAGCCCAGGAAGAGGTTGGCGGTGATGATCTCGTCGTAGGACTCCCGCAGCCTCGCGTCGGTGACCTCGGGGCCGCCGTTCGCCCGGTATCCGTCGCGCAGGGCGCGGTGCCGGTAGCTCAACATGCCCTGCAGGTCACCGGTCTCCTGGAACCAGGTCGTCGACTCCTCGGCGTGGGCCTGGTCTTCGCGGGGCCGGCCGCCGCGCAGGGCGCCGAGGCTGTCGCGGACGTCCTGGAGCGCCCGGAGGGCCGCCACGGACCGGCTCCGGTCCTCGGCCGCGCCGGCGTCGGGGTCCGTGTCGGCATCGGCGTCGGCGTCGGCGTCCGCCACGGGCTCCGGCATCCGGGCGAGCAGCCGGCGGGCGAGCGGGCGCAGGTCGGGGGTGCGGTGCATGTGCTCGACGACCCTGTTCAGGGTCTCCTCCAGGGCGTAGGACTCGTCGGTGCCTTCGGCGACATGGCGTCGGCACCGTCGTAGCCACACCCAGGCGGGCAGCAGCCGTCCCTGCGCCCACAGGGACGCGCCGATGCGTTCGGCGCGCAGGAAGTGGTCGGGGCCGTCGGCGGGGGCCCGCCACCACATACGGCGCAGGGTGTTCCAGGCGCCCGCCTCCCACAACAGCCGTGAGCGGACGGCGCGCAGCTCGACGGGGTCGTCGGTGCCGGTGGCCTGCGCGTCGAGCAGCCGGCGGACCTCCCGGTGCAGGCCCAGCGAGCGGTACAGCAGGAAGGTCGCTCGGCGGCGCTCGGCGTCGGTGACCGGCAGTGCGGGGTCGGCCGTGGCCCGGCGCGGCGGGTCGCCCAGCGGTTCCAGGCCCCAGCGGCGGGCGATCTCGCCGACCAGGAGGTCGGTGGGCCCGCACAGGACGTGGACGTCGGCGCCGGCCCGGCGCAGCAGGGTCTGCAGGGCGATCGGGTCGCGTTCGGGCACATGCGACTCGTGGCCCGCGTGCATGACCCACAGCACGCGCAGTCCGTTCAGGGCGTCCGGGGGGAGTGCGGCGACGAACCGGTCGACGTCGAAGTAGTCGCTGCCGCTGTAGCCGAGGACGAGCACGGCGCGGTGGGCGGACAGCAGGCGCCGCAGCCGTTGGATCTCCGCGTGCGGGAATCCCGTCCGGATCAGGCTGAGGGTGGCGCCGAGCGCCTTGCCGTCGGGCGAGTCGGCGAAGGAGCCGTGGAAGTGGTGGACCGCGTCGTGGGGCACGGGCCGGCCGTGCCGGGCCTCGTAGGCGCGCTCGACGCAGGTGTCGAAGTTCGCGGTGACATGCCGGCCGCCGAGGGCGAGGTGCCCGGCGGCGAAGGCGTGCAGCCGGTTCGGCACCGCGCTGCGGACGTCGTCGAGGATGTCGAAGGTGCCGGGGGAGGCGTCGGGGCGGGCCCGGGCGGCGGCGTCCAGCGCGGTCTCCAGCCGGGGCAGCCGGGAGGTGGGCAGGGTGGTGTCGTAGGCGCACAGGGGGCTCGTGCGCAGGCCGACCACCTGGTGGTAGGTCAGCACCCGGGCCAGCGCGCCCGCTTCGAAGAAGGCGTCGAAGACCCGCCGGGTCAGTTCCGGTCCGCTGGGCAGGCTGGTGGGCCCTTCGACGGAGATGCCGGCCCCGGACCAGACGAGCACCTCGTCGGGGTCGAGGCCATCGAGCAGCGCCGCGGCCTCGGCGACCGCGGGGACCGGGGCCGTCACGACGCACCCGCCTGCGGATCGTCGTCGGAAGACGGAGACGGCGGGGTCGGCGGGGTCTGCGGGGTCGGCGGGGTGGGGGCGCCGGGCAGGGCCGCGTCCCAGAGGGCGTCGAAGCGGCGCAGCCAGTACTCGTACCAGTGGGGTGAGGACCGGCGGTCCAGGACCACATGCATCCGCTCGTTGATCGTGCCGTCGGCGAAGCCGTGGAACTCGACGACGACGGTGCCGTCGACGCTGTCGCCGTCGACGACGAGCAGGCTGAAGCCCGGGTTGAACGGCAGTCGGCGGCAGGCGAAGCCCTCGATGCCGTCGAGCCGTCGCAGGGCGCGCAGCGAACTCTGCAGTGCGGCGCCGAGGTCGAGATTGTCGTCCAGCTGGGTGGCGGCGTCCGCGACGGCGCGGGGGGACGAGTCGAGGAGGACGATCCGGACGGTCCCGCCGCGTTCGAGGATCAGCCGCCGCAGGTCGTCCGCGCCCGCCAGCACATTGATCGCGGAGGGGCCGTAGACGCGGAGGTCGCGGGCGCCGTCGAGAAGCTTGCGCAGCGGGCCCAGGTCCTCCCGGCGGCGCAGCACCTCGTCCGGTGTGGCCGGCGGCCGGGCGGGCGGCACCGCCGTCCGGAAGACGAGCAACGCCAGGGCGCCCACGGTGAACTGGGCCAGTCCCTTGGTCCCGACCTGGTCGGAGAGGCCCAGCCCGACGAGGGCCAGCCCCAGGAAGAAGAAGGCGTACGCCTCGATGTGACGGCCGTGCCGGATGTCGTCCACGACGCGGCCGATGCCTCGACGCAGGTTGTCCACTCGCGTGCCTCTTTCGCATGAGCTGCCCGGTGCTGTGCCGGTTGCTGTCCCGATTGCCGACCTTCACGACTGAACCGGCTGCCGCCGAGCGGCGACAAGGCGTGTTCGTGTCCGATCCGGGCCGTGTTGTGTCGGGAGCGTGTTGGATGCGGGGGGCCGATGGGGAGGACAGGTGAATGGCGACATGGCAGAGCGGTTCCGGCACGCCCGCGGGGATAGATCTGTGTCTGACGGCGCTGCACCAGCGCGGCGTCCTGGGCACCGTGGCCGTGGTGAACGCGTTCCGGGCGGCGTATCCGACGTACGAGCGGTCGGACTCGCTGGTCAAGGCGATGCTCAACGGCAGCCGGGAGCCCCGACCCGACTTCGTGAACCGGCTGGCCCTGCTGGCCGGGGTGCCGGTGCGTCAGGTGTTCGCGCAGCTCGGCTGGTTGCCGCCCGAGGAGGCGGCCACGCCGAGCGTCCCCCATCTGATGCGGCAGCTGCGCACGGGCATCGCGGCGGCCGGTCAGCTCGCCCGGGACGTGGAGGAGCCCGGGTTCGACCGGGCGCCGGCCGCGGCCGCGGCGGCCGTGCTCGCGGACCGGCACGCCGCCGGCCGGTTCACGGTCTCGCTGTCCTCGGTCGAGTCGGGCAGTCGCTATCGCGCCCCGCTCATGGACGTGGCCGAGTTCCGGCTGCGGGCCGGGGCGAAGCCGCTCGCGCAGTACCGGGCGATCGCCCTCGCCGACGGCGGACTGCCGGGCGAGACCCTGGCCGCGGTGCGGCGCGCGGAGGCGGACGGCCACTCCGACTACTGGACGGTGCGGCTGGAGCTGTCCGCGCTCACCCACCGCACGCTCCGGCACCGCGGCGAGTACAGCTGGCAGGGACAGCCCGGCAGCCGGGTCTGGCTGGACGCCGAGGACGGGCACCGGCCGCGGCATCTGCTGGTGCAGGACCGGATGGCCGGGCTGCGCCGGGAGGCGGTGCCGGCCGCGGCGGCCCGGTGGAGCGAGCGGGGCGTCGTCCCGATCGTCGTGATCGGTCACCGTCCGCTGGCCGGCGGGGCCGCCGCGCTGCTCGCGGAGGCGCTGGGGCTCGGTTACGTGCTGCCGCGGTCCGGCGAGGAGATCCTCGACGACGGGATGTTCGTACCGGTCCTGCGCACCCCGGTGCACGGCCGGGTGGAGGCCTGGCTGTCGGTGGCGGAGCATCTGCGCGGCCGGGCGGCGGCCGGAGAGGCGTGGCCGGCGATCGTCCTGACCCGCCCCTATGTCTTCGCCGACGTCGACCACTACGGCCCGCTCGCGCTGCGGGAACTGCTGCGGCTGCCGGCTCATGTCGTGTGTGTGCGGCCCGCCGAGGCGATGCTGCACTGGTGGGCGGCGCGCCGTGCGGGAGCGGGTCCGGCCGGCGCTTTCGACGCGGCGGCCTGGGTGGAGCGCGAGCTGCGGGTGTACGAGACGCTGGAGAGCGTGCTGGGCGAGCGGCCCGCGGCACGGACGCTGCTGGTACGGGTGCCCGAGCCGGACGGCCCGTTGCCGGTGGACGGGTGGGGCTGGCCGGACGAGGTGAGCGATCTGCAGCCGCGGCTGGCCTGGGCGGTGCTGGACTGGCTGGACCGGACCGCCAACCGCCGGGGACCGAAGCTCTCCGGGCTGCTGCGGCCGGGGTTGCTCGCGGAGTGGGCGCCCACTCTCGACGAGGATCCCGGGGTGTCCGCGTTGGCGCGGTGACCGGTTCGGTGAGCTGCGGTCGGCTCGGAAGACTCAGAAGACGTCGTCCGGTTCTTCCGGGTCTGCGCTGCCGTGTACGTAGTCGGTGCTCATGGGTTCGCCTCCCTTCCTGTGGGCCGCCGCGCCTCCCGGCGAAAGCTCCCCTCGGTGCCGGGCGGCGCGGCGGCCCCGATCCGAGGAAGCCACTCCCCGCGGACCGGGGACAACCTGTTGCCCCGAGCCCGGACGAGCCCCGACAGTGGTCGGACAAAGCCGGACACGTCCCACAGGCCGTGCCACCGGCTCACACAGCTTCGGGGGAGGACGAATGTCCGAGAGACAGAGCGGACACCATCGACGCCGTGATGACTCCGATCCGAGGGCGATCACCTCGGTCTCGGACTTCGCCCACCAGTTGACGCAGGCGCGCCTGCGGGCCGGACTCACCGTGCGTCAGGTCGCCCGGGCGGTCCGGGTCGCGCCGAGCACGGCCGGGGACTACTTCTCGGGACGCCATCTGCCGCCGGTGCGGGCCCCCCATCTGCTCACCGCCATCCTGGCCGTGTGCGGCATCGAGGCCCAGGAGTCGTTGGACCACTGGCACGAGGCCCTGGTCCGGGTGCGGATGGCGCCGGGGCGGCCCCCGGCCGGCGCACCCGCCCCCTACCGCGGACTGCAGGTCTTCGAGGAGGAGGACGCCGACTGGTTCTTCGGCCGGGAGGAGCTCACGGCCACGCTGACTGGGCGGCTGCGCCTGCTCGCCGGGTCCGGCGGGGGCCTGCTCGCCGTGGTCGGCCCCTCGGGCTCGGGCAAGTCGTCCCTGTTACGGGCCGGGCTGATCCCCGCGGTCCGCGGCGGGGCGCTGACCGACCCCGCGGGCGGACCGGGCGCCTCGGACGGGGTCGTCCTGATGGTCCCGGGCCGTGACCCGGCGGAGGAACTGGCGGCGCGGCTGCGGGAGTTCGGCCCGGACCGGTCGCCTCTGGTGGTGGTCGACCAGTTCGAGGGGCTGTTCACCATGTGCGGCCGCCCGGACGCCCGCTCGCGCTTCATCGAACTGCTGGGGAGCCTGCGGCCCGGACTCGTCGTCATCGGGCTGCGGGCCGACTTCTACGCGCAGGCCCTGCGGTTCCCGCTGCTCGCCGACGCCCTGCAGAACCGGCAGTTGGTGGTCGGCCCGATGAGCCCCGACGAGATGAACCGGGCGATCACGGGACCGGCCCGCAAGGCCGGCCTGGAGATCGAGAGCGGCCTGGTGGAGCTGCTGTTACGGGACCTCGCGCCGCGCGCCGCGTCCGGCGGCGACGCCGACCCGGGTTCCGCCGCCCACGACCCCGGCGCCCTGCCCTTTCTGTCCCACGCCCTGCACGCCACCTGGCAGCGGGCCTCCCGCAGCCGGCTCACCGTCGCCGCCTACCGGGACAGCGGGGGCATCCGGGACGCCGTGGCGCACACCGCCGAAGCCGTGTTCGCCGAACTGTCCGACGTCCAGCAGGACATCGCCCGGCTGATCTTCCTGCGCCTGGTGCATGTCACCGACGACACGCTGGTCTCGCGGCGGCGCGCGCAGTGGGGCGAGTTGCTCGACCGGGCCGAGGGAGCGCAGTCGGCGGAGCCGACGGCCGTCCTGGCCGCCTACGTCGAGCAGCGGCTGATCACCGCCGACAGCGACACCGTGGAGATCTCCCACGAGTCGCTGCTCACCGCGTGGCCACGGCTGCGGGACTGGATCGGCGCCGACCGCGACGGGCTGCGCGTCCATCAGCGGCTGACCGAGGCGGCGCGCAACTGGAAGGAGTCCGGGCGGGACGCCGGTCTGCTGCTGCGCGGCACCTCGCTGGCGCTGACCGGTGAGTGGGCGGCCGACGCCGCGCACCGCGACGCCGTCAACACCGATGAACGCGCCTTCCTCGACGCGTCGTTGCTGCACGAGGAGCAGGAGCGGCGGGCCGCCCGCAACCGCACCCGCAGACTGCGCCAGCTGCTCGGGGTGGCGCTGGCCCTGGTGCTCGTCGCCTGCGGGCTGTCGGTGTACGCGCAGCGTCAGCGGGACCGGGCGGACCGGGCCCGGACCGAGGCCGTGTCGCGTCAACTGGCCGCGGAGGCGGGCCGGATCGGCGGGCACGACCCCTCGGTCAGCGCCCAACTGGCGCTGGCCGCCTACCAGACGGCGCGGACGCAGGAGGCGCGCGCACGGCTGATGGACTCCTCGGCGGCGCCCTCGGCCACCCGGTTGAACGGCTTCACCGGGCTGGTCCAGTCCGTGGCGCTCGACAGCGGGAGACGGCTGCTGGCCGCGGGATCGTCCGACGGCACGGTCCGGCTGTGGAGCACCACGGACCGGACCCGGCCCCGGCGGCTGGCCCGGCTGAGCGTCTCCCCCCGACTCGCCGTCTTCGCGGTCGCGTTGAGCCCCGACGGGCGCACGCTGGTGGCCGGCGGCGGGATGGGCCTGCTGCACCGCTGGGACATCTCCGACCCGGAGCGGCCGAGCCCGCTGCCCGATCTGCCCGGCAGCCCGGACGCCACCGTCTACTCGCTGGCGTTCGCCCCCGACGGGCGGGGGCTGGCCGTGGCGGGCGCGGATCACACGGTACGGCTGTGGGCGGACGGGCGGACGGCGGGCGCCGCCGCGCCGCCGACCGTGTTCCGCGGCGGCGAGGACTACCAGCAGTCGGTGGCCTTCAGCCCCGACGGTGCGCTGATCGCGGCGGCGGGGCACGACGGGAGGACCCGGCTGTGGCGCACCACGGGCGCGGGCCGGGAGAAGCCGATCGCGACGCTCGGCGGGTTCGAGGGGCCCGCGCTGGGGGTGGCCTTCAGTCCCGACGGCCGTTCCCTGGCGGTGTGCAGCCAGGACCGCACCACCCGGCTCTGGGACCTCGCCGACCCCACCCGTCCGCGCGCCGCGGGCACTCCCGGCGGCAAGGCGACCAGCTGGCTCAACGCCGTGGCCTTCAGCCCCGACGGCGGCTCGCTCGCCATCGGGGGCAGCGACGACGCCGTCCAGCTGTGGGACCGCGACTCCGACTACGTCACCGCGACGCTGCCGCATCCGGGGGCGGTCACGTCCATGTTCTGGTTCGACCGGCAGACGCTGGTGACCGGCTGCGCCGACGGCGTCCTTCGCCTGTGGTCGCTGCCCTCCCCCGTGCTGACCTCGGCGCAGGGCGTCAACGCCCTCGCCTACAGCCCCGACAGCAGACTGATGGCCGTCGGCACCCTGGAGCTGCAGCTGTGGGATCTCGCCCGGCATCAGCCGGTCGGCAAGGCGTGGAGTCCCGGCGCCGACGCCTTCGTCCAGTCGCTGGCCTTCTCGCCCCGGGGGCGGACCCTGGCGGTCGGCTACAGCGACGCGATGGTGCGCCTCTTCTCGTACACCCTCACCGGTGATCTGACCCCGCTCGGTCCGGCGTTCCGGGTGGCGAAGAGCGGCACCGTGGAGTCGCTGGCCTTCAACCGGTCCGGGACGATGCTGGCCTCGGGCGCCGACGACTCCACCGTACGACTGTTCGACACGAGCCGACCGGACCGGGTGAAGGCGCTGCGCACGCTCGCGGGCGCCACCGACGCGGTGCTGTCGGTGTCCTTCACGCCGGACGGACGGCACATCGCCGCCGGCAGCATCGACCGGGTCGTCCGGGTGTGGGCCACCGCCGGGAAGGACACCCGGCCGCTGGTGTCCCTGGGCGGGCCGACGGGATACGTGTGGTCGGTCGCGTTCAGCCCCGACGGACGGCTCCTGGCCGCCGGCAGCGCGGACCGCACGGTGCGGATGTGGGACACGAGCGACATCCGCCGTCCGGTACGCGTGGGCCCCGAGCTGACGGGCTTCGCCAGCTATGTGTACTCCCTGGCGTTCAGCCCGGACGGCGGCACGCTCGCCGCCGGCAGCACCGACTCCACCGTGTGGCTCTTCGACGTGACCGCGCCCCGCGAGCCCGAGGTGCGCGCGGTGCTGACGGCCGCCTCCGGCCATGTCTACGCGGTCGCCTTCAGCCCGGACGGCGAGAGTCTGGCCGCCGGCGGCGAGGATCACACCGTCCGGCTGTGGAAGACCGACACGGACGCCATCGCACGCCACCTGTGCGACAGCCGGGGAGACCCGCTCAGCGAGGCCGAGTGGCAGCGCTTCTCCCCGTCGGCCGCGATCGAGCCGAGCTGCCGGTGAGCCGGCGTGTCAGTCCGCGAATTCCGGAGGCAGCAGCCCGCCCACCGGAAGGAGATCGAAGAAGTCGTGCTCGGCCGCGGGCGCGTACCGCACGAGTCCCGCGAAGCGGGGTTCGCGGACGGTGACCTGCGCGATCGCCTCGGGAGCGGCGTCGTCCAGCGACTCGCACACCGTGCCGTGCCAGTAGCCCGCGCTGTTCAGCGCGTCCGGCGTCCACTCCTCCGGCACGCCGGAGGAGGAGAGGTTCACCGCCAGGTACAGCCGCTGGACGCCCTTGTCCGCGCAGGCCCGAGCGAGCCGCCTGCCGGTGAGTCCCTCTCCGCCGCTCTCCCCCGGGGCGAACTGCGCGAGCATCACCAGCAGCGGGGCTTCGCCCACGCAGGGCCAGCTCTGCGTGAAGGAGAAGAGGCCCGGGTCGCCCGGCTCCGGCTCACCGCTGTTCTGCGGCCCGTAGCCGATGCCGGACGCGGGCCGGACGCGGCCGTCGAAGTAGGCCCACCGCCAGCCCTCGGCCCGTCCGTCGCGGTTGCCCGCCTCCGCTCCCGGCGCCCAGCTCTCCGCGTAGAGGGGGTCGCGGGCCAATGGCGTGGCGGGCACGTCCGGCGGTGAACTGATGCCCGCGTCATAGCCGTCCTGCCAGCCTCTGACCTCGACGGGCACGAGCACTCCGGGCTCGTCCGGGACCGGGTGGGGGTTGTGCTGGGGCATTCCTGCCTCCTGGCTCGTGGCTCGTGGCTCGTGGCTCGTTCACCAACTGGGCTTCGCGACATTGCCGTAGGCCCATTCGCGCCCCTTCGACATCTCGAAGTGCAGGTGCGGTCCCGTGGACTTGCCCGTGCTGCCGACCTTGCCGAGCTGCTGCCCGGCGGCGACCTTCTGACCGGCCTTCACCTGCTTCTGCGAGAGATGGCAGTAGGTGTAGACATGGCCGTTGTCCGCTCTCAGGCCGAGCCACTGGCCGTACCCGTCGGGGTCGACCTTCGAAAAGGCGATGGTGCCGCCGCGGACGGCGACCACGGGGGTGCCGGCGTCGGCGGCGTAGTCCTGGCCGGTGTGCCGGCCGATGCCGTCGGGCTTCCACTTGTACGGTCCGGGGCTGAAGAATGCGAAGGTGACCTTGTGGCCAGGCACGGGCGAGGGCACATGCCCCTTGGGGGCGGGTACGGCGGCGCCCTTGCAGTTGACGGCGAAGCCTGCGGCGCGGCCGAGAGCAGTCAGGGAGGTGCAGCCGGGTACACCGTCGGCGTCGCCTCCCCTGAAGCCCTGGGCGAGTTGCTCGGCCCGGTAGGCGGCCTTCGTCTGGTCGCCGAAGCGGCCGGTGGCCCCGTCGGGAATCTTGCGACCCCGCTTGATCAGGGCCTTCTGTACGGTACGTACGTCGTCGTTCGTCTTCCCGAACCGGACGTTGGACAAGGCGACCATGGCGGTTCGGCTCCTCTCGTCAGTTCCAGTCGGCCACAGTGAGCCGGACGCGCGCGTCGGCGCCGAGGATGTCCACGGTGGTGTCGGGCAGCCTGATGTCGGCGACCCAGGTACCGAGGGCGGGGTCCTGGTCCGCGAGGGCCGCGTCCGTCGGCACGTAGTCCCTGATGGGGCCGTCGATGGCCGAGTTCCAGGTGGCCCACACCTGGGAGCCGCCGGCATCGGCGCCCACGTCGACGACGAGGATGTCGTCGAAGTCGGCCGTCTGCTCGATGTGGTCGTCGAAGTCGAAGAGGCCGTCGTGGTGCTTGCGCAGGGACAGGATCCGCAGATGCAGCGCGTAGCGCATCGCGTCGGAGCCGTTGGGGCTGATCAGGCGCGTGGCCAGGAAGGTGGTCGCAAGCGGGACTCCCCCGGGATCCGGTGCGGTGAACGGCAGTTGGATCGGACACCAGTGGGCGCTCATCCGCTCGTGCATCGCGATCTGCAGACCGCGTATCGACAGGCGGACCTCCGCCTGCCAGGCGGTGTCCGCGTTCTGCTGCAACCGGTGGTCGACCAGGGCGGCGTGCACCTTGAGGTCGCCGAACAGGAACCGCCGGAGATTCTGGTAGCCCTCCTCGGAGTTGACGAGTCCGTAGCGTCCGCTGTGGCTGCGGTGCACATAGGCACGTTGGGCTCCGGGGACGTACGCGTTGTCGATCTGCACCAGCCCGTCGCTGCGGGCGCCGACCGCCGCGGAGGACAGACCGTGCGCCACGTCGTAGTCCTGTGGATTCGTGCCGACCAGGCAGAAGACCCGGCTGAGGGGGAAGGCGAACGGCTGCCCGTCGCCGGCCGGCATCGCCCGAGGATCCCAGCCGTCCGGCGGTTCGTCGTCCTTGCCCGCGCCGGGCGTCAGGTACTGGTACATCCGCTCACGGCCGAAGATCTCGGCGCCGTTGATGCCGATGGCGTCCCGCAGCCGCTCCAGCACGCCGAACCCGAGGTCGAAGGTGATGCCGCCGTGCGGGGTGCCGTAGGTGAAGAGGTCGGCCACGCAGTCGGTGGGCTCACGCCCGGCGTCCGGAAGGATCTTCTGGATCAGACAGCGGCAGATCAGGCCGCCCATGGAGTGGGCGACGAGATGGACGCTCGGGGCCCCGGACTTCGCGGTGACCTTGTCGATCAGCTCCAGCAGATCCCGGGCGGCGTCCTCCATCCGGAATTCCTCCGGCTTGCCTCCCCAGGTGCTCGCCGAAGGGTCGTAGAAACGGTGGATCCAGATGGTGTTGCGCGGGACGCTGGGCTGGGTGTCCAGGAAGACCTGCTGACTGCCCTCGACCAGGATCTGATACTGCTGGTCCTTGTGGAGCCTGAGCAGCGGGCCCTCGAACTGGTAGAAGCCCGGCTTGTTCTCCGAGCCGATGCGGATGTGCGTGGAGCCCGCGTTGAACCCGTAGAACGGGTCCGTCACAGCGCCGTCGATGCCCGACTGGCCGCCGGCGAAGCCACGGACGTAGATGATGGGCAGGTTCTGGGTGTTCGACATGGCGTCCGTCCAGGACATCGCGACCTCCAAGCGGGAAGTCCGCAGCGTGGCGAAGAACGCTGTTGCGCCGTGCCCCAGGCTACGGAGCCGCCGTCAGCACGGCGTCACCCTGTCGTCATCGCGCAGGCGGGCCCGCCCGACGGAGTTGCAGAGCGTGCCCGGCGGCCCGAGACTTGAGAGGGAGGCCTCCTCGACCCAAGTGGCACGCCGCAAGTGGCAGGCCCTCGGCGCAGCACCTGGCCATAGCGAGGCGGTCAAGTTGGTGTCTCCTCCCCCACGGTTGCGGTTGCTCGGCCAGTTCCGGTTGGAAGTGGGCGACGAGGCCGTGGAACTGTGCCGCAACGGCCAACGGCTCCTGGCGTTCATGGGCCTGCGGCAGCGCGTGTGCCGCACGGTCCTCGCCGGCACCCTGTGGCCCGAGGTCACCGAGGAGCACGCCAGGGGCAGCCTGCGCACCACTTTGTGGAAGCTGCCGCGCGGGGAGCCGCCGCTGATCGGTTGCTGCGGAGACTCGCTGCGGGTCGCACCGGCTCTGTGCGTGGACGTCCACACCCTCACGCGGACGGCGCTCGGCGTGGTGCAGGGCCGCGACCCGGCGCTCCACGCGCTGCCGCCGCTGGAGCTGCTGCTCGGCGAGGACCTGCTGCCGGGCTGGGACGAGGACTGGGTCCTGATGGAGCGGGAGCGCCTGCGCCAACTGCGGCTGCACGCGCTCGACGCGCTGGCCGAGGCGCTGATCCGGCAGGGGCGGCCGGCCCTCGCGATGGAGGCGGCGTGGGCGGGCGTCCGCGCGGAACCCCTACGGGAGAGCGCCCATCGGGCCGTGGTGTCGGCGCATCTCGCGGAGGGCAACGTCAGCGAGGCCCTGCGTCACTATCACGCGTTCTGCCGTCTGCTGAACGCGGAACTGGGCGTCGGGCCCTCACCCCGGTTCACCCGGCTCCTCACGGAGCGACTGCCCTGACGGAATGACCGTTGCTCACGCGAAGTCCAGTGATGCGGATCCTCACAGCCGTGACTACTCGGCCTGTGCCTGCACAGCCTCGCCGATCCCCGACAGTGTCGGGGCCTGGTCCGGCGAGGCCGCCAGCCGCGGCAGGACGAAGGTCCACAGCTGTGTCACGCGCTCCACCGACAGCCAGTCCCGGTCCTCCGCGCCCAGCACGTCGAACCCCGCCGTCGCGGCCACGATCGCGGTCGTCGCGGCGTCGGCCGACACGTCCTGCGCGAGTTCCCCCGCATCCTGCGCCTGCACCAGGAGATCGTGCACCCACACCCGCCACCAGTGCAGGATCTGCGCCCCGTTCTTGCGGGAGGGATCGCCGCTCAGCCGGAACCCCGCCCTGATCAGGGGATCGCCGACCATGGCCAGGAGCAGACTGCAGGATGTGTGCAGGAGCGACTGCAGCAGCGTGTCCGCCCCGCTGCGACAGCGCTCCGCCAGCTTCTCCGCGGAGTCCGCCGCCAGCCGCTCCACCTCCCCCGCGAGATCGCTCTTGCTGGCGAAGTGAAAGTGCAGGGCGCCGGTGCTCACTCCGGCCCGTTCACTGATGACGGGAAGGGAGGCTCCGACATAGCCCTCTGCGGCGAACACCTCGGCCGCCGCCCGGACCAGGGTCCGACGTGTGTGCACCGCCCGCGCCTGCCTGACCATCACGTTTCCCTCCCTCAGCCCGCACGGGCAACGGAAGACCGCGCCCCTGCGCCCGCCGAAACGTGGAGAGCATCCCACCGGGACCCGCGCGAAGTAAACCGCATGTTCGGTATATTTGATGCTTCAGTGGCGTGCTTTCGGCAGGATGCCGCCGGACCGGACCGGACCGGACCAGACCGAACGGGCGGGCCGTTCCTTCACGGCGACGACGTGCATGCCGTCGCCGGGCGCGTT